>JAKEEH010000533.1 GCA_022616725.1 Limisphaerales bacterium | reverse complement strand
TTCACCTACTTACCTCCTCACTCAGCCGTCCCGATTTGCTTTCAGCGAAAGAGTCTGCCGGATTCTCTCCAGTTGTTGCTCATGGACCTCCAGCGAAGCCTCCGTCCAAACCACGAAGTGCGAACGAGTCATCTTCTCATTAATCGGAAGCTGAGATTGCATGCGTTGGGAAATCGCCTGCGCTGACCAGCCACGCGCTTCGAGGCGGCTGCGTTGCGTCGTCTCGGAGCAGGCCGTGCAGATGATGTTGGTGAAGGAACTCTGCGCCCCGGTTTCGAACAACAGAGGGATTACCACCACCGCCGCCTCCCGCCCTTGCTCGCGGAGTCGATCCACCTCGCGCATCCACCGTTCACGAATGCGCGGATGAAGGATGGCTTCGAGCTGCTCTCGTTTGGAGGCATCGGCGAAAACAATTTTCGCTAGTTCATCCCGCCGCAGATGCCCACCTGGCTCGATGATCGAATCGCCGAATGCCACGCGAATCTCCTCCAGGGCAGGTTGTCCCGGTTCCACCAGTTCACGCGCCAGTTCATCGGTGTCAATCACCGGCAAACCCCGCCGTTCCAGGATTGACGCGGCGGCGGACTTCCCCATGCCAATCCCGCCAGTCAATCCGATGACTATCATCATGCGGAGGCGACTTGCCTCGGCGCTTAGCCTTACCGCTGCCTCACCCGAACACGGTAAAACCGCTGCTGCGATAGGTTATCGGAAAGAGTATCCACGATGCTTAGTCGTTCGGCCGAGCTGGCGCCATTCGCCACGGGCGGCTTCGGCCGCCAGACCGACTCCTGCAACGAGTCCTTGTACTCAATCGTCGAGATAGAGTTGGGCGGAGCCGTCCAGGAAAGAACCGTTTGCTTTGACGGTCCGCTTCCAAACGCGACGTGCAATTCAATCTGATCCGAAGTGAAAAATGGGGTAGTGTCAAACACGTTTACGACGCCGTCCCCGTCGGAATCGAGGGTCACACTCTCCTGCAATGCGGCGTTAATCGTCTTCGGTGCAGTTGAGGGAACGGGGGCAGGCGCTGGCGGCACGAAGCCGTCCACGCGGACGAATCGCGGGTGAATCGTCGTCGGATCGACATTGGAGTCCGCGAAATAAACCGTGAAATTCTCGGCGATTTCGATGGACGCCGGATCGGTAGCGGAGCCAAGCAGCTCCAGGAACGCAACATACATGGCTGCCTGCTCGCCAGTGGCACTTGCAAAGGTGAACAGCGTCTCGGCTCCGCCATCCAGGATTAGCCGGCCCACTGCGAGGTTGTTGACAAAACCCGCCGGGGACGCGCCGAGGTCGTTTGCCGGCCAAAGATAATTGGCTTCGCCAAATGCATCGGTAATACTCGCGATATACGTGCCGAGGAGATCGCTGACCGCTGGGAGTGTCAGCATATGCATTCCGTCGGAGTTGAGCCAGTTGTTCATCCCGCTCGGACCTCCATCCACCAGGGAGTCCGATATATTCATGGTCAGGAGACCGCCATCGCGGAAAAAGTCCGCGATGATTATCGAGTTCGTCGCCGCAAGAGTGTTAGCAACAATGTGTATATCGGAGAGTGAGCCAAGCGCGCCCCCGGACAAGGTCATCGAGTTTGCCTCGATCGAGATCAGCCCGATATTTGCCTCGACTATCCCGCTTACCTCGACGTTGTCTGCCCGAATTATCTGGCTCGCCGCGGAGATACTTCCGCTGCTGGTGATCACGTAGTTTTCAAGAGGAGGCACAGGATTGAGATCAAATCCGGACGGATCGGTGCCGAAAAAGGCGGCTCCGGAAATATTGACCGACCCGCTGTTCGTGAAATTGAGCAGGTTCATCACGTTTGTAGGTGCCCAGTGATAGGTTGAGTCAAAAGGGAACGTCAGCCCACCGAGAATAGTCAAGCTCGGCGCATCGATCTTCACAGAGCGGGTCGCGGTGAGAAAATCGGTGATCACAAGATTCTCGGACGCCAATGACAAATCGGTGATGGTCACCGGGACAATCGTCTGCACGAACGGCTGTACAATTAACACGTGAAAATCAACAGTAATGTCTCCCATGTCATTAGTGATCGTGTTCTGCCAAACACCGCTCCAGGCAAAAATCTGGCCGGAGAAACGACGGACGGTTAGCGGAGCCAGATTCTGAATAACCAGGGCCGGCTCCAGCGACGTGAAGTCGTAATTCAAGAACGGCGCATCCACTGTGGCGACCCTGTTGCTGGTCAAGTTCTCCGCCTCAATTCGCAGGATCGTTTCGGCCTTGATTCGCGCCCGGTCAAGGTTAACCACATCACCGAAGACTTCGATTCGGCCCGGCGGCGGGAGGTTTGTGCCTCCGATGATGATGTTGTTCGTCGCAGCCGGGCTGGCAAAGGACGCGGCGTAAGCGGCATATCCCATGTTAACCTCGTTCGAGGCAAAGGATTCGTTATAAAGCATGTCGCCACTGAAAAGATTTGTTCCGGGCACGCTGATGGGCAAGTCCCACTCGAATGGTTTAATGCGGAAGAATTCGTAAGTGCTCGGACGGCGTGGCCGATTGATCCCGGTTCCAGTTAGCCACGTTTCGGTTATATTGGTCGTAAACGCAGAGTGATCCACGAGATAGACGCCGTTGGTAACGAGGCCGCCCGAGAAAATGTCAAGATCAATCGATTCAAATGCCACAATGACGTCCGCGCCGCCGTTCGGGCTGAGGCCGGGCACAAATCGCACATCCATGACAAAATTAGTATCGGGGTTGCTGTTCGTGGGCACAAAGACGACCTGCACCTGGTAATTCATCGGCCCGAGCGTATTCGTGAACACAAACGGGGCGAAACCCATGCCACCGATGCTGGTCAAATTGGTGAAGAAGCCATTTCCAGCCAACTGCACGACCTGATGCAAGGGAGATACGACAGTGGCGCCAAAGTTAGTGAAGGGCGCTAACAACACGGGCGGCGCATCGTTGGTGATTCGGTTATTCAGCCCGAATCCCCAATAAATCGTGGAGACTCCCGAGGCGTTCGAAAAATTCGTGCCGAACGTGTCACCGCCGAATGGGGGCGGCGCATTGGGCCCCAGGCCGGCCAGCATCGTGCTCCGCCGGAGATCAACCGTTCCGCCTCGCAGGCGAAGGAGCCCGGTTTCGCCAACGGACAGATCGCCCCGGTTCAGAATGTTGGTCGCATCAATCAGCAACAAAGCGTCGCCGCCAACTACGCCTTGGTTTACCCACCACTCCATCCCCAGGCGCGTGTTGTTGGTGAAGAAGGTAAACCGGAAACCGGGCGATCCCGACATACTCGCGCCAGCCGTGTTCGTAAAGAAAGCCGTGTTGAGCGTTTCGTAGGGTTGCAACGAGGTCCCAAGAAAGAAGAAACCTCCGCCAATGAAGATGAAGCCTGTAGCAACATCAAATGAGCTGCGGTTGACAAACCTCGTGGCGTCGATTTGCGGAGGGAGATCCGCGACCGTGAGTGGCGAATTATTGATGTAAATCGGGTCGGTAGCCCACCCCGGCAGAGCGGTGAGCAAACACAACAAAAAGACAACAAAGACCTTGGTCATAAATTTGTGCAAATTGTCGATCATTCCTACGGCGCCGGCCCGAGTATCAGGCTGCGCAAGGCATCCAACGACCAATTCTGGCCGGCGGGATAGACGACAGGCGCGTTGGTCGATCCATCAAAGGATCCCCAGACTCCCACATTGATTGCCCCCAGTTCGTCCAAGAACGGATTTGAATTGAGGAATGCCGGAAACAAGTCCGTGAATGTGATTTGAATCGGCGGCGCGATAATGCCGGGGCCACCCAACAGCGAACTGCCGTTGATAGGGTCGTTGTTAACGAAGGCGACCGTGCGCGCCGATATTAGCGGAAGTCCACTTGGCGTCAGCACGCCAAGGTCTTCAACCGCGAAGACAAAGTCCGGAACGCTGATCGCCCGTTGCACCGGCTGAAGCATAGGCCGGCCATTGGTAAAAAACACGTCCGTATAAAGGTTCGTTATGGGAACAAACGTACTGCCAATAATCGAGTCGAAGGCAACCCTCTGGAATCGCACCTTGTTTACGCCCGGACGTGGCGCTGCACCAACCAGCGTATTCGTGGTAAATACATTGGTATCGCCAATGACGTTAGTGCCACCGAAAACGTTCGTAATAGCGAAAAATGGCAACCACGGCGAAATGTTGGTTGAAGAACCACCACCACCACCGCCCGGCGCTTGCGGCGCACCGCCCGTCACTGTCGGCAAAACGGTCTCCACGACGATATTATTGGTATCATACAGATACTTTAATCCGCCGACATCGTCGTGGGTAAGGCCAGTATAAAACTCTCCGGGGAAAGAGAAAAAACCGCTGCTGGACACAGTGTTAAACCCGAAGCCCAGCGGATCTACGATGAATTCGAAGGCATCTGCGATATTAGGCGAATCAAGGATCTCGTAGCTGTACAATGTGTCGTTCACGTAACTGGAAGGCGTACGCGTAATCGGGTCGTAGTTCAACTTGACGACTGTGTAGTTGGTAATAGGTCCCGGAGCTTCGATACGGGAGCGTAACGCCCAGACCCAGTTCTCGGACGCCGCCAGCCCCATTTCTTCCATCAGATGAAAGAGCGCAGTTTGCTTAATATCAATCAACTGTAGAGCCTGGGCCTCGAAGTTAACAAACTTCGTTTGCTTCGGAACTTTCTGACCCCGAATGTAAAGGTTGACTCCATCATTGGTGATGGTGGAAACCTCGGGCAGGTCATTGAGGATCGCAATGGCTCGATCGAGGGCGATCATGCCATTAGTGCCAAAGTAATTGATGAAGGATTGATCGTAGGCGTAGGTGACCACCGGAACGTTGAGGCGGTAACCTTCTCCCAGGAACATTGGGCCTCCAATCAAGCCGTCGGGATATCCGATACGCGGGACCTGCCAATCCAGGTCGGGGCCGATTGTTTCCTTCTTTTCGCCGTTAAGCGAGAAGGCGTGAGCGCAAAAAGCAGACGCCAGTAAAGCGAATGTAATGATGAGTTGCCGAGTAAATTTCATACGCTTATCGCACTCGAGTAATTCGGTAAAATCCTGCTCTGCCGCCAGCGCCAACCGCGATGGAATCCGAGGGGCCGGCGGCGAACCGCGCCGCTCCAAGATTGCTCCAGGAGGCGCCAAAATCAGCCGAGGTTTGAACCTGATAGATGAATCCCGGTTGCGTGTTCCAGTTCAGCCGAGGTCCTTGCAGGCTGCGGGTCATCCAAGTCTTGAGCACACTGTCGGGATCGATGGGATCGGTGCCCGCAAGGTACTCGCTGGCGTTGCTGGCGCCATCGCCATCACTGTCACTGTTCGGTGCGGGAAAGGGACCAATGATTCCCCAATAAGCCGACTGCCAATCATCAGGCAAACCATCGAGATTCTCGTCATCGCCCCAAGTGATACCGGATGCAGCCGGAGATAATGCGGAACGAGCGCCGCCAGCCATGACATAGGCCAGCCGAAACGTGTGGGTACTGGCAGGCGCAAGACCAGCGCGGATCCAGACATTTGTGGTCACGAGCGCAGTCGGTGGATCAGGAGGTTGAACGCCGTCCATGTAAATCTCATAACCAGTAACCGGAAAGCCCACCAGGGCCGGCCAGCTGACCGCCAGGCGAGAAGAACTCAAGGCCGCAACATACGGCGCCGAGGGTTGCGGAATCTGGTCGTCGGCCGAATACCGCTGGCCATAGAGATTGAATCCGCTTCCCGCGGGAAGCTGATAAGAAGACCAGACGACCAGGAAACGATTCTGGCCGTCGGCGACAACGGCCGGGTGGATTTGCTTGCTCGCGACAGTCGTATTATTCGTGAACTCGCCGCTAACCGGCGCGCCTTCCGAAAGGAGACGTCCGAATACCCCTTCGTCGTAGCCATCCTGGACAAGGCTCGTCCATACGGCGAACTGGATCCCACCCAGAGAGGCAAGCCGAGGTCCGAACTGATCCCCGTACGTGTGGGTGTTGAGCCGGAACGGCAGCGCCCTCGGTTGACCAGCGGCGTCAAAGTAGCGGGCCCAAACATCCCAACTGTCCGGCCGCCGGTTAAGCCGCTGGGACCAGGCAATGGCGAATCCACCATCCGCCAATCCGGTGACGGACGGATTTGCTGCAAGGCCGTTGGCAGTATTAACGCGAAACTCGTCACCTAACGCCGCACCGGCGGAGTCATAGACACGCGCATAGATGTGAACGCGATTGGTCCCACGATTGAGTTCGAACGCACTGACGCCCTGATTCTCCGAGGCCCATGCGACGACAAAGCCGCCACCGGAAAGCGCCGCAATATCCGGCGTGCGCTGATTATACGCAGTGAACTGGTTTACTCGAACTGGTTCGGTGGCGGGCTGCCCGTCAGACGAAACCAGACGCAAGTAAACGCCTTGAAGATTCCCGTCCTCGTGCAAGCTGCTCCACGCGACCGCATAATTACCATTCGCCAGCGCCGTAATGACCGGACTTTTCTGCGGACCGTTGGTGTAGGTATTGAGGCGGATTTCGCTGGCGGTGGTGAATGTTCCGTTCGCATTCAACCCCCTTAACCAAATATGCTCGTATTCGATCACCCCCCCGTGCCAGACAATTGCCGCTGAACCACCCGGCTGTGTGGCCACCCGCGGGTGCTGCTGCGCGCCCACCGTTTGCTGATTCACGCGAAAACTCGCCAGGACACTCGGCGACAGGCTCGCATCCAGGCGTCGAGCTCCGATGCCGGGACCGTCGCCATCCACAAAGTTATCCTGCCAAACGACGTAACCGCCCGAAGGTTGGATACTGACGTGCGGCCAAACCTGGTCGCCCGGCAGCGAACCGCTAATGCCATATTCGCTGCCGAGACGATCGGCCGGTTCCGCAGGGGCGTAACTGCAGAAAAATGCCGCCTGCAGGCATAGCAATACACCTTTAGCGCGGTGTAAAAGTTTCGGCATATACATACTATTACATACTATTTTTATCAGCGTGTAACCGGATTGTCCAATTCTTGTTGTGAGAATCTTGCAGGCCTGGAGCAAAATTGCCCATCCGCCCGGCAAAGATTTCTGCTTGTCGTGAACAAGAGCATGCTACGGAAACCGTGCACTTTACTGCGTTACGGGTGTCTGCGGAGGAATGCTGGTGCGCGCAAACGGGAGTTCCTCGTCCGTATGAACCCGATTGCCTGCCGGGTCGATGATCGTCGGCGTGACGAACACTAAAAGATTCCGCTTTAATGTCCGCGACGATTCACTCCGAAACAACCGGCCCGCAAACGGAATGTCGCCGAGGATTGGAACCTTATCCTGGAAGCGCTGCACGTCTTCGGAGATCAAGCCACCTAGCACGACGGTTTGCCCGTCCCAGACATTGGCGCTGGTCACAATTTGCCGCAGGCGGAACAGCGGGAACGGCTGCACGGCCGTAATCGCCGTGCCTACCGTCGCGCCCACTGACTGGGCCGTCGGTTGAAAGATCGCCTGCGACTCCAGGTCGTAGCCCAGGAACTCGCGGATGGTGGGGACTACCGTCATCTGGATGGTATAACCATCCGCCGATACATACGGGACCACGTCGAGCACAGGACCAAACTCGAAACTGTCCGTGATGAAGGTAATGGTCGTCCCGACGCCGCTGATCACGTTGTTTTGCGCTTTGAGATGGTGAGCGCCAGCGAGGCTCAGCGCTGTGACTGCAAGGATCGCTCGAATTTTCATAGAGTCGTTGTTTTAAGGTTAGTTTCCAGTACCGCCGCCCGTCTGCTCGATATCGGTGTCAAGCGCCACTGTGCGCACGTCCACCACTTTGATCTGCGTTTGCCGCCCGCTGATCGTCGTCACCTTTGGCGCCGACAACAGATCCACGCCGGTCCGATTTTCCAGCGCTCGGATTATCAATCGGAATTGGGGATCGGTCAGAATTCCTGTCAAAGTGCCAATTTCTGGAATTAATCTCTGCGATTCGCCAATGCCCACCTGCTGCCGCAATCCGGATGTCAGAAGACCGTCCGTCGCCTGTGGAGGGATAGGGGTCAATGGGGTTGGAAAGGCGCCTACCGGGTTTGCCGTGGAGGGTTGCCCGCTGAAGGTCGGCGCCGTCCCACCCTGAAACCCAGCGCGGTTGTCGAACAGCAGCGTGTTGCCCAGGAACCAGTCGAAGCCCAGGGCTTTCGAGTCGGTCTGGGTTACCTCGGCGAATTTTGCCTCAATACTTATCTGCGGTGGAGACATGTTAAGCACTTGTACTGCTTGTTCAATCACGTCGAGATCTTGAAGCGTCGCCCGCACCATCAGCATCCCAAGTCGGTCGTTGAAGAAAACCGCTTTCGGAGCAGTGAGATCGACGCCCGCCGTTTGGAAAAACTGTCTCACGATATCGATGAGCTCGCGGGTCGTAGTCTCGAAGGTCAGGTGTCGAATGCCAGGCTGACCAATGGACGTCTGGCCCGGCGGAGGAACGCCTGCAGCGACTGCTCCTCCCGCGGCCTGGCCCCCGATTCCAGTTTGGATCCGGGCCAGGCGGACACCGACCACCTCAGCGCCACTGATCTGGTCCTGTTGCCCGCCCTGACCGCCGCCGCCGCCGCCGCCTCGTCCGCCGCCGCCTCGACCGCCGCCGCCCCCGCCGCCGCCGCCTTCACTTGCCCCCGCGCCAAACTGAATTCCGACAACCCCTGCCAGGCCCTGGACGAACGTGTTCGGATCCACCTTGAACCACCGGGTGTGAAGAGCCGGCGTCTCGGTTGATTTGGGCGAGAAAACGATTGCATACTCCTCGACGGAGTACTTGATGGGACGGTCGGCGACTTTGACCACAGCATCGAGCGCCTGGCCGAGGGTCACGTCGGTCAGGGGCGGAACAATGCGGATCGTGGTGACTGCCAGGTCGATCGGTTCAGCCGCAACGGCAGCCGTTGCCACAGGCAACCCGGTCGCCGGATCGATCGTGGCTGGAGGTGCTGACGGCGGGTCCACATTCGCGCTCACAATGATGTTAATCCCTCGCTTCTCCGGGTCGCGTTTCTTGGCTTCCTCGCTCAGACTTTTCACGACTTCGCTCAGCGGCAAGCCGTCATAGGAAACCGAATCCAGCCGTATGCGATCCAGCTTGGAGTAGAGGGCTTGCCGTCCCCGTCCCGTGTTGACCAGGTTCGTGCGCGCATAGGCGTTCCCGCTGGACGGCAGGTCGCGATTTACCGGCGGGTTCCAGGCTTGCCTCACTTCCAACACTTTCTGTTTTGACCAATCTTCGCGTTTGGCATTCTCCTGCCGAAAGCGCTGCTCACGGATCAGATTCAGGTAGGTGAATGCTGCCGTGTTCGCCGGATCAAGATCGATAGCCTGCTGCAGCTTGGCCTCCGCGGCGTCGAGTTTGCCGGCTTCAAACAGGAGCTTGCCGTCCTGCACCAGCGTTCCCGCACTCACGCGCTCCTGTTGCATGTCCGGTATTTTGGCGATGGTCTCCTGGCTCGGCATTTTGCCGGCGAGTTGCGCGCGCATCTGTTCATTTTGGGCCTGGAACGCCAGCGCGGCTGTGTTTTGGGGATCTTCCTTCAGGATGATCTTCGCATGGTCCGCGGCGATCTGGAATTCGCCCCGCCGCTGCGCCTGCTCGGCCAGAATCAGGCGCGTTTGCGTCATCCCCGTCAGCACTTGCGCATATTCCTGCTGAACTGTGGCGACGCCCGCGAATTTGGCCCGATCCAGCGCCTCGTCGTAAAGTCGTCTCGCCGAATCGAAATCGCCTTTACGCTGCGCCGCCTGCGCATCCGCAAGCTTCTGGCGCAACTCAATCCGGGCGGCTTCGCGGCGCAGACCCTCGCGGATCGCTTCCTGAGCCGGCGTGTCTGCGGGAGGCGAGGGCGCCTGGGCAAGCGCGCTCAGGTTTAATGTTATGAGAAAACAACTCAGTAGGGTCGGTGCTTTCATGGGTTTTAGGGTGCTGACATTGGCTGGTGTGACTCATTTCCCGGCCGCAGCGCCAGGCTGGTACCGGATGGTGTATTTTTTGTCGTTGCCGGCCAAAAGTACGACTTCGTTCTGAGTAATGGTGACGATCGTGTAATCTTCGCCACCGAGGCGAAGCTGCGCGCCCACGCGCAGCTTCGTGAAGTTTTTGTTTTCCAGAGGATATCGGAGGTCCGCCTCGTAGGCTTGCGGACGAACGTAAGGCTTGTTCGTCGAGATCGTGATGCGTTCGCCTGTCTCTTTGAGTTCTATAGTGAGCGCTTCGGGGCTTTCCGGGGCGCCGCGGATGTCTCGCAGAATAAAGATCTTCGTGTTGGTGGTGTTCAGCGTCGCAAAGATCGGCTGTCGCCGAGTGCTCTGGACCTCGTTCGTAACATTGATCCAGTATCCAGAGCCCGCTGAGCGGTCGAACGCGATCGAGAAGTTCAACGGTCGGATGTCAGTAATTTTTATCTGCTCGACGGCTTCCTGCCCGGTCGGGATTTTTATCAGTTGACCGCCAATGCGCTGCCATTTAACCGGATTCAGCACATTGTGGGGCAGTCCAAGATCCAGGCTCGGCGGCGCCTGGGAATGTTCCAGCACCGCGATGAAGTTGGTGAGTTCTGCCGGCTTGACCGGTTTAGTGGATCTGCGCCCGGTCTCGGTGAAGAACTCCCGAATCTTCTCCTTTTGATTCTGGCTCTCCATGTACAGGTACACGACGGCCCCGCCCAGCACGGCCAGCGTGACAATGAGAATCAACTTCTCAAAGTGTTGCTTGGCGATGTCGCCGACTTTTCCGAGCGATTCCATCAGGATTGTTTCTGGGTTGCTTTGTCTGCGGGCTTAATGGTCCGCAGCACATCAACATTCAGCACGATTTTTAAAAGCCTCTCGTTAATCACCGTCAGCACCGCGTCGCGCGGAGGTGGCGCACCGGGCGGCGGGGGCCGGCCCGGCCCCGGTCCGAACCCTGAGCCTGGCGGTGGCGGGCGCGGACCCGGGAATCCGCCTGGTCCTGGACCTATCGGTGGGGCGTTCGGGTCCAGGCCGGGCGCGGGAGCAACTTCGACGTGAATCGACTTGACGATCAATCCGTTGGTGGACCTGTAAAATGATTCCAGTGCCGCAGCCAGTTCGGGTGTAAACGCATGGAAAGTGATCTCGTACGGGTTGGAAGCCATATTCACGGCTTCGTTAACTTCCGGTTTTTTCTCGTGATGATCGACCTGGCTGACCGGTTCATCAGCGTAGAGGCGAGCGCGGCGCAACGTAATGAGCCTGTTGACCCGCGCTTCGAACAGCAGGTCGCAAATAGTCCTGATCTCGGCCAGTTGTTGCGGCAGCGCCGGGAACGCCTCGGGCGGAAACTGCAACTGCTGTTTCTGGTGAGCAAATGTGAAAGCGTAGGTCCGCGTCGGCAACGCGACGCTGGTTTGCTCCGCCTTGCGGTGCAGTTCATACAGGATGTTGTCCAGTAGGGCCTTGAACTGTTCGCCGGCGACATTCTCGTGCGGCACCGGCTGAAAGAAGATTTTCGCTTTGTTGACCAGGTTCGTAACTCGGGCGAGTTCTTCTTTGGCGCGGGTGATATTCGTCGGGCTCGGGAAAGGATCCTGGCTGAGCAGGCGGGTTAGCGTCGTCTTATCTTCTTCCAACTTCGCTTCGAGTTGCTTGTTCTTGGCCCGGTTCGTCCAGAAGTAATAGACGCCGCCCCCCAGGAGCACCACCGCCAGCAGGATGCCCAGGCCCAGCCAAAAATTTCGTCGCAGCCAAAGCATGGTCAGGAACGTTTGTGAAGCGTTGAAGCGTCGAAGCGTTGAAGCGTTGAAGGGCGTTTACCCTTCAACTCATCACTCTTCAACTCTGCAACTCTTCTTGCCATTAGCTTTTAAACGGCCTTTTCAATTTCAACGTCATGTCAAAGCTGAACGTCTCCGTCGGCTCGTCCACCACAATCGTTCCCAGCGTGACGCCGGCGGGATCGAACAGGTTGGTCATGCCTTTGAGTTCCTGGTCCACGGCGAAAGCGATGCCTGTGTCAGCGTCGGGCTTTACCTTGTTAAGGCTGACCGCGCGAAAAGACATGATAACAGAGCCGATTTCCTTCGGCGGTTCTTCCGGCTCCGCGGCCGCCCCCGCGCCTTTCTTCGCTCGCCGCGGAGCGGCGGCTGTATTGGTCGAAACGGTGACCACCGGGACAAATTTCTCGATCCATACGCCCGTCTTGCTGACCAATTCCTTTTCCTTCTTTTCCTCGACGGCGAGCAGCGCCTTGCGCAGATCGGCCAGCATGTTTGCCCAGTAAAAACGGTTTTGCATCCACTCGCCGTATTGCTGCGCGTCCGTTTCGGCGCCCTTGAGGTCGCGCACGGCTTTGCTGAGCTGTTGTTCACTGCGCTGGAGCGGCTCCAGCCGGCCCGTCAGGTTGTCGAGCGCTCGTTGCTTCTCCGCCGCGACCTGCTGGTAAAACCACCCAAACGCAAACACCACCAGGATCACGCACAGGACCGCCGCGGCGAAGTAAGGCTTCTTCTGGTTCAGCCGCTGGCGCTGCAAAATGCTCCGGGGCATTAAGTTCAACTCGACGGGGCAATGGGCGAGGTTGCGCAGCCCCAGGCCGACCACTTCCCCAAACGAATGCGCCACTTTGGCGAGTTCCTCGCGGTTCACCGCGGGGTTGATGTCGATATTGCGCAGCGGGTTGAAATACTCGACCTCCGGCAGGTTCAGTTTCTCGGAGAAAAACTGCGCTGTGTATGGCATGATGGCCGCGCCCCCGGACAGGAAGAGCCGCTGCGGCGTCGAGCCGCCCTGTTGCCCGCGATAAAACTGAATTGTTTGATTGACCTGGATGTGCAGCCGCGTCATGACCTGCCGCGCGATCTTGGAAATGGCCGCCTGATGCGGGTTATCCGGCTCCTCATAAGCCCCGCCGAGGCTGACAAACCCCTGGTCGATCTTCAGGTTTTCGGCTTCGGCGTAGGACAGCTTGGATTCCTTCGCGAAATCCTGCGTAATCGCGTTCGCCCCGATATTGATGCCCCGCGAATAGACGCTTCCCTTGTCGAAAAACAGCAGGTTGCTGGTCTTGGCCCCGATATCCAGCAGCATTGTGCAGCCTTCAAGGTCCGAATAATTGTAGCGGAACGCATTGCACAGCGCCGCTGGCGAGACATCGACCAGTTGCAGGCGCAGCCCGGCCGTCTCGGCCACACGGAACAGCCCTTCGACGATGTCGGACTTGATCGCGACCAGTAACACTTCCAATTCCCCGGTCGCCGTTGCGCCCAGAATCTGGTAATCCCAAACCACCTCCTCCAGCGGAAAGGGGACATTTTGCTGCGCTTCGTATTGGATTATCTGCGTGACTTTCGAGGTATCGACCGGCGGCAATTTGACGAATTTCGAGAACGTATGAAAACCGGGAGCGCAGACGTTGATCTGGCGGGAGCCGAAGCTCTTTTCGCCCAATAATTCCTGCAAGGCGCGGATCATAGCGGCCTCGCGCGTGGCCTCCTGCGTGCCTTCCTGGCCGAGCGATTTGAGGCCGTATTGCTGCAGCAACAGCCCTCCCTCCTCGGTCAATTCGAACTCGGCCAGCTTGAGCGTGGCCGCGCCGAAATCGACTGCTAAAAATGACTTCGCGTTGAGCATGGGGCTTCGCAGTTAGAAAGACTTAAAAAACTAAAGAGCTAAAGGGTCAAACACTAAAGGGGTGCAATCAATGCCCGCTTCAACTCATCACCCTTCAACTCTGCAACGATCTCTAATAATGTAAATGCTTTCCCGCTCCTTACCAGCCGCCCAGCCCTCTCGTCAAGCGAAGGAAATCGGAAAATCGGAAAAGCCGAAATCCCGAAGTTCGAAGACCGAAGGAAACCGTGGAAAATCCGAAGTCCGAAAGCCGAAACCCGAATGCCGAAGAAATTCCGATGGAAAGCTCGAAGTTCGGGCTTCGGGCTTCGGGCTTACTTCGGTCTTCGACCTTCGGATTTCGGATTTCATCTCATTCCCTGCCCCGGAAATACTCGAGAGTGCGCTGGAGACCTTGGCGGAGGGGCACCTTGGGCTGCCAGCCGAGCCATTTGCGGGCGCGCGTGATGTCCGGTTGCCGCTGTCGCGGATCGTCCTCGGGCAAGGGTTTGAAGACGATGCGGCTTTTGCAACCGGTCAGCGCGATGATCTGGCGGGCAAATTCCAGGATGGTCGTCTCGTCCGGGTTGCCAATGTTCACCACCGGAACGGGGCAGCCGCCAGGAGAGCAATCCGAATTCCGAATTCCGAATTCCGAAATCCGGGACCCCTCCTTCCTTGTTTCGGCCTTCCTTCGGTTTTCGGTATTCGGCAGTCGGACTTCATCGCGCATCATCAGCCGGTAAATCCCCTCAATGAGGTCGGAACAGTAGCAGAAACTGCGGGTCTGGGAACCGTCGCCAAAGACTGTTAGCGGGCGATTGTGCAGGGCCTGGCTGATAAAAGCGGGGACGACGCGGCCATCGTGCAGGCGCATGCGCGGGCCGTAAGTGTTGAAGATGCGCACGATGCGGGCGTCCAGGGCGTGCTGGCGGGCGTAGGCGATTGTGAGCGCTTCGGCGAAGCGTTTGGCCTCATCGTAACAGCCGCGCGGGCCGAGAGAGTTGACGTTGCCCCAGTAGGCTTCGGGCTGGGGATGCACCAGCGGATCCCCATAGACCTCGCTCGTCGAGGCGAGGAGGAAACGCGCGCGCTTGTGCCGGGCCAGGCCCAGGGCTTTGTGCGTGCCCAGAGAACCCACCTTGAGCGTCTGGATGGGCAATTGCAGGTAATCGACCGGGCTGGCGGGGCTGGCGAAGTGCCAGACGTAATGCACCGGCTCGTGCAGGAAAAGAAATTCAGTGACGTCCTGCTGGATGAATTTGAAACGCGGGTGGCCGCCGAGATGATCTATATTCTCCAGCGAACCGGTGACGAAATTGTCGATGCCGATGACGCGATGCCCGCGCTCCAGCAACAGGTCTGTCAGGTGCGACCCCAGAAAACCCGCCGCGCCAGTCACGACCGAGGTTGGGGAACGCAAATCCGAAACCCGAGGCCCGACCCTCGAACTGCGCCCTTCGCGCTTCGCGCTTCCTTCGGACTTCGAGATTCGGCCTTCGGTCTTTCTTTTCTTGCTTGCCACGCCGGGGTTTTAGCCGGGGCGACTGGAAATTGAAAATTGGAAATTGCAAATTTGCAGTCTCAATTGCCGCCGCGCATTAACGGCCAGACCCGAGGGACGAGGTAGATGGCAATGAGAAAGATCAGTAGCGTGAGCAGTGAGCCGGCGCGGAGGAAGTCGGTGAATTTGTAGCGGCCTGGCCCATAGACCATCAGGCAGGAGGGTTCCAGCGGCGTTAGATAGGAGCAACTGGCCGCGACGGCGATCATCATCGCGAAGGTCCGCGGATTCAGGTCGAGTTGCAGCGCGGTTTGGATCGCGATCGGGATCACGACCACAGCCGCCGCCTGGTTCGACATCGGTTGGGTCAACAACACCGTGAGCACAAAAAATCCGCTCAAGAGCCAGAGCGGCCCCGCCTGGCCGGTCCAATGGACAATCAGACTGGCGAGGTATTTGGCCGTGCCGGTGTTTTCCATAGCAGCGCCAAGGGTCAGCATACTGCCGATCAGGATGACCGCTTTCCATTCCACCTCGCGGTAGGCTTCGTCCGGGGTAATGCAGCGAGTGACAAACGCCAGCACGCTTCCGAGGATCACGGCGACGTGCAACGGCAGGACTTTGAAGGTGGCGAGCAGCAGCACCCCGACGAAGATGGCCACGGCCATGGGGGCGCGTTTGCGGTGCGGGCGTTTCTCGTCCAGCGTCCCTATGACGCGAAAGGTGTTGTCATCTTCCAGGGCCGCAATGTTCGCGCGGTGGCCCTGGATCAGCATCGTGTCCCCGATCTCCAGCGGCACGAGGCTCATCTTGCGGCGCAGGTTCTCGCCGTGGCGATTGAGCCCCAGCACTTGCAGCCCGAAACGCTCGCGGAACCGCGTCTCGCGCAGCGTGCGCCCGATCAACGGCGAACGCGGCAATAGGATCACCTCCACCAGGCCGAGGTCTTCCGGCCGCAGACCCGGCTCCGAGAATTTCACATCGGCAATGATCTCGACCCCGGGTATGTCTTTGACCTTGAGGATCTCTTCCTTGCGCCCTTCGGCCAGGAGAATGTCGTTCGCCTGGATCCGCCGGTCCGGGTAGGCGGAGAGATATTCCGGTCCGCGGATCAGCCGCACCACCGTCAGGTCCAGATCCTGCCCCAGGCGCGACTGCGCCAGCGTCCGCCCCACTAACGGCGAGTTGGGCAGCACCACGATCTCGCTCAGATACGGCCGGATGGTGTAGGCGCCGGCCTTGGGTGCGGTCGTTTCCTCCCCGCCAACCAGGTGCCGGCCAATGAAGTACATATAGAGCAGGCCGGTAATCGCGATGGGAATCCCCACCGGGCTCAACTCAAACAGGCCGATCGGATCGAGCCGGTATTGCGTCATCAACCCGCTCACCACCATGTTGGTCGATGTGCTGATCAGCGTCACCGAGCTGGTCAAAATCGACGAGAACGCCAGCGGCAGCAGCAACTTGCCCGGAGCGACCTGCGCGCGCACCGCCAGCCCAAGAACGATCGGCAAAAAAAATGCCGTCGAGGCCGTGTTGCTCATGAACGCGCTCAACCCCGCCGAGGCCAGCATCACCACTACCAGCAGCCGGTTCTCCGATTTGCCGGTGTAACGCAGGATATAACCCGCCGCGACGTCCATCACCCCGGTGCGCAACAGCGCCGCCGTCAGCAACAGCAACCCCAGGATCATGATCACCGTTTCGCTGCCGAACCCGGCGAAGGCTTCCTTCGGCGACACCAGCCGCGTCACCACCAGGACGACCACCGCCCCGAGCGCAACGACGTCTGGCGCCACCCAGTCCGTTGAAAAAAGGACCAGGCACGCCACAACGATGAACAATAATAACGCGATCTCCAGCGTCACTCCGAGGACTGGAAATTGAAAATTGAAAATTTTCAATTTCCAAATGCGGCTCCTCCCTCTCCTGGGGCTGCGGAGACGAAGTCTCTCGCGGCGCAACACATCTTATAATAAAGGGTCTGGGTGAGGGCGAGGCGATCCACTGTCCCCCGCTTCCTTCACACGCGGAACCCCTTTTGAAATGTGAAATTTGAAATATTTGAATAGGGCGGGTGCACGAGATAAAAGTGGGGGCTAAGGGGCGCGGGATGCCCAGAAATCCTCGAAGCGACCAGACATCAAGCAGCAGCGCAGGGCGATAA
>JAKEEH010000101.1 GCA_022616725.1 Limisphaerales bacterium | reverse complement strand
TGCCGGCTGGCCGCGAAGCTTTTGGAATCGCACCTGGGCAAGCCCGGCACCACGCCTCCGCCCGGGGCAGGCAAAGACCGGGAGAATGTGTGAACTAACAACGGGCGGACACTGTTGGGTGGGCGGAAGGGCGCCCGGCCGAGCCAACAGCGGCTTGAAAGCAAACTGAAAGGAAAAACATATCTTGTACACGATTGCGGTAATACTACTCATTCTCTGTGGCTGCTGGGGCTGGTGGCTTCCTACACGATCGGCGGCTTTATTCATGTCCTCCTCGTGATTGCAGTCGTCGCGATCCTGCCCAGAGTCATCTCCGGGAGAAAACCTTTGTGACAGATGGAAATGAAGAAAACGAATCCAATGAATGCTCCAGAACAAAACCTCAAGCTGCCTTGCATGGTTCAGCGGTCAAATAAATCCGCCGAGAAGCCCACCGAGCGAAAGCAGAAATTGTCTGCTTTCAAAAGACCCCTTTCTTCCCTCAGCCCGCTGATGTGGTTGGCGGGATCTATTTTCCTGTTGTCAGCGTCCGGGGCCCGCGCTGACTTGCTGGCCAGGAACTTTTGGGTGAATCCGTCGTTCGAGCTCGGCAGTGACCTCGACCAAACGACCGGCACGGTCTCAAATTGGAATCGCGGCGGCAACGACCCGACGATCTGTCAGGTGATCACCGATAATTCGGTGAGTTCAAGTCATTCGCTGGCCGTCATCGATGTCAATGGGGGCGATTCTTACGGCGAGTGGTATTCCGACGTTTTCCTCAGCGGTCATGCCGATGGCGGCGACACCCTGGATATCCAGTGGTATGAAATGTACAACCTCGGTGGTCCCGAGATGCGCTTAACAGTGCTGTTCTTTAACGCCAGCGACAACGTCGTCGGGCAAACCCACTTTGTCACAAGCGGCACGAGCAGCCCGGGATGGGTGAGCACAATCGCGGACTCGACGTTTACGTTGCGAAACGGATCGCTGGCGGTGCCGCTCGGCGCGGTGAAGATGCGCTGTTCCCTCGTTTCCGGCGGTTCGGGGACCATCACCGGAGTAATGGTCATTGATGACCTGTCAGTAGCGCGCGCGCCCGTGCCGAACCTGTTGTTTGGTAACTTCTGGGTGAATCCGTCTTTCGAGCTTGGCAGTGACCTCGACCAAACAAGCGGCATCGTCTCGAATTGGAATCGCGGCGGCAACGACGCCACGATCTGTCAGGTGATCACGAATAACTACGCCAGTTCCAATCACTCGTTAGCGGTCATAGATACGAATGCGGGCGATTTCTACGGCGAGTGGTACTCGGACGTGGCTCTGAGCGGCCACGCCAGCCCTGGCGACACGTTGAATATCCAATGGTATGAAATGTATAATCTCAGCGGTCCCGAGATGCGTTTAACCGTGCTCTTCTTTAACGCCACCGACAACGTCGTTGGAGAAGTTCACTTCGTCACCTCCGGCACGACGAATTCCGGTTGGATGGGCACGATCGAGAATTCGACATTTACGAAGCGCAACGGGTCCTTGCTGGTGCCGCCAGCCGCTGTAAAGATGCGTTGTTCGCTGGTCTCCGGCGGTCCCGGAACTCTGACCGGGGTAATGATCATTGATGATTTATCGGTGGCACGCGTGGTGCCGCTGGCATCGGGTAACTTTTGGTTGAACTCGACTTTTGAAACTGGCAGCAACCTCGACCAACCCAACGGCACCCCTGCCAATTGGAATCGCGGCGGCAGCGACAGCTCGATCGATCAAGTGACGACCAATAATTACACCAGCGCAAGCCATGCTCTGGCGGCCGTGGATTCCAATCCCACGGGATATGGGGAGTGGTATTCGGACGTGCCTCTGAGCGGCAATGCCAACCCTGGCGACCTGTTGGACATCAAATGGTCCGAAATACATGGCATCACGAATGGCGAGATGCGGGTGACGGTGGGATTTTTCATTTCGAGTGGTGGGTTCATCACGGAGAGTCATTTCGTCGCGGCCGGCAATAGTGCGGGTTGGCTTGGCGCCGTCGCTGGCTCTCCCTTCGTGACGCGGCGATATGAAGTGCGGGTCCCGGCGGGCGCGGGAAAAATCCGCGTTGCCCTGGTGTCCGGCGGTCCCGAGGCCACCATCGGCGTAATGGTCATAGACGACCTGACGGTGGCTGTCCACCCGGCGACGGTGCTGGCGGGGAATTTGTTGCCGAACCCGACCTTCGAGGAGGGCGAACAATTGGAGAACCCAACAGGCGCATTGCCGGCAGGCATTTGGCAACGCGGCGGCAGCGATGCCTCCATTGATCAAGTCAGCATGGGCAATTCCGTCAGTCCCTCACACTCGCTTGCTTTATCGGACAACAACGCTAGCGGCTACGGTGAATGGTATGGCTTCCTCACATTGCCCAGTGTCGCGGCCGACGACGTGCTCGACCTGCAATGGTTTCAACTCTACAGCGTGACGAATGGGAGCATGCGTTTGAGCTTCAGATTCACCGACGCCGGGAACAATGAGTTGGGGTCGGCCAATGATTTCAACACGAGTGGCGACAGCCCCGGCTGGCTGGGCGCCGTTGCCGGCTCGCCGTTTGAACGGCAATATAAACGCCTCCTTGTGCCCGCAGGCACGGTCAAACTGCGGGTTAATTTCGCTTCAGGCGGTTCCTCGTTGGTCACGGGAATCATGCTGATCGACGATTTGTCTGTGAGACTCAGCAAGCCAAACATTACGCAGCTTGTGCCTCAGGCCAGCGGCTTCGACCTGACGTGGGACAGTGTCCCCGGCAAGACTTACACCGTGGAGTTCGCCAGTACCCTGGGCTCGCCCACGGTTTGGACATTGCTCGCAACGGGCCTGGTTTCCGGCGGCCTTTCGACGACGTATTCGGATTTGACAATCGACGCGGGGATTAGCGGCTTCTATCGCGTCATACAGGAGTGATGGGACAGGTGACGACACTGACACTGCGGATCCCGCAACCGTTCTCTTAGTCCTGTCCTCCCAGTGCTTCGATTCGGCGGCGGGGCGAACGTCTGAACCGTTTCCTTCCGCCCATTCGTCACGCCGGCATGCAGCCATAGCTTACAACTATGACAGACCCATATTCGAAGTATTGGCGTGAATACCTTTGGCCGGAGAAATTGGTATCGGATGAAACCATTTATCAGGAAGGCATCGGTCATTTGGCGAGGCACCCACGCACATGGCAAAGGGGCCATGACCACGCCGAGCGCGGTGCTGAAGAAGGCCTTGTATGGCCTCGGCAGGCACATTAATGGACCAGGGACGAATCCGCCCGAGCTGATTGCCGCCGCGCATGCCGGAAGCTTTTCCATCACGCTGGCTTATGAATTGGGAGCTGCTGGTTATACGCCCAATCAGATCGACACGACCGCGACTGTCACGATGGAAGATATTGCCCCAGGGTGGACGATGACGCAGATCCATCTGGATGTGGTCGCGACAGTTCCGGAAGTGGCACAGTGCGACTTCATCGATGCGGCGCTGCGGGCCAAAGGGAGTTGTCCGATCTCGCGGGCGCTGAACGCAAACATTTCGATGCGCGCCAAACTGAGGCCCCAGGCCAATGGTGGAGCACGGGTTTTTAACCGGGCAAATCAAGGTGGGAAAAGTTGACGTTGATCAAATTAACGAAAGAAAACGAATTATGGCATTAAGCATTAGACCGGTCGGCGATCGGATTCTCGTGGAATCGGTCGAAGAGACAGAGAAGAAAAGCAGGAAGGGCGGGGTCATCATCCCCGATAGCGCCAAAGAAAAGCCCATGGAATACCTGGTCGTGGCGCTCGGCACCGGCAAGACCGGCGACAATGGGAAGAAGGTTTTCTTCCACGTTAAGAAAGGCGACCGCGTCTTGGTCGGCAAATACGGTGGCACTGAAATCAAATTGGACGGCAAGGAATACAAAATCCTAAACGCGGACGATGTCCTCGCTGTCATCGACTGACTCTCAACTTTCAACAATTAACGATCGGCTAATTTATGGCAGCAAAACAATTGATTTTTGACGAAGCGGCGCGGCAGGCCCTCCTCAAGGGAGTGGAAAAACTGAGTCGTGCGGTGAAGGCCACGCTCGGGCCCAAGGGCCGCAACGTGGTGCTCGACAAGAAATTCGGAGCTCCGACGGTGACCAAGGATGGGGTAACCGTTGCCAGGGAAATCGAACTGCAGGATGCCTGCGAAAACATGGGCGCGCAGATGGTTCGGGAAGTCGCCAGTAAAACCAGCGATGACGCAGGCGATGGCACCACGACCGCCACGCTCCTTGCGGAGGCGATTTACCGGGAAGGCTTAAAGTTTGTCACGGCAGGCGCGAACCCGATCGGCATTCAGCGCGGCATCCAGAAAGCGGTGGACGCAGCCGTAGAACATCTCGCCAGGATTTCGAAGAAGGTCAAAGACAAGGAAGAGATCAAGCAAGTCGCCACTGTATCGGCCAACTGGGACAGCGGCATCGGCGAAATCATCGCAAACGCCATGGACAAAACAGGCAAAGACGGCACCATTACTGTTGAAGAGGCAAAGTCGATCGAGACCACGCTTGAAGTTGTCGAAGGGATGCAGTTCGACAAAGGATATCTTTCACCCTACTTCGTAACGGATGCGGAGGCGATGGAAGCCAGGCTCGAAGATGCTTACGTCCTCAATTACGAGAGGAAGATCACCAGCGTCAAAGAGCTGTTTCCCATTCTCGAAAAGGTGGCCCAGGCCGGCAAGCCCCTCTTGATCATCGCGGAAGATATCGAAGGCGAAGCACTCGCGACGCTGGTCGTGAACAAGCTGCGCAACACCATCAAGGTCTGCGCCGTCAAGGCACCCGGCTTCGGCGATCGCCGCAAAGCGATGCTGGAAGATATTGCGGTCCTCACCGGCGGCAAGTGCATTACTGAAGACCTTGGCATCAAGCTCGAATCGGTTGGCATCGAAGACCTCGGCCGGGCCAAATCCGTTGTGGTGGACCAGGAAAGCACCACCATGGTTTCAGGGTACGGCAAAACGGCGGAGGTTCAGGGACGGGTTAACCAGATCCGCCGTCAGATCGAGGAAACCACTTCCGAATACGACAAGGAAAAATTGCAGGAACGCCTGGCGAAGCTCGCCGGTGGCGTAGCCATCATTAGTGTCGGGGCCGCGACGGAGACGGAGATGAAAGAAAAGAAAGCTCGCGTGGAAGACGCCTTGCACGCGACCCGCGCAGCCGTGGAAGAGGGCATTGTCGCAGGAGGCGGCGTGGCGTTGATCCGCTGCTTTTCTGTGCTCGAAGGCTTGAAACTGCGAGACGAAGACGAGCAGATCGGGGTCAATATCGTCAAGCGCGCCATCGAAGAGCCGACACGCGTGCTGGCTGCCAACGCCGGTGCGGAAGGCTCCATCGTTGTTCAGGAAGTGAGGCGCCGCAAGGGTAACGAAGGTTACAACGTGGCGACTAACGAATACGAAGACCTGGTGAAGGCAGGTGTGGTGGACCCCAAAAAGGTCACTCGCGCCGCTCTGCAAAACGCGGCGTCCATCGCCGGCCTGATGCTTACCACCGAGGGCCTGATCACCGAAGTGCAGGAGAAGAAAGAAGAGCCATGAAAAAGATATTCTTGTCGCAAAATAGCGCCGAACTCGGAGTGCTGAAAAGCATGCTGGGGTGCACTGGGATTCCATGTCTCATCCGAAACGATGATGTGACCCAGACGATTCCTTCGGCTTCTTTTGGGGCTGAACTATGGGTGATGAACGACGAAGATTACCCGAAAGCGCACGTTTTTTGCGAGCGATGGCAGCATCCGGCCACTCGGCCGCCGCCCTATTGGATGTGCCCCAAATGCGGGGCGGGGAGCGAAGAGCAGTTCAATTCCTGTTGGAAATGCGGAACAAACCGATATGCCTGATTCAGTCAACCAAACACGCGCTCTGGCCCTAAATGGGCAACACCATTTCAACTTCCAGGATTCCCAGTTGCGGGAGTGCTACGACCAGAGCTTTGCGGCAGGCCAAGGGGTCATCGAGGAATTTCGGCAGGTTTCCGCATTAATTACGGCCTACGACCTGTTTCGACTGATCGAAGGCGTGCACTCCCCCAGAGTTCACGAAGCCGTTCAACATCTCCTCCTTCCGCATCTGCGTCCTGTGTTGCGCCGCTGGTATCGGCGTTCTGGTGCCGCGATTGATCGTGCCGCGATCGAGCTCCGGAATTACTTAAGCCAATTGGCCGGAGAGAAACTGGAAGGATAAAACTATGCCCGAGAACTCTCTTCTGAACAAGCCGCGACGGCCCGGGGCCTTGCGCGCAACGCAAACAAGCTTAAAACTGCAACATCTTGCGATTGCCCCGTCGGCGGCCGCCGTTCGCAGTGGGGGATTTCTCGGAAAACTCGCTGGGGGATTCGCCCTGCTTTTAGGCGGCGTCTTTGGGCTGCTTTTGAGTGGCTTCGGTGTATGGGCACCCCATGTCTCGATGGGCAGCGTGGCAGGGGCGCTTGTTGCCGGGGCAGCCATTTCATGGGTGGGTGCGGTGCTCCTGCAAACGCGATGGCTCGCAGCGGCGCTGTTTTCCTTGCCGTTGGCCCTCGGTGTTGTGTTTGCCGCGATGTCGCATCGCTGGTGGGGCTGCGCAGGCCTGTTGGCCGCCATCGCAATTCCATTTGTCGCGTTGGGGATTTACCAGTTCGACCAGAGAAAGCCGCATCACAATGCCGCGTGACACACCGCCAGGCTCGCACCGCACACAATTATGAAGGCGAAAGTATTCAGCATCGTTCTACGCGAAGTGTCCGCGGGCAATTCGGCATCGGCGCGCCTCGAGGAAGAGATCAACAACTTCCTCGAGGCGCGCCCGAATATTACGCTGGCGGCTACGCACATGAACACCGTGACTTTGCCACCCGAGCGCAACGCGATGCGCGGCACGGAGGGAGCAGAGCCTTCGGTCATCATTTTTTCTACACTTTTTTATAGTGAGTAACAGTGTTCCCAAATAGCGCCCCTGCGTGCAGTAGATAAACAAAAAATATATGCGACGTCCCAAAGGAATAAAAACCAGAAAAGCGGTGGCCAAACGTTTCAAGATCACGGCAAATGGCAAAGTCCTGCGTTCGCGTGCTGGCAAACGCCATCTGTTGCAAAACAAAAAGCCGAAGCGCCGCCGTTCCCTCGGAACGGCAACACTCGTCGGACCAACGGATACATATCGCATCAAACAGAACTTGCCTTTCGGACGGTAAGCTTAAAGCGGCGACGCGTCGCCGCGATCATGTCCACATTTTAGTTGAAAGTTTTTAGAGTGGCTCATTTGAAAATGCTTCTACGCCTGTTCGGCTTCGATGTTCGCCAGCACCGCTGGGATACGATCGTGGCCTTTGACGGTGCGGAAACTTTTTTCTCCATAGAGCAACGCCGCCGCCAGCCAGCGTTGGGCCATACGCGAAGAGCGATAGCGTTTGATGTTT
>JAKEEH010000532.1 GCA_022616725.1 Limisphaerales bacterium | reverse complement strand
TCTAGCTAGGGTTCCTCGTTAGGTACGGGCCAAAGATTGTGACATACGACTTGATCGGAATAGGGGCGGCAGCTCGGCCGTAGAAAGTCTCAAAGTCCGAGGTCCGAAATCCGAAACCATTCCGAAACGAGAATCGTAAACATCGGAGTTTGGATTTGAGATTTTCTCTATTTTCTTTCGGCCTTCGGGCTTCGGATTTCCGTATCTCCTGCCCTGGCCGCGGAAAACCTCCTTACGGTGTTAATCGCTGAAACCGAATCCGGCGGACATAACCGTAATTGCTCTCGACGATGAGAATGTTCCCGGCACGGTCAGTCGTGACCGAGCGGACGCGGGAGACCTTGGCTTGAGACGGATTGGCGTAGAACCACTGGCCATCGCCCACCCGGCGGTTGTTGGCGCTGCTGCCGTTCATCCAGCGGTGAATGATGCCTGCCGGATCCACATACCAGATGCGATTTCCCGGATCGTGTTCGCCGATGAAATAACCGCCATTCGGAATGAACCACACGGAACGAGGCAGGATGAGCCCGGTCTGCAGCGCGGGGAAACCTTCACCCCCGCCGGACTGTGTGCCGTTGCCGGCAATGGGGATCAATGTGAAGTTCGTGTCCATGCGATAGACGCGATTGGCGTTCCGGTCGCTGAGGTAGAGGTCCCCGGTGCGTTCATCACCCATCATGTTGCCCAAATCGCCGAAATCGGAGCGCACGACCCTCACTCCGCCTGTCGGAGTCCATTGGTTCAGTGTCGTCGCAAAGCCCTGGCCCGATCCGAAATACACCAGGGCTTCGTCGCTCCTGACCCACAGCGCGCGCCCGTCACCCAGGGGCGCGGTTGTGAACAGCGTGTTCATCATGCCGTTCGTATCGATCTTGCGAAGCTTCCCATTGTAAGTATCGAGCACGAAAAGGGTGCCGTCGCCGCGCATCCAGCCCCCGTTGGGCCAATTCAAGTGCAGGTTCGTCGCGGGCGCCGGACCATCGCCATTGAAACCGTTGGTGTGCGTGCCGGCGTATGTGTAAATGCGGCCGTCAGGTGTCACGCGCAGGACTGAGCTGCTGCCTTCGTCCACGATCAGCACGTCGTCGTTGCGGGGGTCTCCGAAAGCGATATGGGGACGGGAGAGTTGCGCGTTCGTGGCGAAGCCGCCCTCGTTGGTCGCCCGCCAGTAATTGATTTTGTCACCATTGAACTCACCTCGGCCGGCCACAGTTTCCAGAACGCCATAGGACTGAAGCAGGTTTGTGTAATGCAGTGTTGTGTTGGTCGAAATATCCACTGCGAGCAACCGCACAAACGACTGCGTCGGCGAGAGCGGTACAGCAGCGCTGCCAACCAGATTCGACGTAAAATAATTTGACGACGGCAGTGACCACGGAGCCAGCAGCGAACCCTTGGTCTGGACCGTGATGACGCCGGCCGTGTACGCGCCCGACCAGGTGATTGTCCCGTCGTGACCCGCTGATTCAATGCCGAATTCGGCGGCCGGACTCAACCGAGTTGCCAGCGCCAGGACAAAAAGTGCGCGCAGCGCTTTCATGGTGAATGCCCAAGCGTGGCACAGTTGCGGTGAAGAAAACAACCGAAAAGGCGGTGTCAGCCGAGGATCTCCTGCAAGCCGCCGCTTGTGTCGGGCAATGCGTCGGGGTTGAGCCAGGAACGTTTGACAAAGAATCCCGGGATGGAGTGGGCGCGAATGATATCGCCCTCGCTCCCGAACTCGACGAGGAATTCTCCCTCCCGACGATAAAACCTGTGCGCGAGATTGATGGGATCCAGAATCCAGTACTCCTGCACCCCGTGTTCTTCGTAGGCGGCGAATTTTGGGCCAACGTCGCGGTCAGCGCTCCATTCGGACAGCACCTCCGCTACGAAGGTTGGCGCAAAAGGTGCATGCGCGGGTTTGAAACGTGCTACCTGTTCGTTTGTGAAGAAGCAAATGTCGGGAAGAAATACGTTCCTTGAACTCAACCGAACAGCGACCACCTCGTGAAATACTTCGCCGATTTTTTTTGTCTCGACATATCGGGCGAGCAAGCGATCTAAAAAGTTAACCAATCTGGCATGTCGAAAATTAACCGGTGAATGCATAAATTTTTCGCCGTAAATCAAATCGGCGTGCACTCCCGGTTGCAGCCAGTCAAGGAACTCTTCTGCGGTAAGCAGCGTCGGCTCCATCGTGCTCGCGGTTGAAGGCCGTGTCGGCATACTTAGAAATTAGTCCAGTGAGCGCGCTTCATCAACATGTCACGCCGCCACTTCCTGCGGCCCTTTGCCGCCGCTCACCAAAAACAACACCGCCATGCGCACCGCCAGCCCGTTTGTCACCTGCTCCAGGATCACCGACCGACCGCAATCGGCGACTTCGCTGTCGATCTCCACCCCGCGGTTGATCGGTCCGGGGTGCATGATTAACACCTCCGGTTTGGTGCGCGCCAACCGCGCTTTGTTCAGCCCGAAGAGGCTGGCGTATTCGCCGATGCTCGGAAACATCGTCTTGCGCTGCCGTTCATGCTGGATGCGCAGCAGGTTGATGATGTCGGCGTCGTGAATCGCCTCGTCCACGTCGTAGGTCACCTTGCAACCCAGTTGCTCGAACACTCTCGGCACGAGGGTGGACGGCCCGCATAAGGTTACATTCGCGCCCAGCTTCAGCAGCGCCCAAATGTTCGACCGTGCTACCCGGCTGTACAGTATGTCGCCCAGGATGGTGACGTTCAGCCCCGCGATGCGGCCCGTCTTCTCCCGAATCGTAAACGTGTCCAGCAGCGCCTGCGTCGGATGTTCATGCGCGCCATCGCCCGCGTTGACGACGCTGCCCTTCAGAAAACGCGACAGGAAATGCGGCGCCCCTGTTGCGCTATGGCGGATGATAATAATATCGGCGTTCAGCGCTTCGAGGTTGCGCGCTGTGTCCTTGAGCGTTTCCCCTTTTTTGAGCGACGAAGCTTCCGCCGTGAAATTGATCACGTCGGCGCTCAGCCGAATCGCCGCCAGTTCAAAACTGATACGCGTCCGCGTCGAAGGCTCGATGAACAGGTTCACCACTGTCTTGCCGCGCAACGCCGGGACCTTTTTGATGGCGCGTTCCCCGACGGCTTTGAACGCGCGCGCCGTGTCGAGCACGGTCGTAATCTCCTCCGGGCTCAGCGATTCAATGTCCAGCAGATGTTTGCGGTGCCAGGTCATAGCGTGCATAAGCCCGGACCCACTCAATCACGTTTTCTCCAAAAACACCACATCTTCCCCGCTTGTTTCTTTCAGGCGCACGTCGATCCGTTCCGTCAGTGAGGTCGGCACGTTTTTGCCCACGAAATCCGCCTTGATCGGCAGGTCACGATGCCCGCGGTCCACCAAAACGGCCAACTGAATCCGCGCCGGCCGGCCAAAGTCATTCAAGGCGTCCATCGCCGCTCGCGTCGTCCTGCCGCGGAACAATACATCATCGACCAAAACAACAGTTTTGCCGTTGATGTCGAAAGGCATCGTCGTTGGATGCACCGTCGGCGCAATCTTCTGTCCGACATCATCCCGATGCATGCTCACATCGACCGCGCCAACCGGCACGTCGTGTCCCCAGATGCCGGCCAGAATTCGGCCTAGCCGTTGCGCCAAATGCACGCCGCCAGTCTGCACCCCGATCACACCCACGGTATGGCTGTCCTCATTTCGTTCGGCGATTTCGTGCGCGATGCGCGTCAGCACCCGGTGAATCGCCGCGGCGGTCAGGATAACGGTCTTGTCAGACATAAAAAAACGAACTGCCGCTGCAAAATACTGCAGCAGACGGTTCGTGCTCTGCTTTTTCGGCGCTGCTGTTGCGGCTTCTAACGGGAATTCTGGCGGCTTTTCCGCCACTTCGACCGATGTTTCATAATCCAATCGGTCAAAGCCCGTTCAAACCCAATATCGTGGCCGGCCTTCTCGGACTCGATCCACTTGTGCTTGAGGATTTCTTCTCGTTCAGCCTGAAATTCGCGATACAAGGAGGAGTTTTTCACCAGATCGTTGCCGCTGGGAGCGTCTGCTAATTTCATCGACATAACCATTACAACTTCTGATTGCCTCCAACATAACATTTCGGCTGCCAACTGACAATATTGAAATCAACCCCTGTCCGGCATACCGCAGAAATACGGGGCTTTTGAGGAGGGTTAAGTTGCAAGCTGTTGGTGTTCAGATACTTACGATTTCAGCCGTGCTTCCAGCGCCTCGGCAATCTCCATAAATCCTTGCGCTGCCGGGCTTTGCGGCTCCGAAACCACCACCGGTTGTCCCTGATCTCCGGCCAGCCGGATTTCGGTGAAGATCGGCATCTCACCAAGGAACGGCACGTTTTTCCTCGTCGCTTCCGTCCGCCCGCCGCCATGGCCAAAAATCTCGACCCGCTCGCCCGTGGGCGTCGTAAAGTAACTCATATTCTCAATGATCCCGAGAATCGGCACATTCACCTTTTCAAACATCCCGATTCCTTTGCGCACGACGCCCAAAGAGGCTTCCTGCGGCGTCGTCACGATCACGCCTCCGTCCAGCGGCACCGTTTGGCAGAGCGACAACTGAGCGTCCCCAGTGCCCGGGGGCAAATCCACCAGCAGATAATCCAGCCGGCCCCAGTCCACGGAATGGAAAAACTGCTGCACCGTTTTCATGATCATCGGCCCGCGCCAGATCACAGGCTGGTCCCCGTCGAGGAGGAATCCCATGCTCATCAGCTTCACCCCGTAGTTCGCGGGCGGTACCATCTTCTGCTCGGGACTGATGGTGGGCCGCTGTCGAATCCCCATCATCAACGGAATGCTAGGGCCGTAAATATCGCAGTCCAAAAGCCCGACCTCGCGCCCCATGCGTTTGAGGGCGCAGGCCAGGTTCACCGAGCAGGTCGATTTCCCTACCCCCCCTTTGCCGCTCGCCACCGCGATGATCCGGGCAATGCCGGGAACCTTGTTCTGCTGAGCCCATGGATCGGGTCCGGAGGCGCCTGGGGCGGTCGCACGCGCGCTGCTCGCGGGCATCTTTACCTCGATGTGCGCCAGTTTTATGCCCGGAACCGATTTAATTGCCGTTTCGGCGTCGGATTTCAACTGCTGCGCGACCTCGGGATTGGCCACGGACAGCTCGATGCTGACGCTCGCCGCGCCATTGTTGACGGCAACGTTTTTGACGAGCCCAAACGACACGATGTCCCGCGAATACCCGGGATACTTCACCGACTTCAAAGCATTGATTATAGCGTCGTGCGACATGGGTTATGTCCTGGTTTCGGACGAACCCAATATAGGGACAAAACCGTGTCATTGCAAACGGCGCTTTCCAGGCGGTCCGGGCGGAAGCCGAGCAAATCGACAAATCGAGCAGCGATTCCGCAACGCTGATGGAGAAAGTCCCTAACAGGTAGCGACCACAATGGGTTGAGCAGATTCGGGCTTAGGGAGGAGATTCTTTTTGCTTGCC
>JAKEEH010000531.1 GCA_022616725.1 Limisphaerales bacterium | reverse complement strand
GCGAAAGCTTCCTCGGCTTTCTTGAGGCGATCGGACTGCGTTTGGTTCTGCTTTTCCGCTGCCTCGAGGGAGCTCTTGTAATGGCCGACGTCGGCGGCGGCCACGGCGAGAGCGCGCTCGGCCTCGGCGGCAGCCTCCTGGGCGTAGCGATCGCCTTTCAATTCCGCTATAAGCTTTCCGTCCTCGAGGTTCCAGAGCCTGGCCGCGTTCGTCAGGTCTGCCGAGACGAGGCGCTTGCCGTCCCCGCTCACCGCGATCGCGGTAACGGCAGCTTCGTGTTTGAGAATTCGCAACGTTTCACCCTTCGCAACGTCCCAGTGTCGAACGGCTCCATCCTTGCTGCCGGAGACGATCTGCCCTTCGCCCGGCGGCACCGTATCAAGAGCAGTGACAGCGTCTTCGTGTCCCGAAAGTTCTTTGACCAACGTAAGCGCGTTCGAGGAGGAGTCCGGAACCCGCCAAATGCGAACGAGGTGGTCCGCCCCGCCCGAAGCGAGCTGGCTTTCACCGGCCAGCCACGTCACAGCGCTGATCTCTGGCGTCAAATTCGTGGAAGCGCAAGCGGTTCCGTCGCTGACATTCCAAATACGCAGCGATTTGTCGGATGAAACGGAACAAAGTCGGTGGCACGATGGCGAGAACTTCAGGCTTGTGACCGGTTTTTCATGACCGGTCAAAGTGCGGGCGAGCTTCCGAGTCGCGGTTTCCCGGAGCTCAATTGAGTTGTCAGGCAGACTCACGGCAATCCACTTGCCATCAGCGCTGAGGGCGAGGGCCGAGTTCGTCTCCGCGAGCTGGAACAACGACTTGCGAACATTGACCGGCCGACGCCAGAGCTTGACCTCGCGATAACTGCCCGAAGCGAGCAGCGTCGCGTCGGGATTAAACGCCAGTGATTGCACAAGATCGCGATGGGCGGCCTCGACGTCGTTGGTAACCTTGGGATCGGTGAGCACGGTCAGGAGCCGCTTTGATGGGACGTGATATACGAAAATTCTGTTGGCGCGGCTTGCGGCCGCCAACTGCCCGTCCTGCGAAAGCGCCACGGCATAAATAGGGTTCAGCGCGTCAGGAACGGGATGCCAGTCCAGCGGCGCCGCTGTGCGCACCTCTCCCCTGGCGCCCTGGTCGATCCAGAGCTTGAGCAGGCCAAGTTGTTCCGGTGTCAGGTTCGAGGCTGCAGCCTTGTTTTCGCGCGGCGGCATCAGGGGTTTCTTTTGATGGGACGCAACCTGCATCAGGAGGCTCTCGGACCCTTTTCCCGGCAGTACGGCGGGACCCGACTCGCCGCCCTTGAGAATGGTTTGCGGTGTCTCGAGAATCAGGTCTGCTTTCGCCTTGGTCTGGTTGTGACACGCCAAGCAGTTGTTCTTAAGCATCAGGAGAATCTCGCGCTCGAAATCAACCGCGTCGGTGCGCTGGACCTCGCGAATCGGAATCGCGGGCACCTGAGGCGTTTCGGGCTCCGCCGCGACGAGTGTTGCGGCCAGCCCAAGCCCAAAAACAACTACTGTACAAATCGGATTCATTTCTTCGCCGTCGTTGCCGCCACGGGAGCGGGCAAAACTTTGATTTCAAACGGACGCGAGTAAACCGACACGGTGAGGTCGCGGGGTTTTGCCTTCTCGCTCAGATCCTTTGCTCGGGCGGCCAGCCCGGCTTTGTGGGCGTCCGCGCTTTTCGCCTTTGCGCCAGCTTCGGCAGCGGTTTTTTCGGCGGCAGCTTTTGCTTCGGTGGCTGATTTGGCCTTGTCGCTGGCTTCGGCAAGAGCCTTCTCGGCATCGCGTTTCGCGGCCAAAAGCTTTTCGTCTGCAGAATTGGCTTCGGCGGCCGTCGTGGCAGTGCTGAGCCGCTCTGCTATGGCCCTGGCGGCGCCTTCGGCTTGAACCGCCACCTTCGCCAAAGCCGCAGCATGTTCCGAGGTCTTCTTTGCTTCGGCGGCGGCATCGGATGCAAGTTTTTCACCCTCTTTAGCGGCAGCCTCCGCCTGCGCCGCGCCTTCAGGATTCTTGCGGTATTTACCCTTGGCCTGCGTTTGGAAGTAGAGTGTGTAGCGTCCGGGGGAAATTTTTGCGTCCGAAAGGTTGATTTCAAACGTGGCATTCGTAGCCTTGCCCTCGATCTCCATCTCCTTCACAGAATCGACCGGCTGCGCGCCCGCGATTTTAAGCTTCAGTTTGTCGGCAAAATCACCACGGCGCGTAATCGTCACCGGCAGCTTAAGTTTGGTCCCGGCGGCCGCCTCGAGCGCGTTGGTGGACAAAACTTCGATCGAGACCGGGGTAAGTTCCGGGACGATGCCGAGCATGATGTCGCTCGCCAAACGCGATTCCACTGGCTCGTTGTTATAGTCGGCGACAGGCCAGACGGTGAATCCCGCCACGGCTTTCCGGGTGAGCTCGGCCTCGCCGTGTTTGGCTCGCCCAATGATTTCAATCGTCCCGTTCCAGTCGGTGGCGTTGTCGCGGGCTGTAAACAGAAGCGTGCCGGAGTTCTTGCCGGCGTCGATTTTGCCGGGTGAACACGTGAGATATGGTGGCAAGCCAGCAACGTTAAGAGTGATCTCTCCGCCAAAGTTGTCGCGGCGAAGAGCGAACACCTTCATCGGCACGGTCTCGCCGCGGCGCACGGATATCGGTCCGGCGGTGATCTGACGCTCTTTGCGCGTCAAAGGCATAACGGGAATGGCCGCCAGGCGAAAGTCGGCGAACTCCTTGCGAATGGCGAGGCGATAAACGCGCCGTGGATCGCTCACAGTCGTGCTGAAGAGGTCTCGCACCTGGATGCGATAAGCGCCGTCCTCCTTCACCTCCAGGCGCCAGGCTGGATCCAGGTGCGAGGTTCGGAATTCGTGCCCGCCGATATTGGGCTCCGAGTCATAGCCCTCGTGCAAATCCGAAACGGTGATTTCACCTTTTTCGTTTTTGTTGACACGCTGCACAACGAAGAACGGGTCTATCGCCACGCCCATCCGGTGCGCGAAGATTTCGATCCAATAAACTTCTCCCTTGTTTGCCTCGAAGGTGACCCAGTCCTGGTCGCCGGCGGGGAAAAGCTGCCCGCTATATTCGCATGGCACGCTGAGCTTCTGCGCGGAATCGGCTCGATCGTTCCCGGGTTGTTCCACGACGACAGGGGCGGTAGCGAAGCCGATGAAAACCGGGTCGATCGTTCCAGCCGGCGTGCGCAAACGATAAGCGAATCCATCTACCGCCAACGAGACCGGTTCTCGCAGGGTCAAAGAGGATTGCGCCGGAGAGACTACTTCGACTTCGAGTTGCTCCACTGGCTGGCCGGCGACGCGGATGTCCTTGACCGGCACCCCCCCGGGAAGATTGTACCCGTAAACGACATGCTTATTGGTGGTATTCGGAATCGCCGAGGCCGGCAGAATGAACTCGACCCGCGCCCCCCCGTGGATCGTGAGTCGATACTGAAACTCAGGCCCGCCGCGATACAGAAGGTCGCTAACCTTCAGCAGATTGGTCCCATCCGCCCGGGCTGTGAGACACAAGACGCCTCCGCGCCGGCTGCGGTCCAACTCGCGACCTGCGGTATCAAGTAGAATCAGGGATGGCTCCATGCGTGATTCGATTTCCCCCGCGCAACATTCGATGGTTATGCGCTGTCCTTTCCTCGCGGCAAACCGATAATGATCAATCGCGTTCGCGTCAGCCTGCGCGTTAATGGTCGAATTGAGAGCGACCTCCATTGCGCCTTGCAGTGAGTGGTTGCCGGCGTTCTCGGCGGTCTCAGGCCATTGACCGATCTCGAACGCGCGTGGATTCGACACCCCGAATCGCCCTATGGCGCGAACATCACAGCGTCCGGGCAGAGCATTCGAAGAAATGGCGACGACGAATTTTCCGGGTTCGGGCAAACCTGAATCGGCGTTAACTTTGGCTCGCGCCACGATATTGCTGTCCGAAAAGCGCAACTCGACTGCGTCATCGAGGTCGGCTCCCTGAACACTCAGCTCAAAACTCGTTCCGAGTTGGCCTCCGGCGGGCACGACGTGCGTCAGGCGAGCGAGGGGTAATTCCGCCGAGGCATCGGACGCTGTGATCGCCAGCGTCAGCATGGCGAGCAGAGTCCATTGTGATTTTCCCGCCCTGAAGAATGTCATGACGACGACGTGCTAGCGATTGAAGAGGAACTCCTTCGTGTTGATCAGCGCCCAGATGATGTCCTCGTAAGCGTGCCGTTTGGCCGCGAGAAGTTCCTTGTCCGTTTTGCCTTTCGTTAGCTTTGCAAAGTGGGCCACGGCGGTGGCGACCTCCTTCTCCAGCGGTTCCCGTGAGTAAACCAGCAGATAGAGTTCGCGCAGCTTTTGCTCGTTGGTGAGGTTGGAGTTGCCGGCCAATTCCGCCGCCCGCCCCTTGTCGTTGCTGATTTTCTCTTGGAGGTCCTTGGCATTGAGCAGGTGCAGGCTTTGCGCCAGGCTGGCCTCCTGGGATCGTTCGCACTCGCACGAGGTTGCCGAGTCCGGGCGGCCGAAGACCTGGAGGAAATAGGAACTGCTGTTGAAACTATTATCCGGCAATTGAATGGCGCGCGTGCCCGGCGGCACGCCCTCAAATTTTGACTCAGCTCTTGTGACATCGTTGATAGCGTCAAATAAGACTTCTGCGGTGAGGCGCTTGGGGTAATAGCGGGAAAAGTTGTGGCGATCGACTGTGTTGTGCTCATTGGGCAGCGCACTGAGCTGGTAAACCTGCGACTGGCAAATCGTTCGCACGAGGTTCTTCAAATCGAAGCCGCTCGTGACAAAATGCCGCGCCAACGCATCCAGCAAATCGGGGTTGGTTGGCGGATTGGTTTCGCGCATGTCGTCCTCCGGATCGACAAGGCCCCGGCCAAAGAAATGTTTCCAGTAACGATTGACGAGGGCGCGGGCAAAAAACCTGTTCTCTTTCGCGGTCATCCATTCCGCAAGCGCCAGGCGGGCGTCGTCATCGGGCCCCAGATCGGGCGAAGCGGATCCAAGCCCCGCGGGCTTCAGCCGCTGTTGTGTCTTTTTATTCGTGGCCTGCGGCAACGTACGCTTGGCAAAAATCATCTCTTCGCCGGGTTGCGATCCGGGCTTGCGCGAGACCTGGGAGAAGAACGCGGCGAAACTATAATAATCATTTTGGCTCCACTTCTCGAACGGATGGTGATGGCACTGCGCGCATTGCAATCGCTGGCCCAGAAAAAGCTGCGCGGTGTCTTCGAGTTGCGCCGTGGTGTTTTTGACCTGCCGGTACCAGGCGACCGGCGGGTTCATCGCCATATCACCGGAAGCTGCCAGCAGTTCGCGGACAAACTGGTCGTAGGGCAGATTATCCATCAGGCTGTCCCGAACCCACGCGTGGAACGCATACGTGCCGCGCGTGTGCGTTGCGTTGCCGCGCTTATTCCGCAGCAAGGCACTCCATTTATTGGCGAAATTGTCCGCGTAATCGTCGCTCGCCAGCAAACGGTCGATCAAATGATCACGTTTGTGAGGGCTTTCGTCGGCCAGAAAGGCGCGTGTCTCGTCTGGCGTGGGTAACCTTCCCGCAACATCGATGCTGACGCGGCGAATGAACGTGGGGTCATCGCACAGCTCCGATGGCGGCATCCCGACTGTCTTCAGCTTCTTAAATACAATCTCATCAACAAAGTTTTTGGTTTCGGGTAATTTCTCGATCGGCGCTCCGAGGGGCACAGTGGCGTTAAACACGGCCACCTTCGCCTGGTAGCGGACCATGACCGCAACATCGCCGGGACGCTCAAAGAGCTCTACATGTCCTTGCTCATCAGCCACGGCCATGTCCCGGTCGTTGGGCTCGTAAAGCGCTCCGCGCGTGACGTCTTCAACCGTCCCGTCGGTGTAGTGGGCGTGGACGACGAGTTGTTGTTCGCCGCCGAGAGGCATCGTGCGCTGTTTGGGATGCACTTCGATGCGCTCCACCACCGGGTCATTCGTTTCGCCATAAGGCATGCCCTGCGTTATCCACCGCACCAGCAGTCTGTAGTCGTCGGATTCCGGATCCAGCCGTTTGCCGCCCCCATGGGGCAGCGTCGCCGTGCCTTTCAACAACAACAAGCTGTGTGGCGGCGACGCGGGAAACAGCCGGCGGCCACGCGCTTCCTTGACCAGGTGTTCGTAATCCTCCTGCGGCTCGAAACCGAGCAGCGATAGCCGGAAGCCATTCTGTCCCGCCGACTTTCCGTGGCATCCCCCGCCATTGCAGCCTCCTTTGGTGAATATGGGAACGATCTGGTTCGGGAAATTGACCGGCGCGACATTGTGAAACCGTTCGACTGTGACCTGAACCATCGCGACGAGCCCATTGGTCATTTGCGCCGACACCGTCGCGGTGCCATCCTCCAGCGGAACTAGCAAACCGGTTGGGGTGACGTTTACTACATTCGCCGGACTCGCTTCGTAAGCAACCTTGCGCGTGACATCCAGAACAGAGCCTGATTCGAGCGTGGCTGTAGCGAGAAGTTGTTGGCGGGCATCCCCGCCGCGCAACCGAATCGTCATATTCGTCTTCGGCTGGTGGTCGGAATCGACGTGCAAGGCGAGTGTGTTTGCGCATGCTGCAGCCGCACACGAAATGAATAAGATGAAAGCGGCAGAGGACAGCCGCACTCCACGACCTGGCGGAAGTCCGACGCCCCTATGGAATGCGCCGCAGCGTCGTGGAGTGCGGCTGTCCCCTGCCGCTTTCGTATCGCAAGAACTCATCCGACCACCTCCCGCATCGGCTGATAACCATCGACCAGGAAATGCGGTCGCCCGGACAGGTCGGTAACCGTCGCCTTGTTCACGTCGATCCCCATGTTGTGGTAGAGCGTCGCGAACACTTCCTGGAAATGCACAGGCCGATCTGCGGCTTCGCCGCCCAGCCGGTCGGTCGCGCCGATCACCTGCCCGGTCTTCATCCCGCCTCCGGCGAGAACCGCGCAGGAGACCCGCGGCCAGTGATCGCGCCCGCCGTCTTTGTTGATCGTCGGCGTGCGGCCAAACTCGCCCCACACAACTACCGATACGTCCTTGTCCATGCCACGGTCGTGCAGGTCCTGCACAAGCGCGCTCACGCCCCGGTCGAGCATGGGCATGTCCTCGCGGGCCGTTTTGAAATTGTTGGAGTGATAATCCCAGAAACCGAACGCGACCGTCACGACCCGCGCCCCGGCTTCGACCAGCCGTCGGGCGATGAGAAACTGTTCCAACAGTCGCGGCGCAGCGTCCCCGCGAACCTTCGGATCCCCTTTTCCATACCGTTCGATGACGCGCGGGCTCTCTTTCTGAAAATCCAGCGCTTCGAGAAGCTGGCTCGACGTCAGCATCCCGAACGCCTGCTCATTGAAGGCGTCGAGCCCTGCCATCAAGCCTGAAGCGTCCACATCACGCTGGAATTGATCGAAACTTGCCAGCAACGCTTTGCGGTCAGCGAGCCGCTCCAGAGAAATCCCATTCAAGGCCAGGTCCGTCTTGCCCTCGCCTGCGGGCCGGAACGATCGATTTCCGATTCCAAGGAAGCCCGGGCCGGACGCGTTGTAGGGCTTGTGCTGCATGACTGGTTCGAGGCCGACGAAGGGCGGGACGCCGGGATTAGCGGGTCCCTGCAATTTCGAAATCACTGCACCGATGGATGGCCAGCCGCCGGGCGGCTCGGTGCGCTTCAGCCGGCCTGTCATGCATTGGTAGTCGTAGTGATTATCCTCCGCGCCGACGATCGAGCGAAGAATCGCCAGCTTGTCCATGACCGCAGCCATACTCGGGAGATGCTCGCATATCCGAATGCCAGGAACGTTGGTCTTGATGGCCTTGAATTCGCCGCGAATCTCCGGCGGCGCGTCCACTTTGATGTCAAACATGTCCTGGTGCGGCGGCCCGCCCGGGAGATAAATCATGATAATTGCCTTGTGCGACTTCCTGATTCCCGCGCGGGCCTCGGCTTGCAGCAGTTGCGGCAGGGCCAGCCCGCCCAGCCCAAGCGCGCCGATCTTTATGAAGTTGCGCCGGGAGATGCCATCACAGAAACGCGATTGTCTGCCATAAATGGTTAGCATTATTACTCTTCGATTGGTCTGCGCAAAAAAGAGACACGAATTTCACGAATCAGTGAGATGAAAGCGGCAGAGGACAGCCGCACTCCACAACGCTGGCGCGAAAGTTGTAGGGGCATCCAATTTCCGCCAGGTCGTGGAGTGCGGCTGTCCTCTGCCGCTTTCGTTCTCTTCAGAATTGTCCGCCAATTCATCCCACCAACTCCCGCATCGGCTGATAGTGATCCACCAGGTACTGGGGTCGCCCGGTGAGGTCGCGCACCGTCACTTTATTCACGTCGATGCCGAGGTTGTGATAAAGCGTTGCGAACACTTCGCCGAAATAGACCGGGCGCTCGACGGCTTCGCCGCCGAGCCGGTCGGTCGCGCCGATGACTTGCCCAGCCCTGATCCCGCCGCCAAACAGCATCGCGCACGACACCCGCGGCCAATGATCGCGCCCTCCATCCTTGTTGATCGTCGGCGTGCGTCCGAATTCGCCCCAGACCACCACCGACACATCCTTCTCCAGTCCGCGCTGGTAGATGTCCTTCACGAGCGCGCTCACTCCCTGGTCCAGCAGCGGCAAATCCTGGCGTAGCGCGCCGAAGTTATCGCCGTGGTGGTCCCAGCGGCTGAACGCCAGCGTGACGCATCGCGATCCAGCCTCGACGAGCCGCCGTGCGATCAACATGTGCTCCATCAACTTTGGCGCGCCGTCATCGCGGTTCTTCGGGTCGCCCTTGCCGTACATCGTCCGCACCTTCGCGTCCTCCTTCTCAATGTCCAACGCTTCGAGCAGTTTGCTGGACGTCAGCAACCCGAACGCCTGTTCGTTGAACGAATCCAACCCTTCCATCATCCCGCTGCCGTCCACGTCTCGCCGAAAGTTATCGAAGCTCGCGAGCAGATTCTTGCGGTCAGATAACCGGTCCAGAGTTACGCCGTTTAGAACCATGTCGGACTTGCCGGCGCCGTCCGGTTTGAAGGGCGCGTGCGCCACTCCGAGGAAACCCGGCATGCCCGCATCCGACCACGGCACATGCCCCATTTTCGGGGACAACCCAACAAATGGCGGAATGTATTTATTTACCGGTCCTTGTAGCTTCGAGAGAACCGATCCCAGTGCAGGCCAGCCCCCGGGCGCCTGGTTACGCGCCACGCGCCCTGTCAGACATTGAAATGCGTTATGATCATCGAGCGCCCCAACCATGGAGCGAATGACCACCAATTTATCCATCAACTTCGCGAGCCTCGGCAGGTGTTCGCAAATCTGGATGCCCGGCACCTTTGTCGAGATCGGCTTGAACTCGCCGCGAATTTCTTTCGGCGCGTCCATCTTCAAATCAAAGATGTCCTGGTGCGACGGCCCGCCCGGGAGGAAAATCATGATCACCGCCTTGTGCGAACGGCGGATGCCCATTTGCGATTCGGCGTGCAAAAGCTGCGGCAGCGCCAGCCCGCCCAGACCCAGAGCGCCGATTTTCAGGAAATTGCGACGCGACACTCCGTCACAAAACCGTGATCTGCTGCTGTCGTAGATCGTTAGCATAACAATTCCCGAGAGCCACTTCGCCGCGCATTCCCCCCGCCTAACCCTCTCCTGGGGGAGAGGGTTAGGGTGAGGGCGACTGACCTTTCACAATGCGCCCTATCGGTTTTGTAAGCGGTTTTCGCGCCGACTTCCAGTGCGAATTCCGCCCGTCAGTGGCCCGCGGGCAGAACCCATCCCCAAACCTGGCGTTAGACGAGGAAATGCCGCTCAATATTCACCCCGATTCAACGGTTTTAACGGTCCAACGATTTAACGACACGCCGCGCCGCCTACCAGCGGATATTCCGCAAAGCCAGCGTCGCCAGGGTCAACACCACCATCAGCCCATTAGGCATAAACTTCTTCGACTTCGTCAGCCGATGCGCAAAAAAGACCAGCAACACCGCCAAAACGATATCCGCCACATACGGCTGAAAAATCACCCGGATCGCGCACAGGATCAGCACCGCCGCAAAAGCCGACGAGGCGACCAACGACGCCTTGCTCCCGGCCTTGAAATACCCGACCAACCCGCCCGTCATCAACAGCACGATGTAGATCCACAGAATCGTTGTTTTGTCCATCCGCGGTATCTAGCCGCTCGGGAGTCCAGAGTCCAGCGCCTTCGGCCCTCGACCTCGATCCCACTCTTTTAACTTCTTTAACCATTTGACTCCTTTAACTTTCCCGCATGGATCTGATTGAACTCTCCTGGCCGGCAGTCGCCGCTCTGTCGAAAGACACCCCGGTCGTCTTCCCCATCGCCGCGCTGGAGCAACACGGTCATCACCTGCCGCTGTTCACGGACAGCCTCTTGCTGGGCAAAATCGACCTTCCCCCGCCTGCACCATTCTGTCCACAAAACCGCTGATTTACTTCTCAGTCCGCCCGCCGCATAATTCCGGCAACCACGGTGAAATCTACTCTCCATCCTTTGCTGCCGCTGCTAAATCTGGCCTTGAGCGCCGCGCCGCCGACAATCGATTACGAACCACAGCCCCGGACAGTCATTCTCTACCAACAAGCAGCCTTCGGCGTCATCGCCAGAGGCACACCGCCATTTTCCTACCAGTGGCACAAAGAGGGCATGCCCATTCTGGGCGCAACCAACGACCAAATCGTCCTCGCGCAATCTCGATTCTCAGAGGCAGGCCAGTATTCGGTGGCCGTGTCGAATGCCGAAAGCGGCCTCACCAGCGCGAGCGCCGGACTAACAGTCAATCCTCCGGCGGGCGGAGATTTGGACTACTCATTCGCTTGGGGCGGTTCGATAAATGGCCCAATCCGTTCGGTTGCCGTGCAGCCGGACGGGAGGATAATGATCGCGGGGGAGTTCTGGACGGTGAACGGCGCAGTCCGCGGCAATGTTGCTCGTTTGAATGCCGATGGCACGACCGACCACACTTTTATGAACGGACTCTCCGGGGCCAGTAGCTCCGTTTATTCCGCCGTAGTGCAAAGTGATGGCAAAATACTCATCGGAGGCTACTTCGCCATGGTCAATGGCGTGAACCGCCACGGGATTGCGCGGCTTAATGCGGACGGCACTTTGGATCCCGGCTTTCTGAACGGAGTTGCCGGAACTGACGTCCTCGGAGTCAATGCGATTGCGGTACAAAGCGACGGCAAAGTGGTCATCGGAGGACCTTTTAGCACGGTCAATGGCGTTCGCCGCAACCGGATTGCGCGGCTCAATGCAGATGGCACTCTGGACACCGGCTTTCAAAACGGACTCTCGGGGGCCGACAAGTGGGTGAGGGCGGTCGCCGTGCAAAACGATGGCAAGATACTCATTGGAGGCGACTTCGCCACCGTCAATGGTGCGGACCGTAACTGTCTTGCCCGGCTCAATGCGGATGGCACTTTGGATACCTCTTATCAATATGGACCTCCCGGAGCTTTTCTTGGAGCGAACAACCCGGTGTATTCGGTCGCGCTGCTAGCCGATGACAAAGCGATCATTGCGGGACGCTTCGACGTCATCAACGGTGCGAGCCGCAGATATATCGCAAGGCTCAATATCGATGGCTCTGTGGACAGCAGCTTTCAGAACGGACTCCCCGGAGTCGGTCCGTTCTCCGGTGCCACCGTCGTCTATTCTGTCGCGGTGCAAAGTGATGGCAAGGTAGTTCTTGGAGGCCACTTCAGCACCGTCAACGGCGTAAACCGCAACGGCATTGCCCGACTCAATGCGGACGGCACTTTGGACAGTGGATTTCAAAATGGACTTTCCGGGAGTACAGACGGCGAACTTGATCCGTATTACGGCCCGGCAGTGTATTCGGTTGCGGTGCAAAGCGATGGCAAGGTTCTCATCGGCGGCTACTTCAAGATGGTGAATGGCGAGAGCCGCTACGGGATTGCACAGCTTAATGGAGATGGCACTCTGGACCGGAGCTTTCAAAACGGCGTTTCCAAAGTCGACTCCCATCTCTTTGGCGACTTTTACGCTAACGTCAATTCGGTTGCGGTGCAAAGCGATGGCAAGGTGATTCTCGGAGGCCGCTTCAGCACAGTCCATGGCGTAAGTCGCAACGGGATTGCGCGGGTCAATGCCGACGGCACTTTAGACGACGGCTTTCTAAACGGACTTGCCGGCGTCAACGGCATTGTCTTTTCGGTCGCGGTGCAGAGCGATGGCAAGGTGCTCATCGGGGGCTTTTTCACCAACGTAAATGGCGTAGCCCGAAACCGGATTGCGCGGCTCAATGCCGACGGCACATTGGACGGCGAATTTCAAAACGCACTCGCTGGGATTGGTGGTTTGTCCGCTTCGTCAGTTTTTTCGGTCGCAGTGCAGCGCGATGGCAAGGTGCTCGTCGCGGGCAACTTCTACTCAGTCAATGGCGAGAGCCGCAACCATATTGCGCGGCTAAATTCGGATGGCTCTCTGGACAGGGGGTTTCGGGCCGGAGTTTCCGGGGAGTCGGTCTCTCGAATCGCAGTCCGGAACGACGGCAAGGTACTGATCGGAGGCGACTTCGACTCAGTCAATGGCGAGAGCCGCAATGATATAGCACAGCTCAACGCGGACGGCACTCTGGACAGCGGCTTTCAAATGGTTTCCCGGATCAGTGGCTTCGTGTCTTCGTTTGCGGTCCAGAGCGACGGCAGGGTGCTCATCGGGGGCTCTTTCACCAATGTAAATGGAGTAACCCGAAACCGGATTGCGCGGCTCAATGCCGATGGGACCCTGGACACGGGTTTTCAAACCGACCTCAACGACTCCGTCGGTTCGATTGCTGTACAAGCCGATCGCAAGGTGCTCATCGGGGGCTTTTTCACCAACGTAAATGGCGAAAGCCGCAACCGGATTGCTCGGCTCAATGCCGACGGGACTCTGGATCGCAGCTTTCAGAACGGAGTCTCGGGCGCCAACTCCTATGTATATGAGGCCTTGGTCCAGAGCGATGGCAAGGTGCTCATTGGCGGCTTCTTCACCATAGTTAATGGCGCACCAGCGGTGGGTTTTGCCCGTCTGTGGGGCAGCGCCGACATTCCGCCTCTGATTAAGAGCATCAACCGCAGCGGGGGAGGAGTGAATCTGATTTGGGACGCGATCCCCAATCGAACCTATCGAGTGCAATACAAACCGAACCTGTCCGCTAAAAAATGGCACAAATTGCGGGACAAAGTCTCTGCTCCCGCAAGCGGCATTGCGGCCAAAACCGATACAACTCTGGGCAGCACGACCCAACGCTTCTACCGCGTAGAACTATTGCCGCAATGAACCCAATCCTTACAACTTCAGATCCGTAGGAGCCAGGTTTTGACCGTCGACGGTGTTTTTGCATAATCGGCGTCGCTCATGGACCTCAGCGAACTTTCGTGGCCGGCGGTCGCCGCTCTGCCGAAGGATACCCCGGTCGTCTTCCCCATCGCCGCGCTGGAACAACACGGCCACCACCTGCCGCTGTTCACGGACAGTCTGTTGCTGGGGGAAATCGTGCGTCGGGCCGGCGAACCCCTTGCCGATCGCGTGCTCTTTGCCCCGCTGATGTGGCTGGGCAATTCAGACCATCACCTCGAGTTTCCGGGAACGCTCTCGGCCGCCCCGCGCACCTACCTGGATCTGCTGAATGGGCTCGCCGAAAACTTCATCCAGCATGGCTTCCGCCGGTTCGTGTTCGTGAACGGCCACGGCGGCAACGACGTACCCGGCAGGCAAAGCATCTTCGAACTTCGCCAGCGCCATCGCGACCGCAACGACCTGCTGTTTCTGCTCGCCACCTACTGGAATCTAGGTCCGAACCCATCCGACCCCTCGCTGCACCAGCGCGAGATGGGGCACGCCTGTGAGTGGGAAACGTCCATGATGCTTCGCCTCGATCCGCGCCTGGTGGGCGATTATCGCAACGCGCTCCCCGTCGAGCCTGGAGCGTCCTTCAGCCCCGCCGCTCGGGGATGGATTACACGCGAGCGCACTGCCCTGGGCCACATCGGCGCGCCGCACCTGGCCACGGCTGAGAAGGGCGAGCACTTGTTCCGGGCGTTCACCGCCAACCTGGTGGCGTTTTTAGAGCGCGTTGTTCGTTGGGACGGCAAATCCTGGAACGCGACCGTAAGTCCTGAATCCTAAATTCACCGCCGCCGGCAAACGCATGAACTCGCTGGCTTTGTGCAGGAAGGCATCGGCGCCCAGCCGGAGGCATTCTTCTCGAATTTCACTCTCGCGCGAACTGCTGAGCACTATGACTGCGCAATTCGGAGCGCGTTGCTTCATTTGCCGCAGCAGTTCGACGCTGTTCAAGTCCGGCATCGCGAGGTCGAGCACCACCGTCTGCGGTTTGCAGACTTTGAACAGCACCCAGGCCTCGGCCCCGTCAGCGGCTTCAATGATTTGGGATTTGGGATTTGGGATTTGCGATTTCCCAATCGGCCATCGGCCATCGACGTCGCCTCTTTCCTCGAGCAACGCCCGGATTCGCTTCCGCACAGTGGCGGAGCTTTCGGCAATCAAAACGCGTAATGTGAATTGCATAGGTTTTGTCTGGTGCTGCGGGTTTGGCTTCGTGCCGAAGAATCACTCTCGACCAGGGCGGAGACCTGAGGCCGTATTGCAGTGGTCGAGCCTGCCGTGACGGGCCGTCGTTGGAGCGCTGGCTCCCACCGGTCCCCGCCATGCCATTCGATCGAAAGACGGCGGCGTGTGAATGTACTTTTCGTTTGTTGGCGGTTCATAATGTTTGCATCCGGTTTAGTTTCAAGCGCCCTCCAGTTCGCGCAGCCGCATTTTCCAGCGCAGTTTTTTCAAGGCCGCGTTTTGAATTTGCCGAACGCGTTCATGCGCCACCTTTAGTTGCACAGAGAGCTCTCGCAGCGTTTGTTGTCCTTCCCCATTCAATCCGAAGCGGCCCTTGACGATTTTTTGTTCCCGCGCCGGCAGTTCGCCAATGGCGTCGTACATGAGGTCGATGATGTCGGCCACCATCAGGTTCTCGTCAGGCCTTATGGCCGCCGAATCCGGCACGATCTCAGCCAGCGTGCCAAATTCACTGTCCCCCGCGGATTCGTCCAAAGACACGGTGGGACGCGCCGCCGCGAGAAATTCTTTCACTCGCCGCGACGGCAGATGGGTTTCTGCAGCGATTTCCTCCGCGGTCGGTTCTCGCCCCAGCTCCGCGCGCAAATCGTTGGCCGCCCGATTGAGGGCAGAGAGTTTTTCGTGAATATGCGCTGGTAATCGGACCGTGCGCCCGTGATTCGCCAGCCCACGGCGAATCCCCTGTTTGATCCATACCGAAGCATACGCGCTGAAGCGGGCCCCGACATCGGGGTCAAAACGGTCCACGGCTTTCATCAAGCCGATGTTGCCTTCGCTGATCAGGTCAAGCAGCGGCAACCCGCAATGGCAAAAATCCATCGCGATTTTCACCACCAACCGGAGATTTGAGACAATCATCTGCTCGCGCGCCGCCGCGTCCCCCTTTCGAACGCGTCGCGCCAGCGCTGTCTCCTCCTTCCGCGTGAGCAACTTGTAGCGTCCGATGTCCCGCAGATAGAGCGCCAGCGCGCTTTCGCCTGCGCAGTTGTCACCATTTAACGGTGATTTTGCTGCTGTTCCGTTGCAGTTGTGCTGCTCGCCGGACTGGTCGCTGACCAGCGTCACAATGAGTTTTTCCATGCACCTCACCGTAAAGTTGGGAAGAGCGGGCGCCTATTCGGGCAAAAGCTGAAACGCGCGTCAGGCGGGCGGGAAACGCTGTGTCAGGTGTTTTCCTGACAAAGGATTGGCGATTTACGATTTCGGATTTGCGATTTGGGGTTTCAGATTGCCGATTGACCTATGCCCAGACAAAGAGATACGAATTTCCGAATGGGCACAATTCGTGCCTATTCGTGAAATTCGTGTCTCTCTGCTCCGAGCTTTTTAATCGGCAATCGGCAATCGGAAGTCATCAATCCACCAGATGATGCTGCAGCGCGTAGCGCGTCAGCTCGACATTGGTGGAAAGGCCCATCTTTTCGGAGAGGCGCGCGCGGTAAGTGCCGATCGTCTTTTCGCTCAGGGCCAGTTCGGATGCGATCTCCTTGATGGTTTTTCCCATCGCGATCAGTCGCAGCACTTCCATCTCGCGGTTGGACAGCAGTTCGTGAGGAGCCGTCGCCACCTCCCCGGCCATTGTTTCGGCCATTCTTTCGGCGAGCGCCGGCGTGACGTAGCGGCCGCCCGCGAGGGTCTTGCGCAGGGCGGCGATCAGTTCGTCGGATGCGCTCTGTTTGGAGACGTATCCGGCGGCGCCGAGCTTGAAGGCGCGCAAGGCGTACTCCTGTTCCGGAAATGCGCTGATGATCAGCACCGGTGTTCTGGGGCGCAATTGTTTGATTTCCTCAAGCACTTCCAGCCCGCTCCGTCCCGGCATGTTGATATCCAGCAACACCGCGTCCCATGCCTGCCTTCGCACTGCCTCGAGGGTTTCGCGCCCGGCGCTGGTCTCGCCGATTTTGATTTTGGGAAACTCGTCAAACAAAATCGCCTTCAGCCCGCGCCGGACGACTTCGTGGTCATCTGCGATCAGGATGTTCATGATCAACTGGGCAGGGCCGGTTCTGCAGCCTTAACAACGCTCCCGGGAAGGCGCAGCGTGACGACCGTACCATGTGGAACTGCGGCCGTGAAGCAGACATGACCGCCCAGAGCCGTCGCCCGTTCCGTCATGCCGAGCAATCCCAGCGACGTGATCGCATCGATATTCTCCGGAGCGATCCCTTTTCCATTATCGGCGACGCGCAGCAACAGGTCGCCATCCTCCATCGTGACCATAACCTCAACTTCCGTCGCTTCGGCATGCCGGCTCACGTTCGTGAGCGCTTCCTGAAAAATCCGGAAGGCGGCCGTGGCTGCTTCCTGGTTGCAGTGCGGAGGAGGCTCGGGCACCTGCACGCGGCAGGTTACGCCGGTGCGTTTCTCGAACCGGGCCGCTTCGTGGCGGATGGCGGTGCAAAGCCCGAACATATCCAGGAGCACGGGTCGTAATTCGGAAGAGATTTTCTGCACGCTGGCAATAGTCGCATCCGCCAGTTCCCCCGCTTCGACGACTTTGTCAAGTACAGGATTGAGTGTTTTGTCTGGATGCTGCGATACACGCGTCTCGATCCAGCGCAAATCCATCTTCATCCCCGTCAAGGTTTGCCCGAGTTGGTCGTGGATTTCCCGCGCGATCCGGCTTCGCTCTTCTTCGCGCGATGACTCGAGCCGCGCCGAGAGAGCCCGCAACTGCGCGTGCGATTGTGCCAGCTTTGCCGCAGCCCGCCGCCATCGATCGAAGCTCCGTCGCAACACGAAGAACAGCAGCACAGCCGTGGTCAGGACGAAATTCAGGCCTTTATATGTCTGCAGGGCCGTCGAATCCGTCGGGTCATTCTCCATCCAGTCGAGCACCGCGTCGGAAAGAAGAATCCACAGGCTCGAACCGGCAACATAGGCGAGCACGATGGTGAGCTCCCGCCGCGGCAGCAGTTGCATCGGCGGTTCCGGCTTTGTGCTGAAGGACGTCCTGACGCGATGCCCGAGTTGGTACGCGACGAAGCCAATAACTAGGCCGGTCAGCAACAACAGCGCGCTTTTGAGCCAATACGCCGGCGTGGAAATCAGAATGTCCCACCTCGAATCGAGGCTGCCGCCCAGGGCGAACCAATTGAGCGCAAGGATCTGTGTCGCTGCCGCGGCGCCGGCAAAGGCGCAAAGCCAAAAATCGAAGTGCAGCGCCGCCAGGACTATGAAAAGAAAGTAGGCAAAAGGCGCGGCGCCCCCCAACGCCTGGGTCAGCCCTGCGTTGCCCGCGACGGCGAGGATCGCAAGGCTGGGTGTGCTCACTTCGAAGAGAGTTTGCACGTAGCGCCAAACCCGTGGCATCGGCTTTCTCAATTGCCAGCGGCGAAACACCCATACAGCGCCAATGGCGGCATAAGCGAACATGAAGCCTACGAATGCCAGCGCTATCGCCTTTGTGGTTACGACTTGTGCCGCTGCGGCCTCCGCAGGATCGGGCAGCGCCAGGATCAGACCGATCAAGAGCAGGAGAACGGCTCCGAGCAGCGTCATTCGCCAGAGTTCACTGCGCCCGCGTTCGAGCGCCATTCGACGGTCGGAATCCAGGTTGTCAGGGATGAGCAGCTTGGTGGGCATCGTTTCAGCCAGCGATCACGTCGCGAGCCTACGTCGATGGAATCGATGCTGCAAGGTCGCGGTTGCCTCGCTGCGTCGCTACAAAGGGCCGCCGTCGCGGCGTAAAGCACGGGCTGCCCGAACCCCAGCCGATCACAGATTCAAGGGGCATGCCTTACAGGCGATTTATATTGAAATTCGGGCACTACGCGGGATGTTGAAGGAGTTATGGGTTCACGCAAAGGGGCGTTATTGACAGCGGTGCTGCTGGCGG
>JAKEEH010000100.1 GCA_022616725.1 Limisphaerales bacterium | reverse complement strand
CCGGCAAAAAAGAATTCCCCGCCGCCGACGCTGTTTTCGGGAGCGACTTCAAGGAGCGAAGCGTCGGCGCTCGCGCCCAGGAAGACCGATTCCGCGGATTTCGTCTGCGGAACTACGCTCGCGAGAAGCGCGATCACAAACCAGTGATGAACCACCGAGTATCTGCGACGCTTGACGTTGTGAGCACCGTCGCAACTCATAAAGTTCGTCGGTCGAGGCGTGGCTTACAGCAGCCCAAGCTCCCCGCGGATTTGCGTGCCATCGATGGACGTGCCGCCGGCAAGGAGCCGTTCGGCGGGATTAGCGTAACCCGGAATGATACGATTCAACTGATTCTGCGTTGCGCCAAGGTGCTTGCGAATAATCTCGCCCAAGACCTGCCGGTAATCCGTCGCCCGCTTCAGGTATCGGCCGCTGACACCGAACATTGAACCGCTCCCTCCAGTCACCCATGGAATCGGGTCGGAGGGACTGCAATTGATCACACCAGAACGCCCCAGGCCATCGTAACCCCGAACACTGCCGCCAGCGACGAAGGTGACGCCCGCCTCGGCGTGGTCGGTGCCTTCGTCAGCGTTCTCGATCGTTGTGCGGCCAAACTCCGTCAGGGTGACTACCACGACGTCGTCCCAGATCGCCCGATCGGCGTACAGCGTGAAATACTTGCGCAGGGCGTACATAGCCCAGCCGAAACCGCGGTTCAAATCCGGGTGCGCGCCCGTGAGCTGCCCCTGGTTATTATGCGTGTCGAAGCCGCCGTATTCGGTGCCGGCGATAATGGCATCGGTCTTGTTGAGGATGATCGCGGCAGCTTTCAAGCGCCCGAAGAGGCTATGAAGACTCGTCGGCACGACATACTTATCAAATTCGTTGGATCCATCGGGTCGGCGCCAGCCGCCGTTTTTCTCTGAGGTGGTCGGGAAGAGATAATATCCCTGGCTGCCGTTGCCGTTATACCACTCCTGATCGCCGTCGGTGATTTCGTTATCACGATAAGTGTTGCCGTTCTCAGTGAAGTCAAGGTTGGCAAAAATGCTCAGCGTGCTGCTCAGGTTTTGGTACTGAAGCTGCAGGAGCGACCGGCTCTGCTTTTCGGGGAACGGATAGGTGTTTGCCTGGTTCAGAAAAGCCATCGCCTTCAGGTTGCCACTCGTGCTGTTGGGCACGCCGAGCAAATCGTACCGGAGCGGATCGGTCAGGTTCGTCATCGGGGCCTCCGAGCCGCGCAGAATCAACGGCAACGAAGACTGTATCGACACACCGGTCAACGCCGACGCCGCGGCGCCCTGGTCCCGAAGGTATTCGAGCATCGTGCGATAGAATATCCCGTCGTTGCTTAAGTTATTGTTGGGCGTGCCGTTTTCCCAATATCGTTGCGAATCGAAGTGAGACCGCGATTGCCGCGGGTAGGCGATACGATGGACCAACGCCAGGTCGCCCGCGTTGTACACGGGCACGAGGAATTTCAAAGAGGGATGCAGCGCCGCGAAGCCGTTTCCTAGCCGGATCGCGTAGGGATAAGCGCCGTAGGTGGACCCCGCCGAACCTGCCGCCGGAAAATCCGCTGGACCGGTCATGCTATAATTTGTCCCCGCGTCCCGGGGTATAGCCAGCGAGGGCCTGCTGGTCGGATAGGAGGAGTCAAGGATCGGGATAACCGAGTTCAGCCCGTCATTGGCGCCCCGCAGCCAGATGAACAGCAGTTTCTTCCCGTTCAGTCCGATGTTTCCTTCGGCCAAAGCCCGCTTCACGACAAGGGGGATGTCGAATAGCGTCCCTAACGCCACGGCGGCGCTGGTCTTCAGCGACGTATCCAGGAAGGACCGGCGAGTGATGACATTGACGTTACAATTGCACTTTTGCATAGGCTTCTTATTGCTCCTGGAAACGTTGCAAGGTCATTAGCATCGCCACCATGCCGCGCACACGCGTGTCATACGCGGTGGTGGTGTTACCCAGTGACGAGAACAGTGAGGTCGCGCCATTGTCTCCCGTGTTCAGGAAATTGATCGCTGAGTCGCGATACAGATCGAGATTCGCGCGACCCTCTCCGGCATACAGAAGGCCCAGGAAATAATCCGCGACCGCGCCGGCGTTGTTCCAACTCCCGGCAGGTAGCTTGGCCTTCAGCAGAGCGACCGGATTGACAGTATTGTTTCCCGCGTCGTTGTTCGCCGTACCGTTGAGATTGGTCCGCGAACCCGTCGCCGTCAGGAGCGTCTGGATGAAACGCAACCGCTCCGCCAGCGTCCCCGCGCTGATCCACGGCGGCCCGGCTTCCGGATAACCGTCCGGGTCGGCGCGGTTGAAAAGGCTCATGCTACCCATGCGGCCGAGTTGACTGTTGAAATTCCCGTCGGTAAACGCCGTCGGCGGATTCACCGTTGTCGCGCGCAATGCCCGCACAGAACTGATGACGAATTCCAGCGGCGTCTTGACCTTCTGCCGCGAGCCGGCATGGCTGCGGAATAGTTCGGAATCGAAAATCGTCCTCAACACAGCGCGGATGTTACCCTTCCGGCCATCGGGCCCGGGCGTGTCCCACGCCACGATGCAGCGCCGGATCAATTCCGCCTCAGGCGTCCGATTCGGATTCGTGTAATTATAATAGTCGTACTCCGGCAGCCCCACCGTCGCAGTGGGGTTCGGAAATTCATCGTGGATGAAAAGGCGGCACAGTTTGACACTGATGTATTCGGCCGTGAATGGAAGGTCAGCCAGGTGGCGGATCACGTCATAACCATCCTGAATGCTATTGGTGCCAGTGCGACGGGGAATTTGCAGCCAATAGGGCCTTCCCGCCCAGGGAGGACCGAAGCGGGCCGGGATTGTTTTGGGTCCGATAGCGACCGGGTTCGTCGCCGGGCTGGTCGGATCCCACGCCGAAAGGATTGGAGCGCGATTCGTTCCGTGCCAGTTCGGGTTATAGACGAAGGTCCAAACTCCAATGCGGTTCGAAACCGCGCCGGACCCCGCGCCGGGCGCGAATCCGTATTGCTGAACCTCGGGACGGCGGTCTGCGAATGGGTTGTTGATGTTTTCCTTTCGCACCAAATCCACCGTCCAGCCGGTCCACGCGCGGGACATCGCGACGATATCGTTTTGGTCGTAGCCATTATCGACGCCCATCGCGAACAGCTCGAACAGCTCGCGGGCATAATTCTCATTGGCAATGCGATTCGTGTCCCCCCGGCTGCTGACAGTGTCGAGATAAATAATCTCCGCCGGGCTTTCCACATGAATCTTCAACAGATCATAAAACGTGCAATTCGGATTGAGCAAGGCCGCGCGCCAACGCGACACCTCCCGGTACTCCAGATCGGCCGCAATGCGGTTCATGAGATTGAAGTCGTTGTAATAGCGGTCCAGATAATCGACCGTTTTCGAATGGTACGTCACGAAGTGGTTTTCGAAAAACTGCGTTAGAATTTCGAGCAATTGCCGTTGAGAGCCAACCGCATTGTGGCACAGCCAGGTGCGCAGTTCGTCCAGCGAGACGCTCCAGTTGGCGTCATCCAGGCGTCGTTTCAGACCCGCCGCCCCGCCGTCGGGCGTGCTGACGAGTTGGCTGCCGGATAGGCGGACCGTCAGGGTGCGCCCGCGACTGGCGGGGCGGTACCAATAGCTCAGGGTGTAGGTCTGTCCGCTGGTCAGGCCGGACACCACCTGATAAACGGAATCATTGGCGCCCCCGCCTGCCGCGGTGGCGACGATGCGCAGGCTGCCCCCGCCCGAATGCGAAACCGTGTTGTCCACGACGGAATTGGCGAAATCCGCCGTCGCTTGCCAGCCCACACTGAAGGGCTGCTCAAAGTCACCGTTGCGCACCAGATTCGATTGCGTGATATCGCTGTTGCGATACAAGCGGATGTCATCGATGTAGCCCTCGCCCGCACCGGACAAATAAATATAAAGATTTGGCGTCGTCGTCGCCGTGCCGGTGGCGGTCGCGTAAATCCACGGCGGCGGCGGCGCCGGCTCTGCGCCCGAGGCGATGACGCCGCTGCTGGACAGCCGAATGTTCAATAGGTCCGTGTAGGAATTCGGCAAATAACTGAAGCTCAGGACACATCGGGCATTGATGGGCAGCGCGGGCGTTACCGTCTGCCAAATCGACGAGCCCTGAGTGTTTCCCACGCCGCTGGAAACCATTCGGAGGCTCGACGCCCCTTCGCATGCCACGGCGGTTGTAATCGACGATCCGGACAGAATTGACGACACCGTCCAGCCGCTGGAGAGCGGGCTCTCGAAATTGCCATTTACAAGCCTGTTCGGCCCGACGACGGTGTTCGTCGTCATCGTATAATTCGTCGTCACCACACCCATATTGGTCGTGAGAACCTGGTTCGTGGTTATGACTGTGGACAACACGCGCAATTGCACATCATCGAGGTAAAGGTTGCCCGCACCAACCATGTACATGTAGAGCGTCGAGCTGGTGACGATCCCGGTGACGGTGACCGTCGTCCAATTCGTGGCCGGCGGAAGCGAAACCCCGTTGGTTACAACCGCGATGTAGCTGTCCAGCGTTGGAGGCACTGTTTCAGGCGCCAATTGCTCGTCGATGTACGCCTGCGGACCAATCGGGTTTGGGCCGGTCAAAATGCGTTCGAGATCATCCGGGCTGGGGCCATAGGCAATCCGGTTGAGCACGTTGTAGCTCAGCAGCGCGTTGCTGCTAAGAAAGGATTGCTGCACCCGAAAGAACTCCCGCGCCAAAGAATTGCTGACCGCCCAATTATAGCCCGCCGGGCTTTTGATAAGTGTCCCCGCGGTATTGTTGCTGAAGTTCGGAAAATCGACCGAGCTCTGCACGTTGAGTGTCTCCAGCGCCGGAACCAGCGGGCCCCAGCCGATTGATTTAACCCCGTTCGTAACGGTCAGGTTAAGGAGCGGTGGAGGAGGATCGGCCGCCAAAACCGCTGTACACACCGATAGCCCGGCAGCCACAAACACGTTGCGTAAACCCATATGATGACAGTGTTTCCACTTAATATGAAACGCCCGACGCCAAAGGACAAGTAAATTGTCGGTTACAACCAACCAGACTGCTTTCGACGAGCCAAGGTTACAAGGCGCGCCGGCGTCCCCGCGGGCTTCCTCGCCGGCAGCAACCACACGCCGCACCCGGAAAGGCGCGAGCGGCCTCACTCGCATTCTTTCTGGTTCATCTTACGCATTTTGCGTTCCAAGTGCTGCCCGTCGATAGGGTGAGCCCCTACATGGCCTATTTGCGGCAGAAATCCGCTGCGCAAGCGATCGATCATCCGCAGTGCCCGCCAGGATGGCTAATAATGAGACGGGCGCCCGCCCGTTGCATGCTCTGCAACCTTCACCCTGAGGCTCGCCGGCGGGCTTCGGCGGCGCCAAAGCGCTGCATTTATCAGCTTGTATTCTCCTCCGTAATGTGATATCCCGCGCTCAACTCCCGAGATTGTCTGGTTCGGTTCGCTTGGAGCATCAGACATGGGACGAAGGCACTTCTATGAGAATTACTTCTTCTTGCGCCATTACGCCAAACGCCCGCTGGTATGTCTATGTTTTCGCTTGCCTTGGCATTGTCCTGAACGTCGGTTCCGCGGCCGATTTCAACGTCACTTCTCCCGGATTCTTTTACTCGATCAACGGGATGCAGCCCAATCCCACCCTGACGCTGATTCGTGGAGAGACCTACACATTCTCAGTCTCGGCAGGGCCAACGCACCCCTTCCGCATCAATAGCCCGCCCGGAACCACCGAAAACAATAACATCTCATCGGGGACCATCACGTTTCGCGTGCCAACCAATGCGGCCAACTACACCTACGTCTGCTCCATTCACGGTTTTGGCGGCCAAATCCTAACCGTCCCGCCGCCGACATTCCGCATCGTGGACCTGGATGTGGGGGCCAACCTGGTCTTGCGCGCAACCGGAACAAATAATTGGACTCTTGCACCCCAGTTCTCGACGAATCTCGCCACCACAAACTGGTTCGCCCTGACCGTGCAAAGCAACCGTTTCAGCAACGGCACCAACGAAATATTTTGCGGAAGGCCGCCAGGGGATAATGTCTTTATTCGCCTTCGGGCGCAGCGTAACTGAAGGCGGTCTCAGTCGCGCCAGAATAGCGACTCTCTCGGCGCGCTGTAACGCACAGCCATTTCGGGCGTTTCGACGGGTTCCCCGCCGCGATGCAGCGATTCCACCCCGGCCAAGGTCATGCCCGACGTCAGGAGCGTGCGCTCCACCGGATACGGAGCGCGATTATCAACGATCATCCGTTCGATGTGATGGATCTGCGGATTAAAAAAATCCGCCGTCGTCGAGCCGTGCAGCGGCATCGGCAGATACATCTGGCAGGAGATAATTTCACCGGTTTTGGCATTGAGACCGGCATAATTGAAATCATGAATCGGCAGCATGAAGAGGCTCGTATGAAAGCCGTCGCGATGCTCGATAAAATACGCCCACGCCTCGGGAAACACCTTGCTCGCCCAGGCGAACGTGATCGCATCCGCCGGGTAGCCGTCTTTCACTGGAAGGTTGTGGCTGCGCGTCAGCGCCGCCTCGAGCAGCCGACGGGTCGATTCACGGGCCGCGGCGTAGTCCCACATCTTCGCCCCGCGCAACCCAAGCACGCGCCGGATACCCACTTCCCCGCCCCGGCGCCGTTCGGACATGCATTGCGCCGTCTCGAGCCCGTGAAAGTCATAGCTGTCCATCCCTCCATAGGCGGCGCAGACGCTCTCGCTTAGCGGAGTGTCGTACGGCATGTCAATCGCGGGCATGCGTCGCGTGACCGGCAGCGATGATCCGGCCAGAAATGGAAACCGCAGCCGTCTTGAATCCTCCACCATCTCGACGCACCGGGACCATTCAGTGGAAAGATGCTTATCGTTAAAAACCGGCACGCTGCGCCCGCTCGACTCGAACACTTTCACTACCTGCTTGAAAAACTCGTAGCGCGGATAGAGCGTCTGGCCCTTTTCGTTGCGCGGATACTTCCCATGTTCCCCGATGATGACTGCGCCATCGACGCCGAGCTTCGACCTGCCCAGCGTGAGCGCCTCGGCAATGCTCGGGTAAATCGGCACCCCGTAGCGCTTGGCCGCCGCGCGGGAGAGATCGCCTTCCGGGAACTGATCAATATACAGCGCCACCAAATCGACTTCGGGCCGGCGCCACCCTCCACCCCAGGTATAACCCAGCAGAAACCTGTCAATGAAATGCTGTGCATGCGAATGGCGGCGCACCTCCGTGCCGATCAGCGCGATCTTCTTCCGCGGTCGCTCCGCTCCGCGCAGCGGCAGACATGACAGCCCCGCCGTAGCGCTCGCCATCGACATCAGGAACGAGCGGCGGGAGATTTGCAAATTCATTGGTGCCATTTTGGGTCACCTCGTCACAGCGATGCTGCCGAGCTTTGAAGCGTCGCCTGCACCCTTAGGTGCCAGCTTCCGAGGTGTTATATGTTAAGCCGGTCATGGTCAGCAGCGGCAACACAAACGCGTGCCCCTCGTCATCGAATACCACAACAAATGAACCTTTGGGAGGAATAGAGATGTAATCGGGATGCGATACTTTGTATTCCTTGCCGTCCGCCATCTGAATCGAGAAGGACGAGCCCCGTTCAATGGCCGACTTGATCTGCGCCATGTTCATGTTCCCATTCTCGCGCCGACCCGCGCCGGCACAAGAAGAAATACAGCGATCCCGCCAGAAGGTCCGAGGCCTTGGGATCTTTCCAGTTCGCGCCTTCGCGCTGGTGTAGGCGCGCGCTGCCAGTTCCTGTAACCACCCGACCTGCGGGCGCAGCCTCGGTGCAAACAAAAATTCCACTGAGGTGGCTGACATCATTTCCCTCACTCTCCGAACTTCACTTGGCTGGGGCTTCCACTAACACGATTCCCCCGACTCCGTAACCCCCGACCTGCGGGCGGAGCCTCGGTGCGAAACGGAGTCCAATTGGAGGGGGCTGATCTCGCGTCCCCTATCCGCTGATCCAAGCCCATCCTCTGCGTACGCAGTCCAGCGGATGCACGAGAGTTTCTTACATCATCAGCGTCCGCCGGGGCGTTCTCGCTTCAACCCTTCACCCTTCACCCTTCACCCTTCAACGGGGCGAAGGCCGATTCAATTCAACCGTTGAACGATGTAACGAGTTTCTCGCCCGAGCTTTGCCTTGCCCGCTGTCCCGATTCGTGCATCATGGATGCGAGCACAACGCATGGCTAAACCCATACAGCCTGCCTTGGACACCCGAGCCTGCTTTCAGGAGACGCATTGGAGTGTGGTGTTGGCTGCGAGGGAGACCGATTCGTCAAGGGCCGAGGCCGCGTTGGAGGCGCTTTGCCGCACTTATTGGCCGCCCTTATACGCTTTCATCCGTCGCGATGGACATAGCCCGGAGGAGGCTCAAGACCTCACGCAGGAATTTTTCGCTCGATTTCTTAAACGAAATGGGCTGGCGACAATTTCGCCCGACAAAGGGCGGTTTCGTTCTTTTCTCCTGGCGGTGCTCAAGCATTTTCTCATCAACGAATGGCGTCGGGAGCAGCGCCAAAAGCGCGGCGGCGGGTGCCTCACCATCTCGCTTGACGCTGAGCCAATCGAGGCGCGATACCAGACTGAACTCGTCGCCACTGCCACGCCGGAGAGCGCCTTTGAACGCCATTGGGCCTTTACCGTCCTGGATCAGACGATGAACCGTTTGCGCGAGGAATATGCCAGAAGCGGCAAAAGCGATCTTTTCGACCTTCTCCAGGAAACTTTGTCCGGCCAGAAGCGGAGCACTCCACGGGCGCAAATCGCCGCCCGCTGTGGAATCAGTGTCGGCGCTGTGGACGTGGCGGTGCACCGGTTGCGGCGGCGATATGGGGAGCTTCTTCGTGAAGAAATTGCCCACACGGTCAACGAGCCGGATGAAGTCGAGGCCGAGATTCGGCATTTGAAGGCAGTGCTGGGGAGGAGTTGAGCGGTTGAGAGCAGCTTGCATCGACCGTCGCGGGCGATGCATCGCTTCAACTCTCCGCTCCCAGGCGGCTCCAGTATTCGCGTAAGGTTCCGCCGGATTTGGTGCTGTACCGTTGTGACGACCATGTCTGCAGATGGAAAATGTCCGGAATGCGGCGCAGCGATTCCGCCCGGCTCGACGGGAGGGCTTTGTCCGCAGTGCCTTTTCTCGTTTGGCCTGGATTCGCCTGACTCGCCCACGCCCGCTCCAGGCCCGCCGGACCTGGCGCCGCTGCTGGCGAAGGCTGCGCCTGCGATTGGCGTGAAGTTCCACTATTTCGGTGACTACGAATTGCTGGAAGAAATTGCCCGGGGTGGCATGGGCATTGTCTTCAAAGCCCGCCAAATCAGCTTGAACCGCCTGGTAGCCCTCAAACTTATAGGCTCCGGCACATTGCCCACCGAGGAGTCGGTCAAACGGTTCAAGGCCGAAGCCGAAGCGGCGGCGAGCCTTGCGCATCCGAATATCGTGCCTATTCACGAGATCGGCGAGCACCAGGGGCAACATTATTTCAGCATGGGGCTGATCGAGGGACCAAACCTGCGCGAGGCGCTGGCTGAAATTCGAAGGTCGAAAGCCGAAAGCCGCACAGGAGAAGGGCGTTCTCACGCCGGCTACGAGCCGCGGGCGGCGGCGCGACTGGTTTCGACGATCGCTCGCGCGGTGCATTACGCCCATCAGCGCGGGGTGCTCCATCGGGACATCAAGCCGAGCAACATTCTGCTGGATCCAGCGGGCGAGCCCCACCTGACCGACTTCGGATTGGCAAAGCTGGTGCAGAAGGAGAGCACGCTAACCCACACCAACGCGGTCATGGGCACACCTGCGTACATGTCGCCCGAGCAAGCACGCGGGGAAACAAAGGACGTGACGACGGCGGCGGACGTGTATGGCCTGGGAGCGGTGCTCTACGAGACGCTGACGGGTTCACCACCGTTTGCAGGCGGAACCTCGCTGGAGACAATCCGGCAAGTGCTGGAGGAGGAGCCGCGGCGTCCGTCGATATTCAATCCGGCCGTTGATCGAGACCTGGAAACAGTCTGCCTCACGTGTTTGCAGAAAGAACCAAGCCATCGCTATGGCTCGGCAGAAGCGCTGGCTGAGGATCTTGACCGCTGGCTGCGCTTGGAGCCAATCACAGCACGGCCGGTGAGCAATTACGAACGGCTCAAGAAATGGGTGCGCCGCCGTCCAGCGATCGCAGCTCTTGGCACGCTGTCCCTGTTTTCGCTTCTTGCCCTGGCAATTGGGTCGCCTATCGCAACGTGGCGGATCAACCGCGCCCGCGAACTGGCCGAGGCAAGGGAACTGCAGGCGCGCCGAGCCGCTTACGCGGCCAGCATGAACCTCGTACAAAGGGCGTGGGAACTGAACAACCTCGACCGGGTGCGCCAATTATTACAGGAAACAGCCACGTATCCTGAGCGCGACTTCGAATGGTACTATTGGCAAGGCCAGACGCACCTTGATCGGAAAACGTTGCGGGGGCATCTGAAAGCGATTCTGGCGGTCGCCGTCTCGCCGAACGGCCAGCGCATCATCACCACGAGCGACGATGCTAAGATGTGGGACTCGGAAACCGGTCGCGAGTTATTCACGCTCGCAGGTCACACCGGCATTATCTGGGCTGTAGCCTTCTCGCCCGACGGACGCTTTGTCGTCACGGGCAGTTGGGACAACACGGCAAAGGTGTGGGACGCGGCCAGTGGCCGGCTATTGCACACCCTCAGAGACGATGGCGGGCTTCGTGCGATAGCTATCTCCCCGAATAGTGAGCGAATTCTGACGGGAAGCAGCGGAGGAGCCAAAGTCTGGTTGGCGGCAACTGGTCAGCAACTACTCCCTCTCGTCGAAGGCCACGGCAGCGCCATTCTGTCGGCAGCATTTTCTCCGGACGGGAAGCATGTTGCGACCGGGGGTTGGCATGGGTCGAGTCAGATAAAGGTGTGGGAAATCGTCAGCGGCCGGGAAGTGCTTTCGATCCCAGCTCATAAAGAGGGGGCCTGGTCTGTGGCCTTTTCGCCGGATGGCCAACGGCTTGTTGCCGACTATGGTCGGCAGGCGAGGGTGTGGGACGCAGCAAGTGGTCGCGAATTAATGTCGATCGAAGGCGATCCGAACGGTTTTGTCCAATCAGTGGCCTTTTCAACAGATGGACAGTGGCTTGTCACGGGTGGCGATGATGGAACGGCGAGAATCTGGGACTCGGCTACCGGTCGGGAATTGTTCACTTTCAGGGGCCACGGCCTTCCGATCACCTCCGTGGCCGTGTTCCCAAACAGGCAGTGGATAGTAACAGGCAGCCGGGACAAGACGGCAAAGATTTGGGAAACAGCGAGCGGTGAGCATTTACGTACTCTCTCCGGTCACGAGGAGGCCGTTTCGTCTGTGGCGTTGTCCCCTGATTTTCGGCGGGTGGTAAGTGGCAGTTTCGATGAGACCGCGAGGGTCTGGGATTCGTCCAGCGGCGAGCATTTGCTCCGGTTGCAGAATCGCAGCAGTTGGATTCGGTCGGTGGCTTTTTCGCCAGATGGCAGGCGGATTGTCACGGCGGGCGACGATCACACGGCGAAGTTGTGGGAGGCAACGAGTGGCCGGGAACTGCTCGCGTTGTCGGCTAACGGCGCGATTTGGTCCGTAGCTTTTTCGCCAGATGGCCGGCGGGTTATCGGTGGCACTGATGATCGCACTGCAACGATATGGGACGCGGACACTGGTCGGAAACTGCTCACACTTAAAGGCCATTTGGGCGGGATTCGATCTGTGGCCTTTTCGCCGGACGGTCGACGGATTGTTACTGGCAGTTGGGATCAGACCGCCAGAGTTTGGGACGCCGCGAGCGGTCGGGAATTGTGTACGCTTAAAGGTCACAAGCGCGGGATTTGGGCAGCGGTATTTTCGCCGAGCGGCGAAGCGATAGTCACCGGCAGCTACGATTACACAGCGAAAGTGTGGGAGGCGGCAAGCGGCAGGGAGTTGCTTACGCTCAGGGGGCACACAAGCGGGGTTCGGGCCGTTGCTTGTTCGCCCAACGGCCAGCGAATTGTCACCGGAAGCGACGATCAATCCGTAAAAGTGTGGGAGGCGGCGAGCGGGCGGGAACTGCTGACCCTGAAGGAGCATACGGGCGGAGTTCGCTCAGTGGGTTTCTCTTTCGATGGCCAGCGGCTTGTTACCGGCAGCGCCGACAAAACAGTAAAGATCCGGGAAATCGCGCCGGCCAGCGCGGTGGCACTGTGGGCCCAGGAGGATCAATCTGGGGACGAACTGCTGGCCGCGCGCGAAAAAGAGGCAACCGCGGCGGTTGAGAGCGCGCGCGCGCGGCGTGCGCAAGATCCCGGCGCCATCAGGCAATGGCTTGTTTTGGCTCCGCTCTCCTTTGATGACACCAATATGACAGCCTTGGACCAGGAACAAATTCCCCGTGAGAGCCAGATCCGCCCCCGCCAGGGTCAGCGGACCAAAGCGGGTGCGCAAGAGCGAGTCTGGCAGGCTTGGGAGATGGACGATTACATTGTGGATTTTGCTCAACAGCTAGGAGACAGAATTCAGTACGCCGTCGCCTACGCCGTTTGTTATATCCGGAGCGAATCCAGGCAGCGCGGAGTCGTGATGAAGGTGGGCAGCGACGATCTAGCCAAGGTCTATCTTAATGGACAACAGGTCTATCGGCGCGGCCAGCTGCGCGGGTTCGTAGCGGATGATGACGAAGTGAACGACATCGACCTCGAGGCTGGGCTGAACGTCGTAGTGTTCAAGGTCCTCAACCACAGGGACGGCTGGCAGGGCTCCCTGCGTTTCACCGACGCTGCCGGCCAGCCGCTTAAACGGATCAAAGTGTTGCTGGACCCTGGGACTGAGGACACCCCGTGAAAAGAATTGCTGTTGTCAATGGAGGCAGCAGCAACTCGATGGATTACGTGTAAGGTTTTGCTCCCTTTGTTGTTGGAAGGAGTAGCGACCCAAAGAGGGCCGCCACAACCAACGCCAAACATGAAAGGTAATTATCACATGAAAAAACTCTGCACATTCAGAAGTCTCGGTGTCGCGCTCGGCTGCGCGGCACTTACACTCATCGGGGTCGCCGCCGATGATCCCCCTCGCACTATCCCAATCGATGGAACATTCGGAACAACGTTCAAACTGATTCCCATTACAGAAGGCGTGTTCGACACTCCAATTGAAGGTGTCGGCAATGTTCGAGGGCTGGGACCGTGCACGATTGTCATCGCCCAAACGGCTGATTTTCGCAACAACCCGCCGACGCTGGACAGTGAATGGGTAATGACGTTCGCCGACAGCGATCAGTTGAACGTAGTCTCTCAGGGCACAGGAACGCCACACGAGAGCAACCCGGCGTTCATCAAACTTGACGGAGAGGGAATCATTACCGGCGGCACGGGTCGATTTGAGAACGCGACGGGAGTACTGCGCTTTCCAGGAGTTGCCCATACGGACACGCCTCCCGGCGTTTTCCCGGCGGAAGGCCACGGCACGTTTGCTCTGGAAGGATTCGTCCGACTGAGCGGGGATTGAAAGACCTCGACGCTCCTGTCTTATTGCGACGAGAAAGGCAATAAGCGCAGTGGAATCATGCAAACCATCCGCAGACAAACCTGCCGTCTGATACTGATGTTGTACGCTGCACTCGGATTCGATGTTCCGGGTGCAGCGCTGGAAGCTCCGTTTACTAGGATACCAACGGACCCGTGGCGCCCAATGTCGAGCAGTCGGTTGGCTGCGCCTGGGGCGATTACGCTTACCAACGGGGCACGAACCGGCCGGTTCGCTGCATGTATTTCCGGTACTCGTCACCGAATCTGGCGATGAGATTCTCTTCTTCTTTCCGCGTGCGGATCACAAGCAGCAGGAAAGCCACGCAACCCGCCACAAAGAAAAACCAGTTGGCTGCGACCAGCGAGTTGCCGGCGATCGCCAACGCAGCCGAAGAATAAAGAGGATGTCGAACCCAGCGGTAGGGACCCACGGTCACCAGGGTATGCTCCTTCCTCGTCACCACCGTGTCGGTGAGGTTCCTGCCCAGGCTGCGGAACATCCATACCAGCAGCAATCCGGCGATCAGGCAAAGGCCCACGCCCATCCAACGCAGCCAGACCGGTAGCGGCACGGCCGCCCATGCCATGGAGGCGGGGTTGATGACGTATGCGATCAGACCGGTCATCCCGGCGACACCGGCCAGTCGCAAGGTGACGAGGATGAAAAGGCCTTCCTGACGGCGGTCGAGCTTCTCGCCCGTGTGCGCCTTCAGCCGATGGTAAATTCCAATCGGCATGAAGATGACGAACCCGGCGAGGAGGATCAGTCGGAAAAGGCGGTCGTCGCTCATGCGTTAGCTTAGACCGAAACCTCAGCCGACCGCCACGTTCGTCTTTCCAAACGCCTTCCCCGCACCGACAAAACACAACTCTCGCCAAAACTCTGATGACCGCGATAAAAACCCTGATTTTCCAGCAATCAGCACGTTCCGCGTCAACCTTACTGGCAAGATT
>JAKEEH010000099.1 GCA_022616725.1 Limisphaerales bacterium | reverse complement strand
GCAGAGTTCGCCAATGGCGCCACTGGCGTGCTCGAAAGCAGCAAACTGGGCACGGGTCGAAACGAAAGCTGGCGCAGCCGGGATTACGTCGAGCTGAACGGAAGCGCTGCGTCGTATGTCTTTGCCACGGAGCGCTGGAATGTGCTGGAAGTCGGCAAACCGGGCGGGCCAGGACTGGAAACAATCACGATCCCGAAGGAATTCTTCAAAGTGCCCAACTCGCCCCGTGATGTGACGGTAGGCGACCCGCTGGTGACCTTCAGATATGACCAGAACTTTGAATTTATAGACGCCATTTTGAACCAACGACCCTGCACCCCTTCATTCGCAGACGGCGTACGCGCTCAGGCGGTCACCGACGCCGCGGTGCTTTCCAGTGCCGAGCGACGCTGGGTCGATGTTCCGGAGCTGAAAGCATGATCAAAACGGCTGTAGTGACAGGAGCAGGCACCGGCGTCGGCCAGGCGACCGCACTCGCTCTCGCGCGCGAGGGATGGCGCGTTGCTATCGTGGGTCGTCGCGAATCGACGTTGAAAGAGACTGTCAGTCATGCAGGCGCCGAAGCAAAACGGCTGCAGGTTTGCCCGTGCGACATTTCGGACCCCGCTTCTGTCGAGAGAATGGCCGCGCTCGTCAAGGCGGAAGTTGGCGACATCGAAGTGCTCGTCAACGCCGCAGGGACCAACACTCCGGCGCGCAGCTTGAAGGAACTGTCTCTGGAAAAATATCGCGAACTCGTCGAGACCAACTTGACTGGCGCCTATCTGTGTGTGCAGGCGTTTCTGCCCCGCATGCGAGAGCGGCGCTCCGGTACAATCATCAATGTGGTCTCCGATGCCGCAAAGCAGGCGAGTCCGAAAGCGGGTGCGGCTTATGTGGTTTCCAAATTCGGGATGAACGGTCTCACGCAATCCATTAACGCCGAGGAGCGCCCCAACGGCATCCGCGCCTGTTCGGTCTTGCCCGGAGATATTGACACGCCGCTGCTGGACAAACGCCCGAACCCGCCCACGCCGGAAGCCCGCCAGAAAATGCTTCGTTCCGAGGATGTGGCCGAGTGCATCCTGCTCGCGATCAGGCTCCCGGCGCGCGCGGTGATTGAGGAAATCCTGATCCGGCCGGCTTAGACTCTCTGTGACTCTATTGATCTGAAAACCCGGCGGGCACGTCTGGCCGCCTCGATTTGTATCAGGACGTTTGCCGCCAGTATAAACGAGCCGCCGATGAGCAGATTGGACGTAATGCGCTCGTTGGGATAATTGATAGCCGCCAGGACGGACAGCCATTGCGGCAGGAAGAGCGCAAAGCCGAAAGCCGCAACCGGCTCCACACAATAGATCAGCCCCGCTTCGGTCGCCGTAATGTGCTTTTGCCAGGCGTTCATCAATCCGTAGGAGCCGAGCGTGCAAAAGACGACCAGCCCAAGGAGCAGTATCAGAAGCGAAATGTCGGAGTATGCCGTCACCCATACTTTCAGCGACGGCGCATAGTACAAAGCAATCGGCGTGGCGAGCAGCGACGTGCCGAAAAACATGACGAGCGTAAAGTGACTCGTGCGATTGGCCGCGAATTCGGGCCGCTCAAGCCACAAGATCTGTCCCGCGAAGAACATTGCCGCGAGGAGCGTTTCCGCTTCCCCGCGGCCAACACGGAAGTCGCCCCAGCGCACATCCGCGAGGATCGCCGCGCCGGCCAGCACGAGAATCGAGCTGACGACGACAGCAAAGGTTGGGAGGGCGCGCGTTCGGCAAATCACCCAGATCGGGATGAGGAGGCAATAAAACTGCGTCAGAAACGCTGAAACAGAGGCCGAAGTATAAGCGAGGCCATCTATCTGCAGAAGGATCCCGATGCCGCCGAAGAACGCCAGGCCAAGACCCTGCCGGATTTCGCAGCCCGTGAGCTGGCGCAGGCTGCGCGCTGCAACCAAGATCACAACAATCCCCGCGATCCCAAATCGCACCACTGCCAGCAACGCGGCAAAAAAGGGGGTCGGCGATCCGGGAAGCATTAGCTGCTGTTTGGCAAGAATCGCTTTGGTGAGCGGGAAACTGACCCCCCAGAGAACCGTCGCCGCGACCAGCCAGAAGCAAGCGCGAACATGTTGGCTGGAGGTGGGCGCGCGCACGATGGAGCAGGAGGCTACGACCAGATTCAGCGACGGCGATCAGACATGACCCGGTGGCTTCTTGCCACCAGCCGTAAATCGAACGGGCCGCCGCGAATCGCGCTTTGCATCCCGCGCCTTCTATCCGGAACAGGTTCAAAGTTCAAGGCTCGCAGAATCGGATTCCACGGTCGGGAATTTCTGTTAGATTGATCCGGGAAGCCCGCTTCTCAAAAGTGTTTGAAAAGCTCTCATACCGGATCTATTGGCGCACCTCGGCGCTGCGCTATCGTGTCGAGCGTCGGTTGACGCGCGGCGGCGTGCTTGTCTGCGTGATGGCGGTGCTGGCGGCCAGCCTGGGAGTTGATCTCGATCAGTCAGTTGCCCACCAGGTCTTCTCGTTTCTGTTTGTCCTGCTCGCGGTCGCCGTTGTTTCCGGCCTCTCCTTTCGCGGCGATTTTGGGATTGCGCGCAATCTGCCGCGGTTCGCCAGCGTGGGCGAACGGCTCGTTTACACGGTTCGGGTGCGAAACCGAACGCGCAAGACACAGGCCGGTCTGACATTGCTGGAAAACCTCACCGACGGCCGGATGACCTTTGCGCAATTCCTGGCGGCCACTCATCCGGCACGAGCACGTTCGTTTCGTCTCGCGGGCCGCCTGCCGAGCGGACAGCGGGCAAAGATCGCGCCACAAATGATTCCGCTGGTGCCGCCCGGAGGGACGGCCGAAGTTCCCCTGGAACTGGTCCCACTAAAGCGGGGCCCCCTGCGCCTGACCGGCGCGAGTATCGCCCGGACGGACCCGTTTGGATTGGTGCGCGCGTTTGTGCAGGTGCGGGCGCCGGACACTGTTGTCGTTCTGCCAAAGAGGTATCCCTTACCACCTGTAGGGCTGCCGGGCACCCTAAAATACCAACAAGGCGGCGTAGCGCTGGCCAGCTCCGTGGGGGAATCCGAAGAATTCGTTTC
>JAKEEH010000098.1 GCA_022616725.1 Limisphaerales bacterium | reverse complement strand
GCTCGCCAGGTTGCAGGCCGTGTCGTCCAGGAACATGTACTCCGAGCACGGGTTGCTGGCGTTGATCCGGCCCGAGTTCGGGCAGGTGTGCCAGCGGTTGATCGTCGTGTCGTACTGCACTCCGGGGTCGCCGCAATACCACGCGCACTCGGCCATTCTGGCCATCACGTCGCGGGCCTGGAACGTGGGCCCATCCTTCGACGGATTGGTGACCCAATGCGTGCGCCACTCCTTGTCCTCATTCACCGCCTGCATGAACTCATCGGTCACGCGGACCGAAAGATTCGCGTTCTGGAATAAGATCGAGCTGTAGGCCTCGCCATTGAAGTTCGATTCGTAGCCTCCCTTTTCGATCAGGATGCGGGCCTTCTTTTCCTCTTTGGCCTTGCACTCGATGAATTCCATCACGTCCGGGTGCCAGACCTTGATCGACTGCATCTTCGCCGCGCGGCGCGTCTTGCCGCCGCTTTTGACGACAGCCGCGATCTGGTCGTACACCCGCATAAACGACAGCGGCCCAGAAGGCTTGCCGCCGCCGGAGAGCTTTTCCCGATGCGAACGGAGCGTGGAGAGATCAGTCCCAGTGCCGGAGCCGAACTTGAACAACATGGCTTCGCTGCGCGCGAGCTCCATGATGTCTTCCATGTTGTCCTGCACGCTCTGGATAAAGCAGGCCGACCCCTGCGGATAGGCGTACGGATTTTCCGGCTGCTCGACCTGATTGGTTTCCTGGTTGTAGTGCCAGTTACATTGCGTGCCCTTGACGCCGTACTGGTGATAAAGCCCGACGTTGAACCAGACCGGCGAGTTGAACGCCCCGTGCTGGTGGACGCAAAGCCACGTCAACTCTCGATAGAACCGTTCGCCGTCTTCCGGCGTCGCGAAGTAACCCTCCTGGATCCCCCAGTCGGCGATCGTCCGGCTCACGCGGTGAATCAATTGGCGAACGCTCTTTTCCCGCTCGTGCGTGCCGTTCTCGCCATAAAAGTACTTGCTGACGACAACATTCGTTGCAAGCTGGCTCCAATTCGCCGGCACCTCGCAATCCTTCTGCTCAAAGAGCACGCCTCCCGACTCGTCCTTGATCGCCGCCGTGCGCAAGTCCCAGACGATAGTCTCAAACGGATCGGCGATCTCCGCGGGACAAAAGACCGGCTCAAACGCGAGTCCGCGCTGAAACCGGCGTTGGCTGGCGGAACGGGAAGAAGCAGCGGAACGGGCTTCGACGGCAACATCGGCCATTGCTCATGACTCCTGAGCGAAAGAATGGGCATCCAAGCCTTAGTGTACTCCAGTACACCGAATACCGCTATCGGCTCTGCTAGCATCCCATTTTAAGAATGCTAGCCAGAAGCGTCGGTGGTTCCATCCGGTTAAACTGCAGAGACCGCGCAATCTTGCGCGAGACACCTATATATTGTAGCGAATGCCCTTCAAGCCACAATAGGTAGTTGTCAGGCGTCTAAGTCTACCGAGGAAACGCCGCCCGTCAACCATTTTTTCTGAAAATGATACTAACCGATTGCTAGCAATTGGGTTGCGGTGCAAGAAGTTGAACGCACCTTGACAATTGTCAGTTGCGACGCACTCCGAAAGCCACCACTGCGCAAAGATTTGCGAAAATCTTTGTCTGGAAGATGCTCATTCCCCGGCAGCCGAACTTGAAGCGTCTTCCGACAATAGTTCGCGGACGGCGCGCTCCAGATCATCGCGGAAGATGTTCGCGACGCGCAACTTGCCGCGGCGGTCGATGAGGTAAACGCTCGGATAGGAATCGACCTTCCAGGCAGTCGCCGTCTCTTCGTTTACATCGACCGCCAACATCCAGCGGAGCTGCTCCTTAACAACGAACTCAGGCATATCCTCGCCGCCGGAAGTGGTGTGGATGCCGACGATCACCAGGCCTTGGTCGCTGTATTTTTCGTGCAGCATTCTCAATCGTGGCAACTCCGCGATACAGGGCCCGCACCAGGTACCCCAGAAATCGACGATGACCACTTTGCCAACGAGAGACTGCGGCGTCGCGCTATCGGAATCGGCGTTCAGCCAGCCGGTCAAATGCCACTGCGGCGGCGCGTTCCCTTCTAGTGCGTTCTTTGCGGCGCGCTGCTCGGCCAGCCCCTGGCGACGGAACGTGTCTCCCTCGCGAAAGGAAACTTCGTACGGAGACGAGCGATAGGGAACGCGATTGACGCGGCGCAAGGAGGGAAGCAATTCGCTCAACGCGCGCGCACCGGCCTCGCTGAAATAGGGGGAAGACAATTGCGCATACTCCAAGTGTCGCAGCCGCTTGAGTTCCTTCAGCCCTTCATCCGTGAAGTGACCTTTCAGGTCGAGATATTCGAGCCGCTCCAGATTTGCAATGTGCGCGAGTCCGACATCGGAGATCGCCCCGGATTCGAGGTCGAGTTGCTTCAACGAAGTGAGACCGCCGAGATGAACCGCACCTTCGTCGTTCACAGGCAAACCGTCGATTTCCAGGTAATCCAGGCGCATCAGCGGCGATAGATGCTTTAGATCGTCATTCGCAACTCCATCGCCATTGATTTCGAACCAGGTCAGTCCGGTGAGCTTGGCGACGGCCTTAAGGCTCGGTCGGTCGCCGTGGTAGTCCGTTTCGTCGCTGCCGAAGTTGACGCCCAACAGCCACAGCTTCTTGGCGCCCGACAGCGCTTCAAGTCCCTCGCCCGAAACCCTGGTGCCGTTCAGACGCAAGCGCTCCAAGTTGGTCAATGTTCCAAGCTCTCGGAGCCCGTTGTCGGTCAGCGGGCAGTTCTGAAAGCTCAGTCCTTTGAGCGAAGTCGCCCGGGCCAAATGAGCCGCAGCCTGATCGGTAATGCCGTCGCCGGTTAAATCCAGCTCTTCAATCGCGGGCAACGTCGCGATCGCCTCGATCCCTTGTTCCGTCACTTCCAAGTGCGCGGTCAAACGCTTGAGCGATGGGACCTTCGCCAGGTGTCTCGCGCCTTCATCGCCCAAATCATTGTAGAACCGCAGCTCGGCGAGGTTCTTTAGTGGAGCAAGATGCGCCAGGCCCTCCTGAGTAACGGGCGTTCCGTCCAGGCTGAGGGTTTCCAATTGCTGTAGCGTCGCAAGATGGGCGAGTCCGTCGTTCGTGATT
>JAKEEH010000530.1 GCA_022616725.1 Limisphaerales bacterium | reverse complement strand
GGCCGGACCGGCGTGTGCCCACAATCCCGAAGGGATTGCATCATTCAGCCCCGGGTTGTCCGCCGCGGCGGACTACCCTGGGTCACGGCCCGTGTTATGTTTCACCAACCCTGAAAGGGTTGCATCAACGGAGGCTGAGGATGCAACCCCTTTCAGGGTTGGCGCGCCGCCAGGGCGTTGACGTACCCAGGGCAGGTCGCCGAGCCGACCGGACACCACGGTCGCCGTGGTCCTGGGCTGAATGATTGAATCCCGTTGGGATTCATGTTGATCAGCACGACTCACTCCAACGCGAAATCGATCGGCTCCTGGTCCGCAGCCGTCACCGTCGCCTTGAGCGTGCTCCGGGCGCGGATCGTGTATTCGGGCGGCAGAACGATCTTGGGCGGCGGCAGCGGGTCGCCTTCCTTGAATCCCGGCGGCAACTCGGCCCCGACATTGACCACGACATCGTACTCGCCCGGCGCGAGTTGGGCGGTGTATTCGCCCTCTGGCGTGGTCGGCGCCGACACGGGCCGTCCCATCGCGGGGAAAAAAGTCACCGCCCCGTTCACAAGCGGCTCGCCACGATAGGAAACCTTCCCGCCGACGGCAACCGTGTCCGATGATTTGGCGCACCCAACAACGCCAATCCCCGACAGCAAAATAACGACGCTCCAACAACATGCCGAGTGGAATATGACCGAGAATTGATTTGAACAGGAGATCGCAGAGGAAGCAGAGGAATCGAAATCAGGCATCTCTGTTTCCTCCGCTGCCTCCTGTTCCACAATCGGCGAATTAGAAGCTGTCCGATACCGTTTCTTCCCCGTTGCGCGATCCCAGGGCGAGGTATACCGTGATATCGATTTCGTCCGGCAGCAACTTCACACTGCCGTCGCCGTAGCAGAAATTCGCGCCGCCGTTGTGAAAGCTTCCGAAGGGAAGATTATTAACCGAAAGTATTCTAGGGGTGCTAGCAGGAACGGTCGGTCGATCGCCCCCCGGTCGGTCGGGATACGTGTTCTGATGGTCGATGTAGCAGCCAGTAAATGGGTCATGGTTTATCGGCGCCATGTCGTTTAAGTTCTTGCAAGCGAAAAATGCCACTTTGGACTGCGGACCGTCTGGCGGCGGCGGTGGACTTGGCAAACCACGCACTGGATTAGTATTCGGCGCTTTCCAGTAGGCGCCGATCATCCAGGTGCGAATCTGGTAGTTGCGCTCGCCGATCAGGAGCGTCTTACTGGTGCCGTCGGACACCTGCTGCAGCGCGATACCCCAATCCTGAATTAGCAGGCCATCGAAATTATTTGGTCCGAAAATGTCGCCTGGGCTGCCGCTGGCTTCCCACAGACAGTACACGCCTGGAGGCCTGACTTTGCTTGACGGAAGAGGGGGACAAACTCCAGTGCTGGCGTAATACGAGCCAGTCACCCCCGCATAGCTCATGCCTTTCCATTCCGGATTGGCAAATTTTTCGATCTGAAATGGCAACTCCGGGTCGCTTGGACAAAGATACATTGGCGGCTTGAGCTTGTTGAAAGCGTCAAACACGGGGCTACCAGTTGAGTAAACGTTTTGCCCGCCCTCGAATGCGTCCAGCGCATCCTCACCGATGACGGGGTCTTCCAGGTAAGGAAGGATCTGAACCGTCCAGGCAAGTCCGCTTGCTTGGTCACCCGCAGCGTTGATCGAACCGATCGGCAGCTCGCGTTTCGTGTTTTCGTAGTTCAGGCATGCCAGCGCGATGTTTTTGAGATTGTTCTGGCACTGCGTCCGCTGCGCCGCCGCGCGGGCCGCTTGAATCGCCGGCAACAACAGCGCGACGAGGATGCCGATGATCGCGATCACGACCAACAGCTCGACCAGCGTAAACCCGGCGAGCGCCCGATTCGCAGCTCGGTGCGACCTTTGGATTCTCATGGTGATCTCGCATTTCGCGCTTCAAGGATGCTAGGGGATGAGAGATGAAGGATCAGGGATGAGAGATACGCTACCTTACGCCCTATCGTTCATCCTTCATCTTTCATCCAACATTCTTCATCCCCTCGTCGGCCGGACCCCACTTGCCTGGGCCCCATTCGTCGAAGCGCGACTCCCCGACACGCCCGGCAGCGGCTCGATCTCGAATTTCAAGTCGTCGATGTCGCGATCGACGGTCACGTTATAACCCGACGTCTGCGGATTCATATACTTCGCCTGGATCAGCGGCGTCGCGTCCATGACGCCTTTCTGCACGAGGAACGTCACATCGTACTGTCCCTCGTATACGCCGTCGCCGGGAACCCGCGTGAAGAGCTCGAATGAACCGTCCGGAGCAATGCCGCCACTGGCGCCCTTGCGGATCTCCGCGGTGCTCTCGGTCGTTGGCTGCAGCCTGACCACGGCGACGCCGCCCTTCGGCACCGAGCCGTCCTTGTACAGCACTCTCCCGCTCACCTGGTACATCGCGGGCCCGCGATTGCAGCCGACGGTGACCGCCACGACGAGACATGTCAAGGACATCAACGATGCCCGCCGCCGCGCCGAAGCGGTCACCAACACTGCGTGAGCAACAGACGCTATCGTCATGTCCGTGCGCTGTCCCAAAAACGAACCCTGATTAGTTGCAAGTATTTCCCCGCACGACGCGGTTGTAGGGACCGACGCCGCCGTTATCGGAGCTGGTGATCATCCAGTCCCAAACGGTACAGCAGTCCCCGTAACACCCGCTGGTTTCGATTTCGTCGACGATGAATTGGACGCTGGCATCGGCCATCGCGACGTGCACACCGCCCGGGTGCTTGCTGCGTACCGTAGCCTGGTCAAACCCGCCGCCGCCGCTGACCGTCATACACTCGTTGAGAGCAGTGGCACTGGTCGACGCAACGCACTGGCCAGCGGTGTCGACAAGATCAGGATCCGCTACCACGTCGTCGGAATTGGAATAACACGCATTGGGGCCGTTCGCATCGCCTTTCGAGCCATACATGGCTACCAAACTAGCGCCGGCATGGCCCAACGCCCAAACGCCGCGCGCGTCCCGCTGCGTGAGGCCTGCGCGGATCTCGCCGACCATGATTGTCTTGCTCGTACCGTCGGTGATCTGTCCGACCGTCACCCCCGCATTCGGCCCCATGACGCCGCGCTTGCAATACAGATTATTCCCGGCGCTCCAGCTCGTCCCGCTCCACGACTTGGTGAGCGGCCCAGCCATATGCTGATTGTCGCGGACTGGCTGCGGATTTGACGTCGGATCCGCGGGACCGTAAAGGAATGATCGGCCGGCGCTACCGGCGTAATTCCCACGGGCCCAATTGCCGCCGTGTCCCTCATACTTGACTTGATTAAATCCGTCGCTCGGACACAGCAGGGATGGGATTTCCGTTCCGCGCGCTGCGATATTCTTATTACCAGCGCCGGCTTCGTTGATCGGCGTCCAAACAACTTTTCCGTTCACAACATTTTTGTCAAAGGAATCGTACAGCGCCTGGCTCTCTAGATTCGGCAATATCTTGATCATCCAATTGGGGCCGAATTTGTTTAGCGAGGCAAGTTGGGCGCCGGCGTCGGGTGGATTAAACGTCATCCCTTCAGGAAAAACCTTGTTCGACGATTCGTAATTGAGCACCGCCAGCGCCACGTTCTTGATGTTGTTCGAGCACTGCGCGCGCCGCGCCGCTTCGCGCGCCGCTTGAATCGCCGGCAACAGCAGCGCCACCAAGATGCCGATGATCGCTATCACGACCAAGAGTTCAACCAGCGTGAAACCCAAACGCGATCGATTGATTAGCTTTGGGCACGCGTGCCCTCCTGGCATGACTCGCCGCGAGTTTGCAGTCATCACCGCACCCTTGCTAAAGACGTGTGTCGCAGTAACGCGGATTAGAAAAGAGAATTCGCTGGGGCACAGCGGCCT
>JAKEEH010000097.1 GCA_022616725.1 Limisphaerales bacterium | reverse complement strand
ATGATGCAAGGCCTCGTTCAGCGAATCATCAAACAAAGCTAAACCGCATCGCGGCCAAAGAGAATCTCGCTCATATGATAGGTTTCAAGGAATCTGTGTAATAGTTCATCATCGAGAAGCATGGTTCGCAGGACCACGCCCTTTTTTCCGCCTTGTGGATCTTGTTCCTTGCTTTGTCCCTGATTTGACGCGTCCACCACTGCTCATACCCCTCAATTGGAAGGACGGCGAGAGTGTCCCACTCCAGGTGATAGGTGTACTTTGGTTCCGGTTCCGCAATCCGTTGTGCAAATGTGAGGAGATCGACCCGAAGCGCGGAGGCTGAGATTGCACTGCCGAGCCGGTCCGGATCGTCGACAAAGCCAATGCCTTCGTTACTCAACCGAGCGGTTCGGCAAAACCTTCCGTCAACAGAAATCGCCAAGCCTTCGATATGTGCGTGTTGCAAATGGTCATCTCAGAAAGAACAATGCCGGTAGAAGATTAAGCAATTGGTTCAGGACCGCCCTCGGCGAGAGAGGCTGCGAGCCTTGCATTCCGTCCGCCAGAAGCCGAAAAGTCCCGCTGCCCTGTGATAAGAAACTCCACCAACAACGCCATGGGATCGAGAACATGTTCGCCAAGCTCAAGGATCGGCGGCGAATCGCCACCCGCTATGGCCGATGCAATTGAACCTTCTTCTAAGCCATTTGCGACGCAGAAACCGTCGCCTTCTATCTCAATCAATGATTTCCGGGCCTAACTCAGTTTAGTGTGTTTCGTCGTGCAAAAAAATCCCGCGCGCCATTGGCAGCACCTGCCTCGACCCGCACCTGTCCAGTACCCGGCCAGCCGGTGATGAAGGGTCATAGCGCAACATTTATCCCTGAAACATCAATATGCTGCAAGTGACAATTGGGGAAATATGGGTTCGGAGGTGCGGCGCCGTACCACCCGGGACTAGTTTATCAGAGCTGGTCAAACTAAGTATATGACCTGCCCTTTTCGGAAAGCCCCCAACATGATAATGCCCATCACTGATGTTGCAAAAATAAGCTCAGCGAAGCGGGGTTGCGAAGCGGGAAATTGCTCCACTCAGAGATAGGGTTGGCCACGTCAATGTGCTCGGTTTGACCTTCGAGATGACTGCCCCGGTCTGAGTAGTTCGAAGGTGATCGATTTCATGGTGAAAACCACCGCCCCGGAGCGTTCGTTGAATCCTGGTCCACCCGCAACGAGGCGCATTTGCATGGTGACGCACTCGTTCTACGAGAGTGATAACCGGATCATCCGGTATGCCGAAGCGTTGACCGGGCGGGGCGACCAGGTGGAGGTCGTGGCGTTGAGGCGCTCTGCGCAGCTACCCAAGCGCGAGCTAGTTAACGGCGTTCTCTTGCACCGCATCCAGGATCGATTCGGCAAGAAAGAGGCTTCGCCCTGGTCGTATCTGTGGCCCCTCTTGCGATTTGCCATTGTTTCGGCGAGGTGGCTGTATATCCATGGCCAGCCGCGTAAATTCGACCTTGTGCATGTCCACAACATCCCTGATTTTCTGGCCTTCTCCGGATGGCCTGCCAAGCGGCGCGGCGCGCGGCTCATTCTCGACATTCACGACATCGTCCCGGAGTTCTTTGCCAGCAAGTTCGGCGTGTCGCCGCGGTCGCTGCTCGTGTGTTTACTGCGATGGGTCGAGAAGGTTTCGGCGCGCGTTTCAGACCATGTCATCCTGGCGAACCACCTTTGGCTCGATCGGTACACGGCGCGTTCCGCGCCCGCACAGAAGTGTTCCGTTTTCATCAACCATGTTGACAGGCAGATCTTTCAACCGCTGCCGCGCGCGGCGCGGTCAAGCGGCCCGCTGATCCTCTATCCGGGAGGACTGCAGTGGCACCAAGGGCTGGATATCGCTATCCGCGCCTTTGCGACGTTGAAGTACAAGCTGCCTGACGCCCGATTTCACATCTATGGCGACGGAAGCAGCAAATGCCAGTTGATCGCGCTCGCCGATGAGCTCGGTCTACGCGAGAGCGTGAAGTTCTTCGACCCCTTGAGCCTGCGTGCAATTGCCCGCGTCGTGGCCAATGCGGATCTGGGGGTGGTACCCAAGCGTGCCGATTCCTTTGGCAACGAGGCCTACAGCACGAAGATCATGGAGTTCATGTCGCTCGGTGTGCCGGTCGTGGTGTCGAGTACGCGTGTCGATCGACATTACTTCGACGAATCCGTTGTGCGTTTTTTTGAGTCAGGCAATGACAAGGAACTCGCTCATGCGATGTACGAAGTGCTTACCGACTCGCGGCTTCGAGAATCGATGGTCCAGAACGCGAACGAGTATGTGGCGCGCCACAGTTGGGGACGGTACAAGAGCGGATACCTTGAGTTGGTCGATACTCTGATTGCGCGGCAGTCCGATTCGAAGGAAAGAATGAGGCCGGTCTGACCATGGCCGCGCGAGACGCTCTTCCGATTTCGGCCGGACCTCCTTTGTCGATTAACGAGCTGATCGAAGAAAGCCTAAACCGTCTGAGCCATTGGGTCGAGAGTCGGCAATACCGGGCCTACGATCCGGGCGACGGTCAAATGTCATTTCTGCGGATGCTGACCTTCGGTTCTCAGCCGCTCGAACGAGTACTCACGGCCACCTTGCTTCGCTCACCTTTCAACATTCGCCCCTTGCTTGGGATCAAACCTCACACCTCGACCAAGGGGATGGGCTACATGGCCTGGGGTTATCTTCGACGCTTTCAAGCGACTGGGGACCCGCACCACGCCCGGAGGGCGAGGATGTGCCTCGATTGGTTGCTGGACCATCGATCGCCGGAGTATGCTGATTTGTGCTGGGGCAATGAGTTCCCCTTCACAACCCGGGCGGCGCGGATTCCGCGGGGAGAGCCGACGATCGTCTGGAGCGGTCTGATAGGGCAAGCGTTCGTCGACGCGTTCGAGATCCTCGGTGACCGTCGATACCTCGAAGCTGCAAACAGTACCTGCGACTGGATCCTGAAGCTTCCGCGCGAACAGACATCGACCGGCGTGTGCCTCAGCTATGTCGCGTTCGAGCAGGTGTCGATCCACAACTCGAACATGCTGGGGGGCGCATTGCTGGCACGTGCCGGCGAACTCACTGGGCGGACGGAGGCGATCGACGTGGCCCGGCAGGCGATGCTGTACAGTTGCGAGCGCCAGAATGCGGACGGCTCGTGGTTTTATGGCGAGGTTCCAAAGTACCACTGGATTGACAGCTTTCATACGGGCTATAACCTCGACAGCCTGAAGCGGTACATCGACAGCACAAATGAGCCTAAGTTCGCCGGACATCTGTCGCGCGGCTACAAATACTTCAAGCATAATTTCTTTGAGTCTGACGGTCGCACGAAGTACATGCACGACCGCTTGCTGCCGATCGACATTCAATGCGCCGCACAGGCGATCGACACGCTGTCGTTTTTCTCGGCCTCGGACCCTGAAGCGCTGGACTTGGCGAACCGTGTGGCCCGTTGGACGATTACGCACATGCAGGCCCCCGAGGGCTACTTCTACTACCGGGATCTCGGTTGGATGAAGATTCGCACGCCGATGTTTCATTGGGGCCAGGGCACGACATTCAAGGCGCTGGCGCATCTTATGGGCAAATGGGGCATCGATTCCCAGCCATCGATCGCAGCCCCGGCCGGAGGCGCCGGATGAACTCCGTCACGGCCCTCAGCTACGCCTTGATCACGCCCGCGAGAAACGAAGAGGCATTCATCGGCAACACTATCCGGTCCGTTTCGAGTCAGACGCACAAGCCGCTGCGCTGGATTATCGTGAGCGACGGTTCGACGGACGGGACGGACGACATCGTCAAATCACATGCAGCCGGCCTTGACTGGATCGAGCTCGTGCGAATGCCGGAGCGGCGCGACCGCCAGTTTGCCGCCAAGGCCAATGCCTTCAATGCTGGCTACGAACGGCTCAAGAATCTGCGATTCGACCTGATCGGCAACCTCGACGGCGACATTACATTCGCCCCGGACTATTTCGAGTTCTTGCTCGGGCGCTTCGCAAGCGAGCCCGGGCTCGGCGTGGCCGGCACGCCCTTCGTTGAGGATTTCGATCGGCCGGATCAACACACTTATGCCCACGACGTCGCCAACCTCGATCACGTATCTGGCGCCTGTCAGATTTTCCGTCGCGAGTGCTTCGAGGCTGTCGGGGGCTATGTCCCGATCAAGGGAGGCGCGATTGACTGGATCGCCGTGACCACTGCAAGGATGAAGGGCTGGAAGACACGCACCTATGTGGAAAAAGTCTGCTACCACCACCGCAAGATCGGTACGGGGAACAATAGCCCGTTGATGGCTCGGTTTCACTACGGACGAAAAGCCTACTACGTCGGGGGGCATCCGGCATGGGAACTAATGCGCGGGATCTTCCAGATGCGTTCAACACCAGTCCTAATCGGGGGCCTCTACTTCATGGCCGGCTACATGTGGGCCGGCATCACTCGCGCGCACAGGCCGGTATCGGCTGAGTTGATGGCATTTCATCGCAAGGAGCAGTTGACGCGCCTGAAGCGCTTGCTTCGATTAACTTGACGCCTCGGAGCATGTTTGGCAAATGCGTAAAATTCAATTGGAAAAGTCTAAGGATGGTCACGGAGATGGTGTGAGCTTCGAGAAATCAGTACTCAATTTCCGAGGAAGGTCGTTCCTCGTCCCAATGTGCAGGATAGAGGGCCATGGCGTGGTCGCGGTTGGCCGGTGGCTCCGCGTTGCGACGCTAAAGGACGAAGACTGGCTCGAGGGTGGGCTGGTCGCCCACCCAATAAAGTTTATCGGCGCGTTGCGGGCAAGTGGCCTGCCTGCCGACATCTTTGCCTTTTCAGGGCCGCTCGGAGGCACGCCCGATGAGAGCGGCGGTCAATTCGAATTGGAGAACGTGGCAGTCATCCGGACCGGCGACTATAAGGCTTGGTGGGAGGGCCTGCCCCAGGAAGCGCGCAAGAACACGCGCCGTGCGGCGAAGCGAGGAATTGAGATCCGGTCAGCAGCTCTCGATGACGATTTTGCCGCAGGTATCAAGGCAATTTACGATGAGACACAGGTCCGGCAAGGCCGGAAGTTTTGGCACTACGGAAAGGACCTTGATACGGTCAAGCGGGAGAACGGCACGTACCTCGACCGCTGCGAATTTTTGGGTGCCTACTATCTCGGCCAGCTGGTTGGTTTCATGAAATTCGTTTACGTGGGGGACGCTGCGCGAATAATGCAAATTCTCTGTCAAAACGCGCATCAGGACAAACGTCCAATGATTGCGCTGATTGCTAATGCAGCGGAGATTTGCCATCAAAAGGGATTGAACTATTTGATCTATGGAAAATTCACCTACGGACGAAAAACGGACAGCAGTATCACTGAATTCAAGCGTCGTCTCGGATTTGAACCGCTAGAGTACCGGCGTTATTACATTCCCTTGTCGCTGCGAGGCCGGATTGCATTGAGACTTGGAGTGCATAAGGGGTGGCTGGCACTGCTGCCACCTAAACTCATCAAACATTTGCTCGACATTCGAAGCCGGTGGCTTCATAAGGCTGGGCAAAGGATTAATTTGCAAGCGGCGGGTTTCGATCACGTCCGCGAAAACCGCAAAGGATAGCCATCCTAGATTCTAGGTAAATCCGGCGCAAGAAAACTTCGCTGGCACGGCGGCCATAAGCCACTCGATCTTTCCAAAATACAAGCACATCCGCTTTGCAGCAACGTCCTTCAAGCTGTGTGCGTCAAGAAGCACCACGCCGAAGGGTTCGGGTTGTGGTTCGCACTGTGTCGGGGTAGTATAGGCGCATCTTCCGCCGGTGTAGCTTAATGGTAGAGCAGCCAAACTGTAATTGGCAGACGTGGTGTTCGATTCCCTCCGCCGGCTCCAAGTGCATTCATCCCGAAATCGGAATCGACCAAGGATTCGTTCACTTTCGAAGACGTAACAAGAACTAACCGTCCCTCGATATGGCGGACACCTCTGATATGTTCTGTTGAGGGCAGCGGCTGGTGTTGCTATTACTCGGGTGGAGTTGGACGCAGCTGGTCTTCGGCGGGCGGCGGCGCGGCCGCGGGACGCTTTCGCCGCGCGGCGAATGCGTTAATGAAGACGCGGGCCGAAGTCAGCTCGCTTTGCTTTGTAGAATTCAAACGGCACTACATGCCGCTACTATCGCAGAAACCCTGCCGAAAGGGTGTATGGGCACCATCGCAAGACTTGGCAGGCGGCATTGCGCAAGCACAGTAGACAGTCCGTGCTACTGTCAGAACTATCTCGGCGCCGTTCCGTCCTACGAACGAGCTTGGGAATCCAACCGGGGAAGAGATCCACGGTTTCGAGCCGCGATCATACCTGGTAATCGGACATCTCACCGAATTCGAGGGCGAGTACGGCGTCAACGAAGAGCGGTTCCGATCATTCGAGACATTCCGTCGAATCGTGAGGCAACCGGAGATCATTACCTTCGACGAGTTGTTTCAGCGCGCTCGATTCATCACAGACAGCGACGGTCCAAGCAAATCCTTGCCGGACAAGACCGCGGATTGGTGACTCCCATTCCAATGTCCGGTCAGTCAACGTCACCCCCCGCCGCCCTTCGCTTTGGAGAAAAAATATTCAGCGGTGTATGGCACGTGCGCAAAATCGCCTGGATTGGCACCCGGCGTGGCGGGGGCTTTGCCGTCGGCGGTGTTCACCGTTTGGATAAAAGTTACGCCGCCGAAGACACCTGGGCCTTGGGTGGAAGCCGCGCTCAGCCTCAACCAGTCAATGGCGGTTGGTTCAGGCGTGCAAGCTGCCACACGGATGCCGGCCGCCTTGCTACCACTGTTACTCTCTCAGGCCGGCCCCCTATAATGCGTCCCTACCTGCCCATGATAGCCCGGGTCCGCGAACAAATTGGCCACCGGCGCGATGAAGTTCCAGGCGCTGCCGTTCCACTGGTAAATCTGCACGCCGGTGGCGTAAGCGTGAAACACTACCCTGATTCCGGTTGGGACCTTTAGGCTGTCGCAGAGCGGCGAGGGCAAGTTGGGGCTGTTGTCCGCCCTTACGCTTACGACGGCGGCGAGGGTGAGCAGGCCGGCAGTTACTAGACCGAGTAGGCGCGCCGCTGCCAGAGCCCAGTTCGCTTTCTTAAGCGCTAACGGATTTTTCATATAGGTGCCCCGTATTATTGGGAATAAGGAGAATAAATGCCCTTGCTTCCTTCAAGCCAAATATACGTCTGATCGTGGGGGGCATCAAGCGCGCGACTTTTCGGGCCAGGATCGGGGATATTTCAGGGGGTTCGTCAGCCCGAGACGCAAGTTTTTCGGAGCGTTTTAGCGCCTCGCGCAGGTGCAGGCCAAGTGGCGTTGAGGACATATGCGGCCAGGCGTGCGACAACCTACCCGGCCGCACACCGTATTATTTGAACTATGGAGTGAGTGGGGGGGGTGGTCGTCTGCAGGCGGTCCAAGTGCTCGCCCTTGGTCTATAATCGGGCGCGGTTGTTTTTGTGAATGTCTGCAACTCCGGAGCGAGCGTACTGCTCTGGCCAATCGCGAACGGAGAGCAATTTCGTTCTTAGTCCGGATGGTCCGCGATGTTTTCCGAGATCCTGATCGCCAATCGTGGCGAGATCGCCTGCCGGATCATAAGGACGGCGCGGCGGCTTGGCATTGCAACCGTCGCTGTCTATTCCGACGCGGATCGAGCGGCGATGCACGTTGCCCTTGCGGATGAAGCATTCTGGATAGGGCCGCCGCCAGCCCGCGAAAGCTATCTTAATGGCGGCAAAATCCTTGAGGTGGCGAGGCTTTGCGGCGCTGAGGCCATTCACCCCGGCTATGGCTTCTTGGCTGAAAACGCGGATTTCGCGGAAGCCTGCGCCTGTGCGGGCATCAACTTCATTGGGCCTCCAGCTAAAGCGATAAGAGCGATGGGGGATAAGGCGCAGGCCAAAGCCATCATGGAGAAAGCGGGCGTCCCTCTCGTACCGGGCTACCATGGTGACGAGCAGGACGAAATCATGCTTGCCCGGGAGGCCTTGGCGCTCGGCTATCCCATACTGATCAAACCCTCGGCGGGCGGCGGCGGCAAGGGCATGAAGATCGCGGCGGACCCAGAGGACTTCGAGGAAAAGCTTGCCAGCGCCAAACGCGAGGCGCTTTCAGCTTTTGGCGATGACCGCATCATTGTTGAAAAGTTTCTGGAGCGCGCGCGCCACGTCGAGGTGCAGATCTTTGCCGACGGCGCGGGAAACTGCGTCCATCTCTTCGACCGCGACTGTTCGATTCAGCGCAGGCACCAAAAAATCATTGAAGAAGCGCCCGCACCAGAAGTTCCCGGCAAATCGCGCGAGGCGATGCGCAAGGCCGCTCGGGCAGCCTCGCGCGCCATTGGCTACATCGGAGCGGGCACGGTCGAATTCCTATTCTCGCCCGATGACGGAGCTTACTATTTTCTCGAGATGAATACGCGGCTCCAGGTCGAGCATCCGGTGACCGAAATGATCACCGGCATCGATCTCGTCGAATGGCAAATAGAAATTGCCGCCGGTGGCGCGCTGCCTCTGCGCCAAGAGGAGATTCTTTCGCGCGGCCATGCAATCGAAGCCCGCATCTATGCGGAGGATCCGGCCCGCGGCTTTCTGCCGCAAGCTGGCCGCATCACTTATCTGAGCTTTCCCGAACGGGGGCCGCGTGTCCGGATCGACACCGGCGTGCGCGGAGGGGATTTAATCCCTCTCGACTACGACCCGATGATCGCCAAGCTGATCGTATGGGACGAAGACCGGGGCTTGGCAATCCGGCGCCTTCGCGCCGCACTTGGCGAAATCCGCGTCGCGGGTCTTGCGACCAATCTCGGCTTGCTGCGTGGCATCGCCGTGCATGAAGCTTTTGGCGAGGCTTCGCTCGACACAGGCTTTGTCGAGCACTATCGCGCCGAATTCCTGCCCGAACCACAGCCGGCGGGGGCTGACGTACTAGCCCTAGCGGCCATTGGCCTGCTTTGCGAGCGGGCAGCGCGCGAAGGAGCCCGGCGATCGACTGATCCCTGGAGCCCGTGGAACCGCCAAAATGGCTGGCGCCGGAATGAATATGCGCGGGAAACCCTGCGTTTTCGTGAAATCACGGCCGAGGAGCACAGTGGCTGCTCTGTCGACATTACCTATCTGCGCGATGGCTGGCGCCTTGATGTCCGGGGGGCAACGGTGAGCCGCGCGAGCGGCACCCTTGCCGGGGATGGACATCTCGCCGCGGACCTTGACGGGCGCAGGGTCAAAGCGGTCTGGGTGCGTTCCGGAAATGAGCTTTCCGTGTTTATGGGGGCTGGGGCCACGTTTAGCTTGGAGCTAGTCTCCCCCGCCGCCGGGGCGCCCGCGGGCGATCGGCCGCCGGGGCGGCTGACCGCGCCCATGCCGGGCCGAATTGCCGCATTACTGGTTACGCCGGGTGCGTCTGTGGAGGCAAACCAGCCCCTTCTCGTCCTTGAAGCCATGAAAATGGAGCATCTGCTGCGCGCTCCCCAAGCCGGGATTCTCAAGAGCTTCAATTGCGAGCT
>JAKEEH010000529.1 GCA_022616725.1 Limisphaerales bacterium | reverse complement strand
GAACCGTTGTTGGGCAGGAAGCCGTATTGAGTTTCCCAAACGTCCGCGGCGCCGTCACTGTCCGAGTCCACCAGGACGGTAACGATGGCATTGGCGCTCAACACCCCGGGGGTGAGGTTAGCCGCGTTGGTAATGATGACCGTATAGGTTCCACCGTTATTGGTTTGGACGTTGGGAATGCTTAACACGCGGAACGCCGTAAATCCTGGGCTGGGATGGACGTTGATGCCGTTGCGCCGCCACCGATAGCCAAATGGCGCCGTGCCCCGGTGTTCAACGCTGAGGGCGATGTTGTCACCGACCAGCGCCACCAGGCTCTGCGGATGCCGGGTGATGTACGGCAGCACATCCACGCGCAGAAGCGCCGGCGCGCTCCGCACGGAGCCAATGCTGTCGGTAATGATCACATCATAGAAGCCCTGGTCGTCGAGATCGACGTTGTTGATGATCAATGTGGCCGAAGTTGCTCCCGGAATGGCGTTGCTGTTGTAACGCCACTGATAGGTCGCGCCGCCGCTGCTGGTCACGCTGACCGAGAAGATCGCATTGCTAAACGTCTGCCCATAGGTGGCCTCGTTGGTCGAGCCGCGCATGATCACATGTTGCGGCTGCTGAATGATCATCGGCGGTATAAGCACGGTCAGGAAAGCGCTGCTGCTCAGGACTGAACCCGCCGGATTGAGAACGATCACATCATAATAACCCTGCTGATTCGGGTGGAGGTCCGGCAGCAACAGTGTGGCGTTGGTCCTTCCCGGCAAACCTTCCCCGTTGAACCGCCATTGGTATTTCAAGCCCGAACCCGTTGCCACTACCGTGATCATCGCGGTGTTGAACGCGACGATCGTCTGGTCGGCCGGTTGTTGCGTGATCATTGGCGGCGTGCCTCCGGCATACGGCGCGCCGGCGCTCGGCGGCGCGGCGACCCAGTTGCCCGGATCATTGCCGAACGCCGCTGGGTTGATCCGCTGCAACGACGCGCCAAATCCGTCCGCAGCCACTGGCCATGGCGCCATGTCCGTATAGCGGATGCGCTCCACCAGGATGTAGGGTACCAGGCCAAAGTTCGGCGGTCCGGGCGGCTCCGGGACGTCGGGGCGCTCCAACTCCACGGCTTCAGTCGAATTGTCGAGCTTGCCCCGGAACGGTCCGTACATTGCGACAGGACCTGAAACGGCGTTGCGCTGGCGGAAGCCATTGGACTTCAACGTGTCCACCGGATCAAAGCTGACGATGAGTGCCCGCGCGCCCGCCGGAATCATCGCCCCAACCGGGAATTCGAAATCAACGGCATCGCGCAGCCGCCAGGTATTGGTGGGCCTCAACACATCATAGAGCGGCACCGCTTCGTCGGTCACGTTTTGCAGCTCGATAAACTCATCCAGCCCGTTGTCTTGCGGCGTGCCGTGGCGGAACACCTCGGGTGGATGATACATGATCTCGCTGACTACGGCCGGGCCAATGCGCGGACCGGAGTTGGCTCCGCCCAACGTGGGGAAAAGCTGCAGCGGGAATTGCTCGCTGCCAACGCTGTTCACATGCCGGCCAAAAGTGACCCCATTGGGCGCCGCGCCGAAATCGAACCCGTGAACATACCCCGTAATGTTCGTGCCGTTGCCGGAGAACAGGTAAACCGCCTCGCCCAGGGAACTGAGGGAGAAGGAGTTGGCCCCCGTATTGAACTGAGCTTCATTGAATGTAACGTAGCCATTCCCTTGAATCATAGTGGGATTGGGGATCAGGAACTTCCTCGGCACGTCGAAGTCATCCGTCAGGAACCAGCCGCCAATATTCACCGCGTTCCCGGTTGGGTTGTACAGTTCAATCGTGTCCGTCGGCGGCGGCGGGTCCGAGTGGGTCAGCACTTCATTGATGACGATAGGCGCAATCGGCGGCCCCGCGGGGTCGGTAGCCCCGGGCGAACCGTTCAGTGCCGCGCTGGGCCGCCAGCTCGCCGCCAGTCCCCACGTGTTCAAAGCAGCGTTAGCATTCACGATCACCAGCGAGAAGCCCGCGCCGTCCGTGCTCGGATACCAGTCATCCGAATAGGTGAAATCATGGATCGGCTCGCGCAAAGGTCCTTCCAGGATCAACCGGTCTCCGGCGTTATTCAGGTTGTTCGTGTAAACTCCCGCGATCGTGATGGGGCTGCTATATCGGCTGACAAACGCGTTCGAATTGGCCACCACCACCGCGCTTTGGCCTGCGCCGAGTGTCAAATTGCCAAAATCGAAGTCAATGTCACCCCGGATACGGAAGCGGTTGAGATTCAAGGGAGTTCCGCCAATGTTCGTCACTTCGATGTACTCGAAACTCTCTGTGTCGTTCGTATTTCCCGGCGGAGGATCAGCCGGATGGTACATGATTTCCGTGATCCGCAGGTTCGGAATCGTCGCATAGAAACTGATCTCACCGCGCCCGGACCACGGGCTGGAGATTGGCGGGTGGCCCGTGCCCGTGAGATTGCGGTGATTGGGATTGCGGCTCCGGGCCACGATGTACGCGTTGGTTGAAATCATGATCGGCCCTGTGTAAGGGAGCGCGCTCGGAGAGATGCCCCCGCCGGGCAAGCGCGGATCGTCGCCGGTGAGCGTGTAATAAATCGTTGTCCCTGCAATATTCGTCGGGCCGGCCATGCTCAACTCGACCGGTGCCGTGATCATCCCGCCTTGCCGGCCAAAAATCGGTCTCCCAAGGAAGTTCGTGTCCATGAAATTCACGTGCGCCCACATCCAATGTTTGAAGAAGTCCACTTCTCCCTGGAAAGTTCCCGGATTCGGAAACGTGTAACTGTACTGGTAACCATAGATGTTAACGGGCGTTGTCACTACTCCCGAGCGCGGGCTGGTATCGGAATTCCCAGTCCCGGCCCACCGGATGAACTCACGCGTCTGCGCCTCGCGCAATTCATCGGCCATGCGATCGATCTTCGTCAGGATGCGATTGGTATCAAAGACCCCCGTCCGATAATTCTGGTAGGTATCGATATAGCGCTGGAAAAAATCAGGGTCGGTAAACACCCGCTGCCACCACGGCGGCGGGGTCGTGGCGTTAAAGAAATCGGTCCCGTAGTCCGTGCTGCCAAGGGTGTTTGACGCACGCCACGCGCGCGGGTTGAACGCCCGCCAGTCGCCGCCACGGGCGTTCGAACCCATCGCGCGGTCGAAGTCCCAGACCGGGCCCATTTCGATTTTGCCGTTCCGCTCCTTGAAGAAGTACCCGCTCAGCCGGAAGGCATCGACGTTCATCGTGATGACGTTGATCAAGTGATGGTCAATCCACGAATCCACATCGATGTAAGCGGCATACCCCGTGATCGGATTTGTATAGTTAATACCGTTGAGCGCGTTGCCGAACGCGTTGAAATAACTGATGATGTACTGCTCCTGCGGGTCCCATTGCGGAAGTTGCACGTCCCGACCGTCAGGGTCCTGGTAAACAATAGACTGTCCCGCCGCGCTGAAGGTGCGCTCATCGGCGTCCACCCGGTCCACTTTCAGCAGCCATCCCCCGGTGACGCTCGGCGGCGTCGTGTTTTCCTGTTCGATTCGCTCGATATCGACTCGGTTTTGGTTGCGCTTAATCTTTTCCTGCAGGACATGTATGCCGTCATAATCTCCGCCGCTGGTGAAATTCGGCAGGTTCACAGCTCCGCCGGAAGAATCAAAAAAAGACTCGACCATGCGCGTCCGCGACCCATAGCGGCCCACGTCGTTGCTCAACTCAAAAGCGAATGGGTTGTGGATCAGAACGTTGTCAAATTGATTGGGCGCGTAAAGCACCCAATCCGATTCCTCAGGCAAGCCGAGAAATTCATGGTCGATGTCCTGGTTGAATTCGTCCCAGAATTCGATCGCCAGACTCGCCTTGGCATAGCCCTCCGTGCTCGAGCCGCGGCGATTCACGCCCGCGCGCGTGATCAAGGTGGGCCGATTGGTTAATGAACTGCGGCCCGATTGCTCATCGACCTCGAACAAAGCCACGATGCATGTCAAATCGCGATCTCCCGGGAAGTCAGGCGAGGCCCCAAAATTGTGCACCAGCACCAGCGGGAGGTCGGAAGTGAAGTTCGTCGCGTTAGGATTGAGCTGGATGTAGCTGGCCGTCACTGGCGTGCCGGGCAGCTTGCCGGTTTCAAAGGCCCGCGCCCGCACCTGCAGGGTTCCGTTGACAGGAATCGGCCCGGTATAAAGCGCGTTTGTTGCCACGGGCACGTTTGTTCGCGCCGCCGTGACTGCGTTGCTCACGATCACATAGCGGATTTCAGCACCCGGGTTCGGCGGGTTCAGCGACAACGACAGTTGAAACGTACCGACGAACGTCCCCGACTCGCGCGAGAAGACCACATTCGGCGCAAAATTCCCCGGTCCGCCCGCCTGGTTTGGCGCTCCGGGCGTGGGCATCGTAAAGAATCCCACCAGGTTCGGTTCGTTGCGATCCCGCCCGTAGGAAATCTCTCCGGGCTGCCATGCGGGGAACGCCGGCGCGAATTCCGATACAATGTTCGTGTTCGCATCCACCAGCGCCAAGTACTCGCCGTCACTTGAAAGCTGGAAATTCGTATGCAGCCGGCCTGCGGCCGTGTTCGTTCGATTCTTGTTGGAGGCAAACACCACCAGGTAGCCGCCCGCCGGAATGGCCACGTTGGGAAACCGCCATTTCGTCAGACTCCCCGCCGCGTCAGTCAGGAACCATCCATTGAGGCTCCCGGCGACCTCGGCCCGGTTGTGGATTTCGATCCAATCCGAGTACTCCCCGTCCTCATCCCGGAGGGTCGAATCATTCACAGCCTGAATCTCGCTGATGATGAACGCCGTCGAAGGCAGGTTCGTGTTCAGCGTGTACGACCAACTCCCGCCGGCGAAGGGGTTTCCTGCCTGATCCGTTATCCCATGCCCAGTCGCAAAGGCAACGGTGACGGGCCCGCTCCCTGGTTGCGCAAACACAAACAGGAATTGCGATGGCGAAACGGCGAACAAATCGGTGGCCGCGACTCCGCCTATTTGCAAATCGCCAGCCTCCACATTGTTCACCGGCTCGTTGAACGCCACTTCGATTTCCGTCAGCGCCCGCACCACGCTGTTGCTCGGCGGGCTGACCGAAATCACCACCGGCGGTGCCGTGTCCATCAGCGTGTACTGCCAGGTCGCCCCCGGCCCCATTCCATTGAATCCGTTCGGCGGCAGCGCGAAATCAGCAATGTTGTGCGCCGCATCCCAGGAAATCTGCACTGTCCCGTAGGCCGGTTGCGGGAAAAAGAACTGGTAAGTCTGGTCGTTCACCATGATCATGGAATTCGCCGCCTGGCCGTTGATCAGCAAGTCGCTCACATCGACATCCCCGACCGGCTCACTGAACGTCACGGTGATCTGATCGAGGGATGTCACCGTTCCCGCCATGGGGCTGACGAGACTAATCACTGGCGCGGTGCTGTCGGGAACCGCCGCCACCAGTTGCGCGTCCATCACGAAATCCAGGCTCGTTAGCAATGAATTAAAGGCTTGGATTGCGATCACGTTCTGCCCGGCCGCGAGGTAACCGCTTGGATTCGGCAACACATGCACGCGCACGGCGGCTTCAATAGCGTTCGTGGCCGTGCCGGTTCGCGGGATCTCGCCCCCGGCCATATTGAAACGGGCCACTTCCACGCCGTTGATCCAGGCGATGAACCCGTCGTCGCATTGGGAATGCAGCTCCATCCCGGTGATTTGCGCGGGATTTGCCACCGAAAAAGTCTTGCGCAGGAAGACGCAGGAATACTGCCCATTCATGTCGTTGAGCAGCGTGCCGCTCAGGGGTTCGCCGTAATAAAACGGTGCGTTTGCCACAGTCCACGTGCCATCCGGGAACCCATTTGTCCGCCAGGCGGTGCTGGGGGTCGAAGCCTCGGCTGTGCCCTTGAGATATCGCCACTCCGAATTGTAATTGAACACCAGCACTGCCTGGGTTGAACTGGCCGCGACCGCGAGAAGCCCGCAAAGAATACACTTTTTGAACATAATCTCTTCCTAACTCTTTGGGAATCGTTCCTTAATTCTTAGCACCGGGATCTCAAAAAGCGATAATAATTTTTTGCTGTCCGGTTCGTCCCCAACCCAGGGACGGCCACATCGTCGCGAAACGGCCACGTCGATCGCGTCAGGCCCAGCCATTCCAGGCTCCAAGAGAAGCTGTAACTATACATCCGTATCATACTACTTTCATGTGATTGACGGCGAAAGCGATTGTGTGAGAGCGTGGGTAGGTTGCATTAAACCCATCGCTGTTGCCGGCGGGGAAGTGGCCGATCCCGAGTCTTGACACTACCGTGCAAGCTCCATTCGGTTCACTATATAATTATTCAATACATAGCATAGCTAAACAATATTATTGCTTTC
>JAKEEH010000528.1 GCA_022616725.1 Limisphaerales bacterium | reverse complement strand
TACTGGCGCATACTGGCATGTTAAACGGGCCCCATCCCCAAATGCGCCAAAAACCCATGGTATAATAGGCACGTGAAGACAGAGCTATATTTATTATATACATATACAGGCGTCCACGCCTGCCAGTTCCAGCGGCGTCCCGCCGCGGGAAATGTTTTGCGGACGAGTTGGGACAAAAATTGAATAAAATTGAATAAAAGTGAATAGAAATGCCAGGGGGCACTGTACAAACCAGCGAGCGCGGGGAGCGCGACCGTCCCGGTCGCTGTGTCCGGCGTCCCGCCGGACACTCTCCAGCCAACCCCCACCGCTCATCTCCGTCATCCGCGCCACCCGTGGTCAAACCGGACATTTCCGGACGGAAAAGGGGGAGGGGTCCGAGTCATCTGTGAAATCCGTGGTTGATCAGACACAAAATACACAAAATGAGACTTTTGAGACTGGGACTCGCCTCGATTCACCGCTTTTACGCTCAAATCCGCAAATTTTTTTGAGACTAGTCTCATTTTCTACCTCGGAAATTGCGCACGCATATGAAAATGGATTATTTGACACAAAATCGAACAATACCGAACGACTTGTGAAACTTCCACTTGCAACCGACTCTGCCGGAAGCACTTACGATTTCCATCGCTCAAGTCGTTCGATTTTACTTCGACGGAATCTTTGTTCCGTGGATGTCGTGCGGCAGGACGACCCGATCCTCGGTGCCGGTTCGTTCCTCGGGTATGCGCATGCCATAAAACGAGCGGTGAACGAAAAACAGCGCGACCAGGAAGAACGCGATGCCGATCCCGGTTTTCAGGCCCTGATTCTGCATCGTCACCGCGATCTCGACCGCCAGCAAACCGAACAGCGTCGTGAACTTGATCACCGGGTTCAGCGAAACCGACGACGTGTCCTTGAACGGATCGCCCACCGTGTCGCCCACGACCGTTGCCGCGTGGAGCGCCGTTCCCTTTTGCTTCAGGTCCACTTCGACGATCTTTTTGGCGTTGTCCCACGCGCCGCCCGCGTTGGCCATGAAAATAGCCTGGAACAACCCGAAGAAGGCTATGGCGATCAAATAGCCAATAAAGAAATACGGGTCGAAAAACGGCAACGCCAGCGACAGACAAAAGATGACAATGAAAATGTTAATCATCCCTTTCTGGGCGTAAACGGTGCAGATGCGAACCACCTCCTTGCTGTCGGCAATGGAAGCGGCGCCGGTGTCGAGTTTAATATGGTCCTTGATGTAAACCACGGCGCGATAGGCGCCCGTGACCACCGCCTGCGTCGAAGCGCCCGTGAACCAGTAAATCACCGACCCGCCCATGAGCAACCCGAGGATCACTTTCGGTTCCACCAGACTCAGCTTCTGCACCACATTGCCGAAGCCCGGCAGATGCTCGAGCAACATGATGATCCCGAACACCATCGTGGTCGCGCCAACCACCGCCGTGCCGATGAGCACAGGCTTGGCCGTGGCTTTAAAGGTATTGCCGGCGCCGTCCGCCTTTTCCAGCAGGTGCTTGGCGCCCGCGAAATCGGGTTCGAAACCGAAGTCCTTTTTGATGCCGTCTTTGATATTGGGCACCTGCTCGATCTGGCTCAACTCATAGACGGACTGCGCGTTGTCAGTTACTGGGCCGAACGAATCGACCGCGATCGTCACCGGCCCCATGCCGAGGAAACCGAACGCCACGAGCCCGAAAGCAAAAATAGGCGCCGCGAACGGGTAGGCCGACATCAGTTGCAACACCGATTCATGCTGCGAGCAGCGGTAGCTGATGAGCATCAGGACAAGGATCACCAACCCCATCCAGAACGCGGAAAAATTGCCGGCCACGAATCCCGAAAGAATATTCAGCGACGCGCCGCCGTGCTGCGACGCATTGGTGACTTCCTTCACGTGACGCGAGTTATAGCTGGTGAACACCTTCGTGAACTCGGGGATGAGCGCGCCGGCAATCGTGCCGCAACTGATGATGATCGAGAGCACCCACCAGAGGTCAGGGTAGGTGGTGTTGCTGCCGAGCAGCACCCAACTGGCGCCGAAGGTCACGGCGATCGAGACCAGGGATGTGATCCAAACGAGGTGCGTCAGCGGAGCTTCCAGGTCGAACTCCCGCTCGCCGCCGTATTTGATTTGACTGGTTTTGTCGTTGATGAAATAGGAGACGAGCGAGGTCAGGATCATCAGGATGCGCATCGCGAACAGCCATACGATCAGCGTGCCGCTAATTTGCTCCAGAGCCGGGGTGGCCAGGGCGAGTGCCAGGAAGGCGATCAGCGCGACGCCCGTAACGCCGTAGGTTTCAAAGCCGTCCGCGGTCGGACCGACGCTGTCCCCCGCGTTGTCGCCCGTGCAATCCGCGATCACTCCAGGGTTTTTCGGGTCGTCTTCGGGCAGCTTGAAAATAATTTTCATCAAATCGGCGCCGATATCCGCAATCTTGGTAAAAATACCGCCGCATATGCGGAGCGCGCTGGCACCGAGCGATTCGCCGATGGCGAAACCGATGAAGCATGCGCCGACAAGGTCCTTCGGCAGGAATGCGAGAATGCAAATCATGAAGAACAGCTCGACGCTGACCAGCAGCAGCCCGACGCTCATGCCGGAGCGCAGCGGGATAAAGAGCGTCGCGAGGGAATTGCTCTTGAGGGCGGAGAAAGCCGTGCGCGAGTTGGCGACCGTGTTGATACGAATCCCGAACCAGGCCACGCCGTACGAGCCGAGGATGCCCAGGATCGAGCAGAGCAGGACGATGATGACGTTCCTGGCCACCGGCGTGCCTGCGGGGTGTTGGGAGAGAAAACCGAAATAATACACCATGCAGGCGGCGATCAGCACCCAGAGTATGACGAGGAATTTGCCCTGCTGCTGGAGATAGGTTTTGCACGTCTCCCAAATGGTGTTGGACACCGAGCGCATGGAGTCATGGACCGGCAGGTTCTTGGTTTGTTGATACTGGACGAGGCCGAAGAAAGCGCCGAGCGCGCAGATCAAAAGGCCGACGTAAAGAATGAGGTAGCCGGAAATGGTGTTGCCGAAGATGTTGAAGCTAACCTTGGAAAGGTCCGGGATTTTGATATCGGCTTCCCCGGCAAATGCGCCGGTGGCCATCAGACTAAGAAAGAGAAGCGCCCAAAGAATCCGTTTTCCCATATCGGGCGGAGTATTGCCGCAGTCTCCCGCTGTTTGCCACAAAAATCGGCACGCGTCGGCTGGGGTTTAGACCCCCGCAAGGACCGCTTCGCAGCACGCAGCGATGGTCAATCGATTCGTATGACGCGGTAGAAGCGGTAGCCGGTCGGTGAGAGAAAATCGCTAATGGAAGCGGTGGTTTCGATGGCCTCAACGGGATCGCCTAATGCCGTCCACACCGGCTCGGAGAGCTCGTTTTTGTATTCGATACGGTAAGCGCGCCCGGGAATTGCGCTCCAGGTAAGCGTCACCGTCGTGGCGTCGAATGAAATCTGCGCGATCCGCAACGGACCAGCCAACGTGTTGGCAGCACGTGGAGTGAAGTTCGTCATCGAAAAAACAACATTGGTGTGGCCGTCCGGGAAAAATCCCTGACTGACGTTCTCAACTTGCTGATCGAAGTGCACGGCGGATTGCGGCGTAACGCCATTCGGGGCAAAGAGGCCAATGGCTTCGCCGCCGGCACTCAGTTGAAATGCCGCGTGGAGATCGCTGTCGATCAAGCCGGTATTCTGATTGGTTTCGTTATCGGCCCAGACAAGCAAAAAGCCGCGCGCAGGAATGACTGTGCCTGTCGGGATGCGCCATTTGGTCGGTTGAGAGAGATTGTCGGTGAGGTGATAACCGGAAAGGTTGAAAGCGTTTGTGTTGGGATTGAACAACTCAAACCAGTCCTGAAACAAGCCGTCGGCGGGGTCAGCGAACCCATTCGGACCGGCATTGTCCGCCATCCACTCGTTGATCACCACCGGTTCGAACGCGCCCGGGCCGAAGTTCGTGACGGTGATGGTGTCAAGGGCGTTACTGATGGCGCTGCCAGAGTTATCAATGCCGGATACAGCAAGAAGATTTGTGCCTTCGCTTAATGGCACAGTCAGCGTCCAGTTGGTCGTGCTCGTCCAGGTTACAGGATAGGGAATGCCGTTGACCTCAATGGTCTTCACCTGGATGGGAGCAGTGCCAGAAATGGAAATGGTCGAGTTGCTGGTCGCCAAATTTTGTCCGCCATTGCTGGTGATCGCGAAAGTGGTGCCGGTGGGGAGCTGATTCAGCACAAATCCGCTCCGGAACGTGATGTGATACAGAATATCGCTGACGTCCTGACCGGCGACACCGCCGTAATGAGTTGCCCACGGCGTCATATAGGTGGTGTTGTAGGTCGTGTTGATGATGTCGAACATGTGGTTCAGGTACGTGCGGCGATTGTTTGGATTCGCAATCAATTTGGCGATATTACCGGTGCCAAAGATTGGTTCCCCCGGGATTCGCAAGAACACCGAGTCCCAATCCCAGGGCAGGTAGAGGACTTTGCGGTCTGCGGGTCGGACGTAGAGGCGGAAATTGTGGATGTTGGCGCCCGTGTAATAAACGTCCGCCGGGTTTACTAATTGCTGATAGGCCATGACGCGCAGCCATTCGTCAACGTCCAGAACCTGGGCTACCTGGGCATCGAAACTCGAACCGCTCAAGCTGAAGGCTTTGGCCAGACTGATCACTTGCGCGTAGTCGTCGGCGGTGCGGTTATTGACGTTGAGGAACATCCAGCGGTAATTCTCCTTGTTATCGCCGTAATTTTGCACCTCCTGAATGTGGTACGCAGTGCCACCGCTTTCATTGCCCACCTGCTTAATGCTTTCCGCATTGCCATCGACCGTGGCCAGAAGCCAGCGCAACACTTCGACTTCAAACATAGGCCCGTCCCCGCCGTTCTGGAAGAGCGCGTCAAGGTAATCGGAATCAAAGCCGGAGAAGCGGAGTTGACAGGGTCCGGTGTAGGAGGGAAGCGGCGCAAT
>JAKEEH010000096.1 GCA_022616725.1 Limisphaerales bacterium | reverse complement strand
GCCACGTTCGGCGAGCCGGTCACGGCAATGGAACTGTCGCCCGACGGCGCCGGCTACCGGCTCAACACGCGATTTGCGCGCTTCATCAATGTGCCGGAGCTGATGCAGATGTTTCGCCAGTCTGCCGACGTGCAGACCGCCGCCATGCTCAATCTGCCGACCCCGAAGCTCGACGGGGAGAAGCCTGCCATCCGCAATGCGCCGGCAACCGAGGAACTCAAGGAGTTTGTTCAGGAACTCGCGGCCCGTGCCGAGCGGATGAAGACCGGTCGCGTCGACCCGCGCGTGGACAACATGCTAAAAGTCACCTCCGAGGGGCGGAAGGCGGCCTTGGATCTGCGGCTGATGCTCCCGTCGTCCCGGGACGAGCCGCAGGCCAAGGTTAATCAGGCGGTCGAAAATATTCATCGCATCTGGCAGGCAACAGGGAAGGAACGTTCGACACAACTCGTCTTTTGCGATCTGTCCACGCCGAAGGACAGGGGCTTCTCGGTTTATCGGGATATGAAAGAGAAGCTCGAAGGGCTTGGTGTGCCAAGCGGTGACATCGCTTTCATGCAGGATTACGACTCGGACGCGTCGAAGCTGGCGCTCTTCCGGGACGTGCGCGCGGGCAAGATCCGCATCCTGTTCGGCAGTACGCAGAAGATGGGGTCGGGCACGAATGTCCAGGAACGCCTGATTGCGCTGCATCATCTCGACGCTCCATGGCGGCCCGCCGACGTGGAGCAGCGCGAGGGGCGGATTCTGCGGCAGGGCAACAGGAATTCCGTCATCCAGATTTACCGCTACGTGACAGAAGGTTCATTTGACGCTTACATGTGGCAGACCTTGGAGACGAAGGCAAAGTTCATTGCCCAGGTGATGAGCGGTGACATGACGATCCGCCGCCTCGAAGATCTGGATTCCGCCGCGCTGACCTACGCCGAGGTCAAAGCCATCGCGTCGGGCAACCCACTCGTGATCGAGAAGGCCCAGGTGGACGCCGAGTTGATGCGGCTCACCAGGCTCAGGTCCGCCCATGCCGAGGAACAGTACCGGATTCGCAGGAATTTGCTCCAAGCCCGTGAGGACGCCGAGGCGTTCACGATGCGGCTGGCGAATTTGCGTGAGGACATCACCATGCGCCAGAGCATCTCGGGTGACAACTTCGGCATCGAACTCGACGGACAGACGCTCGACAATCGCGGCGTCGCCGGAGAGTTGATTGTCCGTCGTGCCGAGAAGATGAAGAACCGGTTCGGCGACGAAGTGCGGATCGGCCGCTTTGCTGGCTTCGATCTGTCTCTGCGTCCGAGTTTCAACGACATCGCCGAGGTCGTCATACGCGGCAAAAACAGTTACACTGCAAGAGTCACTGACACGGCGCAGGGCACCATTCGCTCGCTGGAAACCACGGTTCAAGGCTTCGAGGAACGAGCTGCCAAACTGGAAGCCGACATCGCCGACGCCCATAAGCGCGGCAAAGAGCTTGAAACCAAAGTGGGCGCACCGTTCGAAAAAGAGCAACGGTATCAGGAATTGACCCGCCGCCAGAACGAGATCGAGGAGAGGTTGGACCTGACGAAGAACCAAGCGCCAAGCCAGGCAGACGCCGTCTCGGCAGATGAACACGAACAGAAAATTGCGGCGAAAATCGCGCCACGACGGCAACAAAGAATTGCTGTCGGCGGTTAAACGGTCCGGTGACATCAAGTGAAACTGGAGCGGTCGAGGTTGAGCGTATCAGAATGGGATGTCCGGATCGTCGTTAGGAGGAGGACTCACGGCTTGGAAATGCTCCTCTTTGACACCCGCTTGGCTGAGTAACCCATACAATGAATCAATGCTGTCACGCGATTGGTTTTCGAGATTTGCAGTCCGGCGGCCCGGGCGCACTTCAGAAAAAGTGAAGATCACTCGTGCGATTGCTCGCGAGAATGCGACAAAGAACGCGCACGTTTCTTCGACAGGAGCGCGCCTAAATCCCCATAAGGCGGAATCCTCCAAACCAATGAAAAGAATCGTGTGGTACTCAAGGCCTTTGCTTTTGTGAATCGTCATGATAGGCACCGAATCGGCGCCTTCAAAATGGTCGAGGGCTTCGAGCCAGTTGGCAGTTTCCTTGCGTGCGTCCACGAGGCGACGCGCGCTGCTCGCTAAAGTTTCTCCGTAGAACTCTCCACGTCGATATTGCGGATGGAGGTTGCGGAATGATTCTACGCCGAGGAATTCCATAATTCCCGCCAGCACTGGTCGGAGACGGTCTTCCTCCGCTGGCGTCGCGTTCAACGTTTCTCCGAGCGCTGCGCAATGCTCTGTGATGCTGCGTTCGTAAAGCGCTGCTTTCGGGTCTTCTGGGTCGATGCCTTGGGCGTCAAAGAACGCGGGCCGGACGGTATTCCACGCATCTGGCGATCTTCCCATGAGCGCGATTCTGAGGAACGCGAGCAGGACAACTGTCAATGGCTCTACCAAGAGGTCCTGAAGATCATTTTCAACGCGCGACTTAATTGATTTTGCTCGAAGCGCCTCAGTGATTGGTTTGGTATAGTGATCGGGAGTCTGTCGCGTCAGAAGACAAATGTCGCGAGGGTGCAGGCCGTCATTCTGAATCCATCCGGCCACGAGTTCGGCGACATGGCGCGCTTCGGTTTCGTGATCGGGATAGATAATGACGCGACATTCGCCAGCCATGTGCGCCTTTTCCTCCGAATGTTCCGGCATCGGTGCCGCGGGATCGAGGGCGTGGATCAAATGGTGTTGAATTCTCACCAATTCCGGCGCGGAACGATGATTGATCAGCAACGTTTCGACGTTGGCGCCGAAGTCATTCTTGAATTGCTGGAAAATGCCCTGAAGCGCGCCAGCCCATCCCATGATTCGCTGTTTATCGTCGCCCACAGCCGTGAGAATCGCCGTTGAATTTTGGAAGGCGGTGGTGGTCAGGTCGTAGTGAATGTTCGTTGTGTCTTGGAATTCATCCAGAAAAACGAAGGCATAAGTCGCGTGAAGCGCATTCAGAACGGACTTGCTTTGGTGGATCAGCAATTCGGCCAAGCGCCCGATCATCGGGAAATCCAACTGTGACGGCTGCTCGGTCCGTACAAGACGTTTCCAGAGTTCCTGCACGGCTGCTTCGGTTACGCTGGACGGAGCAGGAACCGGCATGGCGAGCGGCGACGCGAGAAAATGGTCGCGGTAAAACCCGCGGTCGCCAATGCTCATCATGTCGGGAATCGTCAGCTTGTTGTCGCTGGACGGGAGAGCATCGAGCAAACGCCTCATCCTGCGTTCGAAATCGAAATTAAGTTGGTATTCCTGACTCGGCCGGAATTCGACCGGCAGACCATTGCGGAAACGGTCGAGCATACCTTTTGAAAAGGCGTCGAACGTCAG
>JAKEEH010000527.1 GCA_022616725.1 Limisphaerales bacterium | reverse complement strand
CTAAGAGCCTTTTGACTGTGGTCGAAGGGTCGCTCGAAATTCCAGCAATCTATCGCAAATCTTTCGCAAGGCAACGGGAGCATCCTTGGTAAACGGCTCCTTAACTTGTTGCCTCATGAAGATGTCGTGTATTGTTGTTGCCACGTTAGCGGTGTGTTCCGCGTTCGAGGCTTGTCGGGTATCTGCCGGGACCAATGGCTTTTTTGTTCCATTCTTCCGCGGCTTAGCCACCAGTGAAGCGGGTTACTGGGAAACGTTTACTGTGTCCGTCGGCGCGCCAGGCAATTTGCCGGATCGCGCAGGCGCGAGCAGCGGTGCTGTGCTCACGCAGTTGGAGGCCAATGCCATCCTCACCGGCAGCGGCAACATTTATAATGTAAGCGGGACGAATGTCTTCGAGGTCGCGGATGCAACGCCGTTCACGGTGGGTACTGTGATTTTGCAGGCACGCACGTTAGGCAGTGAACTCGATTACAACTCGATTTCGTTAATCTACAGCAATGATTCCGGCCAGCATTCCATTGCGCCGCTTTCACGGGTTGAGTTGAATCGCGGTACTCAACCGGGCCTTGGCGCCACGGTGTCGTCGCTCTGGCAGTGGGACTTGACTGGACTGAACATCGATGCATACACGATCTTGTTCCGGGCTAACGGCGCGAGCCTCAGTTTCGACGCGATGACACTGGATACGTGGAACCAGTTTGTTCCGCTCTTTAGCTTGCCGTTCAATGTGAACGACACTGCGCCGGCCATCGAGCGCTGGATGTATGCCTTCAATGCTGCCCCGTGCGACCGTCCTGCCGGCTCGGTCTTCGGATCCATTGGAGACGCAGCGGGCGTTGATACCCGGCACGCGCAACATCTTATCGGGTGGGATACGGTATCTGTAATACCAACGAACCGCGGTCCTGCAAGGTATCTAGTGGGGCGTTGCCGAATCACTCTTACCATCAATCGCGGCAACCTCTTCGAATACGATCCAACGAAGGACGATTTCCGGACATACTTTGAGACCGAGCATCCGGACTATTTGTCAGACGCCGACGCAGGCCGTCCGGTCGAACTCTTCGGCGTTGGATTCCGCAATGGCTATGACGCGGAGAGTTTCGATCAATGCGCGCCGTTTGGAACCAACGCACCGGGGCAACGGAATGTTTACGCGGCTGGCTACTCGACAAATGGCATCCTCGTAGATGTGAGTAATAACGTGGGCAAGACGAATGCAAACTTCCCCCGCTTTGAAGTGGCGCCTTTTGCGACTGGGCAGACGACGAATGTTGCCCCTGGGCAGTTCGTGCCGCCGGGCGCGAAGATCACCTTTGATCTGAATCTGAACGACCCTTTTGTCCTTGCATACGTGCAGAATGGGCTGAACAGCGGACGCTTGCGGCTGATGGTTAGTTCGCTCCACGTCACCTCTGGCCAATTGGGCACGCCGAGTTATCCGGATTTTGCGACGCATTTCAACGAAGCCGTGCTCACGCCAACTCGCCTTGAGCTCGAAGGATTGGCCGTGGGCAACGGGGATGTGGATTCCGATGGGCTCCAGATGACTGGGAACTGTGTACGCTCCAGACGTTGACCCACAACGGCGCCGCTGATCCTGACGGGGACGGTGCATCGAATCTTGCGGAGCTTCGAGCAGGCACCGATCCGCTGGATCCTGCAAGCCAACTGCGGGTCTCAGTCACGCGCACCGGGTCAGGCACTGCCACGTTGGGTTTTGAACACGCTGCGAATCGTCGCTACGCGATCGAGTTCACGGAGAACGTCACTGCGTGGACGGCACTGACTAACTTGCCTGTTTTCGACCTGTCACAGGGCGTTGTAAACTGGACTGACAAGGCACCGGATGCTACGAGACGGTTCTATCGCATTCGCGCAGAGTGAAGAATGATTTCGGACTACATTTTTGGAAGTGGAACTGACCGGAGGCAGTTTGAGGCCGGCTCAATCAAGTCTTCTGATCTAACTTGACCGTTCGCAACGGATACAGGCCCGGACAGCAGCCAAACGTCTGGTGGAATGCCGCGCTGAAATGGCTGAGGCTATTGTAGCCCACCTCCATTGCGGCTTCGGTGACATTGCACTTGCCGGTGCTCAACAATTCGGCGGCGCGCTCCATGCGAATCTGGCGAAGGTATTGCTGCATTGTCATGCCAACTTCCTGTGAGAACAGGCGGCTCAGATAGAAGGGACTACAGGAGACCATTCGGCCGAGTTCTTCCAAGGGAGGTGGATCGCTCATCCGCTGACGAAGGATGATGCGCGCGCGCTCGACGCGCTCTCGGGCCGCGCGCTGCTGGCGGGTACAGAAGAGTTCGCCCCTGGGGGATGGAAGAACAGTTGCGCGGCGGTTTCGAGGGCTTTGCACTGAAACCATAATTGGTGTGCCGGGGCAAATACGGGAGGATGGCGCAGAGTGTCGATCAGCGCCAGCAGGGTGGATCCAAGACGATCCGCCGGGGCGACTTGCGATGCCTGCGAGTCTCCGTCAAGGAGAGTCCGAACCAGTGGATGCAAGTTGGCCGTTTGTCCGCTGAGATGTCTTTGCAGAAAGAGCCTTGAGAATTCAATGGTGATAAATTTATGACGTTGGCCTGGCTGTCGCTGCGCCACCAGCGGCGGACTCCCCTGGCGATAAAAGCTGAACGTATTTGCGGCGAGCTGAACCTGCTGTTTGGGGTCGGTTATAAACCCGGAGCCAGCGAGATTGAAACATAATTCAAGGCTGTCGGGATGAAAGCTCCGTGACCAGTCAAGCGGTTGATAGCACTCAAAGTCGTGCCATTCGACGCTGAAACCCAGCTCTTGAAACTTTCCGCAGAGCGGGAGCCAGCCAGCGCCCACCGCGCTCCAGGCGGCGGCTTCACGAAATGCATGTTCTTTCCGCTCAGCCCGCGCCGGTGCTTTCACGCTTCTCAATACTGTTGCGCCACTCTTCACCTGGCTGGTAGCGGCTCCACGACCCAGTCGGGGTAATCAGCGAGGTTTGCCCAGTAGCGCATATCTTGCAACGCGCTCTCGTTCAGCGATTCGACATGCCCGTCGGTCATGGCGGCCATCGCCCGCCCGTCCCACCGCGGATGCACATAGCCAAACCTCTCTGGCGGACGCGCTGCATCAAAGGACAGGTCCCACCTGCGAGACGTGATGTAAGGCGGGTCCACTACAAAGTATCCATGCTCATCTCGCATGCCGCCTGGTCGAGACCTCGCGGACGCAAACGCAATCAGCTCGCTCGGCCGGCGGATTTGCGCCAGGCGGGTCACAAGCCATTGTGTGCCGAACGTGGGTTGCGCAAGGCTCGGATTGAACTTCTGTTCATCGCCGCCAAGGAAAACAGAGTTGTATCCGAGGCTGGGGTACAAGCTGGCGCGATAGACGTACTCGTCGTGCGAGCGGTTCAGCGCGTCGTCGAGAAAACTGCGAGATTCATTCACGTAAATACTCCGAAAGCTTTTCCCGAGCTGCGGCGCGAGGCGCCATGGGTATCGATCGCGAATCGGGCTGGCCAGCGCATTGCCCTGATTGTCATAGGTTTCCACCTGCGAGGTATAGCCAGGCAAGACCGCGTCCTCGTTCTCATCTGCATAGAGATGCCAGGCCAGCATGAGTTGGCGCCGCTTTCAATAACGCCGGCGTCGAAGGCGAAGTCGCCAAACGGACGCACGAACAGTCGGTGGCAAATTACCGCATGGTGATGGACATCAACGTTCTGGGCGTTTTGGTCGCAATGAAACACGAGATTGCGGCCATGTTGAAGAATGGCGGCGGGTCGATCGTGAACACTGCCTCCGTGGGCGGTCTGGTTGGCTTTCCTGGCGCGAGTGTCTATGTTGCGAGCAAACATGCCGTGATGGGCCTGACCCGGAGCGCTGCGCTCGAATATGCCCGCGACGGTATCCGTGTGAACGCCGTTTCCCCCGGGCCGATCGAGACGCCGATGCTCGACCGATTTATGGGTGATGTGGGGGTCGAAGCCGAGCGCCACCTCATAAACACTCTTCCCATGGGCCGCAAGGGGCGTCCCGAAGAAATCGCTGAGGCCGTCCTCTGGCTCTGTTCTGAGAAGGCTGCATTTGTTACCGGTCAGTCCCTGGCCGTTGATGGCGGCTGGACCGCGCAGTGAACTTTATCTATGAAAACAGATGTTGAAATTAGCGCAGTGATTGAACGCGAACTGCTGAGTTGGCCCGGTGTCACTGTTGGACAGCATCGCTTTGGCGGACGTGAGTTTCGCTTTGGCGGAAGGGAAATCGGCCATGTTCACGGCAGCACTGTGGCCGATCTGCCGCTCCCGCGGGCGGAGCGCGATGAACTGGTTTCCAGCGGCAAAGTTTCTCCGCACCACCACCTTCCTGACTCGGGCTGGGTGAGTTTTTATTTTCATGGCGCAGAAGATATTCCTGCCGTGCTGGCATTGTTTCGCCGCAATTACGAAAGGATTCGCCTCAAACAAACATCTCAAACGAAACATGAAAACGAACATTGAAACCACTCAAGACAATCACCGAACGCCAACTCCAACCAGCAAGAGAGCCGGCGTCGCGCGCGGTGCAAACCTGAGCGCGCCCGACCTCACGCAGCGTCCGCCTCGGAGCCCGCGCTCCCGCCTCGGCGGCTATGCACTGCTGCCGCGGATGCTCGATAAAGGGCGTGCCACGCTCGCGGACACAATCGGCGAGTATCGTTTCAATTGCCCGCTGGACAAGCGCTTCCTGAGTTTCGTCGGCATTGACGCAGACAAGCTGCTCGCGGAACTCAAAAAAGGCAAAGGAGACGGCGAAATCCTGGAATGGATTCAGGCCAACGCCAAACATAAACGCGCGCCCTGGGAAATCGAGCAATGGAGCAATTACATGGACCGCCGCGGCCCGGACAGCGACGCGGAAACGATGCAGTTCTTCGCCGAGTACGTAGCCAAATTGACCAAGACGCGGGAAGACATCAAAACCTGGGCCGATGTGCTCGAACTTGACGACTTCGTCAGCTTCGGGGGCAAGGCGTGAACCTGACATAACTGGAAACCGAGAATTAAATGAAAGCGATAATTGAAATTACTGAAACGAACTTTGACACCGAAGTTCTCGAATCCAACGAACCCGTTCTTCTGGACTTTTGGGCGGAATGGTGCGGGCCATGCAAAATGCTTGTGCCTGTTCTCCACGAAATCGCGTCGGAGCAGGCTGGCCGCGTGAAGGTCGCCCAGGTCAACGTGGACCAAAGCCCCGCGCTTGCCGCGCGGTACGGCATTCGATCTATTCCGACGTTGCTCTACTTTTGGCGCGGCGAGCTGCGTGATCAGACCGTCGGCGTCGTGAGCAAGAAGCGGATTGTAGAGACCCTGGAAGCCCTGACGGTTGCTGCGTGATACGTCACGGCTGAACAGACATCCAACCATGGCAACGGTTTTCATCGTCATTATGATCTCGGTCATCTTCTTTGGTGTTGCATGGCACGATCAATCCTCCAGGCCTTAGAGGTCGGCAGTACTTGGCATCATGTGCCGCTTGAATGGTTCCGCAGGCCGAATAAAATAAGGCATGAAGCTTGCGACGCTTGAAGCCGCATTGAACGCGCGCCCATTTCGACCATTTGAGCTTCGCGTGGATGGCGAGACGGTTGCTGTGCAGCATCCCGAGCAATTATTTCTCGCTGACAAAAAGACGACCGCGATCATCGACGCGTCTGATCGCATTCATATCATGGAAGTCAGCGAAATCAGCAAGTTAACGTTGTTGCGTCACAAGACGCCTCGTTCCAAGGTTTAGTGATCTTGACTGCAGAGATCGAGTAGTGCAGGTCTTAGAGAACCGCGTAAACGCGGAACTCCGACGCTCCAAAGGCGAAAAGGTGATCATCGGCGAGTTCGATCGCGGAGTCCCGCGTTTACGCGGCTTTCATGGACCTGTGCTCCGCGGAGCGCGATCCGTCTCGGTCGCTTCAGTTGGCGTCCCGTCGGCTGTCACCCGGCCGAACGCCAGGACGAGATGACGCAAAAACTGATACAAAAGTGATACAGAAAGGGTGGGGGGTGTGTCATTTTCACGCCCCGCACCCGCTTCAACTCATCGCTCTGCGACCTTTCAACTTGTGCGCTCGCGTACCGAACGCGCACGCAGTTTCGCCAGCAGATCGAGCCTTCACAGATCGG
>JAKEEH010000526.1 GCA_022616725.1 Limisphaerales bacterium | reverse complement strand
GTCCTGCAAGCCATCCGGAAACAGATCGTCGCTGCCGTAGAGGCGCTGCATCAGCGCGCCCACCTTCCCGCGCTCGCCCTTCACAAAGGCGCGCACGTCATCGCGAAACTTGCCGTTCCATTGCAGCCACGCCATGCCGGGAAAGCCGCGGCCGAGTTGGTAACTGGAAATGTCCCAGGCCTCCGCGACCAGCCGGACATTGAACAGACGCGCGAGCAAACCGATCTCCGCCACCAGCGATGCTTCGTGCTTGCCCATCGTCCCATCGGCCGCCCGGGAGAAAATCGACGCCAGGTCGAAGCGGAAGCCATCCACTCCCATCGTGCGCGCCCAGAAGCGCAGGCTTTCCAGCACCAGCACGCGCCCCGCCGGATGCCCGGTGCGCACCGTGTTGCCGCACCCAGTGTCGTTGATGTAATGGCGCAGGTCGTGGGTGAGCAGATAATAGCTATCGTTGTCGATGCCGCGATAGCTGTAGGTCGGCCCCTTCTCGTCCCCTTCCGCCGTGTGATTATAAACCACGTCGAGCCAGACTTCGATGCCTGCGGCGTGAAACGCCTGCACCATCGCGCGGAACTCCTCAAACGCGTCGCCATGCGCGTACTGCTGATGGGGCGAGAAAAAGTGCAGCGTCATGTAGCCCCAGTAATTGCCCTCTTGAGGATCAAACTGCTGAACCGGCAACAACTCGACAATAGTCACGCCGAGATCTTTGAGATACGGGATCTTCTCCGTCAGGCCGGCAAACGTGCCGCGTTTCGACGCCGTCACGTCAGAGTTCGCGCGTGCGGTGAAACCTTTGACGTGCAGTTCATAAACAATCGCGTCACGGCAAGTGTACCGCGGACCTGCGTCGGATGCCGCCGGCACAGCTTCTTTCTTCGGCAGGCGCCCCAAGGGGGCTAGCCCGTCCGTTGGGCCGGGCTTCGAGCACGCCTCACGACTAAACTGCGGCGGAAAGAAAACGGATGGCGCATAGGGATCGAGCAGCACCCTTTCCGGATCAAAACGTTGCCCACGCTCCGGCTCGTGAGGCCCTTCGACGCGATAGGCGTAAAGCGTGGCGTCATTCAACGCGTCTGCCGGAATGCGACAATGCCAAATGCTTCCGGTCTTGTGGGCCGGATGCTGAAACCGAAACGTGCATACCGGTTTCGCTGGATCACTTTCCTTGTAACACAAGAGCGTAAGGCCAGTGGCGTGGCGCGAATACAGCGCGAAGTTCAAGGCGTTCTCGGCTGCCACCCACCGGACCCCCAACGGCCAGGGCGCGCCCGCCGGGACAGATGCGGGCGGGGCAGGTTTAGCCGGGAGAGGCGTGGCCGCGGGAGGTTTATCAAGGGCTGTCGGTCGGGAAGTCCGACCGAGGGTCGAAGGCCGCGGGAGCGCCGAAGGCCCAGGGTCGAAGGCCGAATCTTCCGGCCCTCGGATTTCGAGCTTCGGATTTCTCTCGGATTTCGGCATTCGAGCTTCGGATTTCGTGTCGCTCATAAGTCCCGTAACTGCGCCCTGATTCCTGTTTCTGCGGGAAATCATGGCAGGGCTTTCGACGAATCTTCACGCCGTTGTGGCGAAACGAACCACTGTCAGAGTTGACAGGCGGACTGCAGAGGGCGTTCGCGCGTTTAGGGATACCGGTCAGCCGCCGACACAGGAGCGGCCTCCTTCACCGCATCAGTTCCATCTGCCGGGGCGTGAGGAGCCACTCCAACGTTCCATGCCCGGAGCCAGGAGGCTCAGCGGTGATCTTACACAGGCCTGCCTTCTTGAACTCAATTGCCAATCGTTCCTGTCCCGTCAGCAGGCGCGAAGCGAGTTCAGAAAAATTCGGTTCATGGCCGACCAGCAAGACACTGCCGGGCGCCGGGCGAAGGCTTCTCAGCCAGGCAATCTGTGTCCCGGTGGGCGTCCCGGGCACGAGATGCTCGGTAACCCGTAATCGCTTCTTCAGGCGCAGTGACTTGGCCACCAGTTCGGCCGTCTCAAGCGCGCGAACCAGCGGGCTGGAAAAAACCGAATCGAACGAAAGGCGCATGACGCGCATCGCTTGGGCGACGCGTCGCACTTTCCGCACGCCTTCGGCCGTGAGCGCGCGTTCCTCGTCCGGCCCGGTGTGGCTGCCGCGTTCCGCGGCGATGCCGTGGCGAAGAAGATAGATTTCCATAAGCTACTCCGTTGTTTGGCCAGCAGATTTCAGCGGCCAGAATTTGAAGACAACGTCCGCGCGGCGAAGACAGCGGTTCACCTGGCGAACGTGACGTCGTAACAGCCATCGGCGCAACGGCGCTACTTCGGCGATCTTAATGCGCCGCTTCTGAATCAATTTGTCCAACCGCGCCAGGAACACATCCGTGTCCTGCAAATCCCCGAGCACACCTTGAAACGCATGCATAGTGTCCAGTTGTCGCCTCCGGATTTCCGGACAGATCAGCCGCATCGATTCCATCATGTAACGAAATCTTTTGAACGCGACACGCGTCCGATGAATCGTCGCCGTATCGGCGGCATCCATGCGTTGGCGGCACTGCACCACTCGCGCAAAAGCCATGTCAACGCCGTGAATAATCTTCGTGCGGTCCAGGCGCATGCGTTCCGAATCCCTGGCTCCTTCCTGAAGCCGCTTGGCGATCAGTTGGACCACGCTTCTCACTCGGCGGGTTTTCACATCGCGGATGCGCTCCTTTGCCTCACGGCGGCACCGCCGCTCACGCTTCGCCGTTAGCTTGCGAATCCTTCCGGCCCCGGGGGTTCCCTTGCACTCCTGTTCCAGCATCGCAAGTTGCACTTGCGCATCGCGCAACGGATCAAAAATATTGAGGTGTCGCTTGATCGTGCGCTGAGCCTTCTCGATCGCGCGGCGCGAAGCAAACACATGCAGCAAATCCAATTGGGCGGATAGCCGCCGCGCCTCGATGCGCGAGGCGTGAATCGAGCCCTCGGAGAAACCGCGTTGGCAGCGTTTGAGCATGGCACGATACCGCCCCCAACGTCCCTTGAGCGCCGCAGCCAGCGCATGCTCCCAATTCTTCATCAGTCTGGTCGGGACGGGGTCGCGCTTGTTGCGGCGGCGCAAAAAAGGCTATTTTACGGCTTGCTCAAAGGCGCGGGGCTCACATTCCAGATGCGCTCGCAGTATTCGCGAATCGAACGGTCCGAGCTGAACTTGCCCATGCGGGCGACATTCAAAATGCTCTGGCGCGTCCATGCCGACGGGTGACGCCAGAGCGCGTCCACTTGTGACTGGAGATCAACGTAGGCTTGAAAATCTGCCAGCAGCAAATAGGGATCGCTCTCGAGCAAAGAACTGACCAGCGGCTGAAACAGGCTTGCGTCGCCACGCGAGAAGGTCCCGCCCGCGATCGTGTCGATCACCTGGCGCACCACAGAGTTTTGTTCGTAAATGGCGCGGGGATTGTAGCCGCGTGCTTTGGTCTCAGCGACCTCCTCGGTGGTGAGGCCAAAGAGGAAGAAATTCTCGGCGCCGACTTCTTCGCGAATCTCGACATTGGCGCCATCGAGCGTTCCAATAGTGAGTGCCCCGTTGAGTGAAAACTTCATATTTCCCGTGCCTGAGGCTTCTTTGCCCGCAGTGGAAATCTGCTCCGAGAGATCGGCCGCGGGATAAACACTATGCGCGTTCTTCACGTTGTAATCCGGGAAGAAAACGACGTTAAGCCGCCCACGCAGAGCCGGATCGCTGTTTACCACCTCAGCCACTCCATTAATCAGGCGGATGATCAGCTTGGCCATAAAGTAACCGGGCGCTGCCTTGCCTCCGAAAATGAAGGTGCGCGGCGCCAGGTCGGTGGACGGATCGCGCTTCAGCGTGAGGTAGCGATGCACAATGTGGAGCAGGTTCAGATGCTGGCGCTTATATTCGTGAATCCGCTTCACTTGGATGTCAAAGAGTGAGGCCGGGTCCACTTCGATGCCGGTGCGCCTCACGATCAGTTCGGCAAGTCGGCGCTTGTTTCCGAGTTTCACCTCGCGCCATTGCTTCTGAAACGCGGCGTCGTTGGCGAAAGCCTCCAGCTTGCGCAGGCGCGTCAGATCGCTCAGCCAGCCCTCCCCAATGCGATCAGTGATGAGGCTGGTCAACTTCGGGTTGCTCAAAGCGACGAAGCGGCGTGGCGTGACCCCGTTGGTGACGTTGCAGAATCTTTCGGGCCAAAGTTCGGCGAAGTCGCGCAAGACGGTGCGCTGAAGCAAGTCGGAGTGCAGCGCGGCCACGCCGTTGACATGGTGCCCCCCGACCGTGGCGAGGTTTGCCATGCGCACGTAGCGATCGCCGCTTTCGTCGATAATCGACAGACGCGCCAGTTTGCCCTCGTCGCCGGGAAAGCGCGCGCGCACTTCGTCGAGGAATCGCCGGTTGATCTCGTAAACGATCTCCAGATGACGCGGCAGCAGTGAGCCGAACAAATCGACCGACCACTTTTCGAGCGCTTCCGGCAGCAGCGTGTGATTGGTGTAAGCAATCGTGCGGCGCGTGACATCCCAGGCCGTGTCCCAATCGACCTGATATTCATCCACAAGCAGGCGCATCAATTCCGCAACGGCAACCGCGGGGTGCGTATCGTTGAGCTGGACTGCGAAGCGCTCGTGAAAGTTGTCGGGGCGCCCGCCGAAGAGTTGATGCAGCCGCAGCATGTCCTGGAGCGAGCAAGTGACGAAAAAGAATTGCTGCTGGAGGCGCAACCGCTTGCCCTGGGCGGGCTCATCGTTCGGATACAGGACTTTGGTTATGTTTTCCGACGCCATCTTCGCGTCCACGGCGCGGAAATATTCCCCCTGGTTGAACGCCGCGAAGTCAAAGGACTCGACTGCTTCCGCTTTCCACAGTCGCAACGCATTGCAGGTGCCGACGCGATAGCCGGAAATCGGCGTGTCGTAAGCGATTCCCTTCACGACTTCGTCCGGAATCCAGCGCACGCGATAGCGGCCACTTTCGTCGGCCCAGGTTTCGGTGTGTCCGCCGAATTTCACGTCGTAGGTGAGCTCGGCGCGATTGACTTCCCATGGGTTGCCGTAGCGCAGCCATTTGTCTGTCGCCTCGGTCTGCCAGCCGTCGCGAATAAATTGATCAAAAATTCCAAACTCGTAGCGAATCCCGTAGCCAATGGCTGGCACTTCGACCGAAGCCAGCGAATCCATGTAACACGATGCGAGCCGCCCTAAACCGCCGTTGCCCAGGCCGGGTTCTTCCTCTTGCTCCAGTAGTTCATCAAAGTCGATGCCCAGTTCAGCCATGGCCTGGCGTGCGGCGTCGGTTATGCCAAGGTTCAACAGGTTATTCGCGAGGTGCGGCCCGGGGAGGAACTCGGCTGAAAAATAACAGACAACACGCGCGCCTTTCTCCGCTGCCGTTTCCGCCGTCTGCACACAACGCCGCAGCAATCGATCGCGCACCGTCAGCGCAAGCGCGGTATAGGCGTCGTGCTTTGTCGCGACGGCTGGCGCGCGACCCATGCCAAAGAGAAGGTTTTCCAGAAACGCCTGTTTGATGTCTGCAGCGCTCATTCCGGTGCGGACAGAGTCGGTCAGGCCGTATTCCGATGATTTAAGGGGTGGCGCTTTTGCGGCTTGCGCCTTAACCTGGGCGCCACTGCCGGGGGTTACTTTCTCGCGGCGATCAGCTATAGCTGCGTGTGCTGTCTTCATAACAAGTCTGGATTGGGCCGAGGTTTTTGAGCCATGTGCCCGTAATCCGCGGCCCGCCTATTGGAAGTGTGCTTGAAGGAAAGCGGAACTGTCAGAAATGACAGGACGAGTCGAGTTGAGAGTTGGGGGTAAGCGTGAAAAGCGCCAGAGGACAGGCGCACTGCTATGAGTATTGTCAAGGCCCGCCGAGTGCTTGTTTTTGTTTTTTTTATCTTAAAAGATTCTGGGTTCTGTTCCTT
>JAKEEH010000095.1 GCA_022616725.1 Limisphaerales bacterium | reverse complement strand
TGGAGCGGGGCTCGACGTGTTGAGCACTGAACCACCGCCGCCCGACCACCCTCTCTACAAGGCGCCGAACTGTTTTATCACGCCGCACATTGCGTGGGCGACGCGGGCCGCTCGCGAACGGTTGATGCGCGTGTCGGTGGCGAACGTAAAGGCGTTTATAGATGGAACGCCGCAGAATGTGGTGACGTGAAAGCCAGCTTTATTTGCCCGGATAACCTGCCTCAACAAACCTCCGGATGATCTCCAACTCTTCTTCTCCAGCGATCGTGTGTTCCTTGACAAGTTCGCGCCATTCGATGTTCAGGCCGGCGCGTTTGAGTGTCTGGATTTGTGGCTGCGTATGCGCGAAAGGAATCATCGTGTCGTGAGTGCCGTGCGTGATCAACAGTCGCTGCTGCATTGCGACCGCGGACATCTCTTTGATTAACTTTTCGGGTTCGTGGACGGCGCCGCTGATGCCAACGAGTCCGGCGAAGTGATGGGGATAGCGCAACCCGACATCGATGGTCATCAGGCATCCCTGTGAAAAACCGAACACTGTCGTCTCGCGCGTGGAGAAGCCATTGGCGCGCTGCAGATCCAGCAAGTCAAAGAGCAATTTGCGGCTCCGCTCCACACCGGGGCCGAAGTTGCCGGCGAAATCGAACCAGGAGAACCCTCCATAGTAAGAGTCGGGCGCGTTGACGAGCAGGTAATTCATCCACGGCAACGCCAGAGCCGAGGGCAGCCAGCGATAACCGGCCACGCTGTCACCGAGGCCGTGCAGCACGATCATGAGCGCGCGCGACTGGTCTTTGTGGGCGGGATGGAATTCAGTCTGCAGCATATTAACGCACCACGACCACCGGGCGGCAAAACGCCCCGCTGTGGCCGCGCAGGTTGATAGGCAGCGCCCAGAATTCCAGGGGCTGCGAGAGCGACCAGAGTTCGTCGGGCGCGTTCAAGTCTTCAAGAATCCACACGCCCGCGCCGAGCAGAATCTCGTGCGTGCGGCTGTTCTGCGGCTCGCGCATCCCTCCGATCGAATAATGGTCGATCCCCACTCCGCGTATTTCCTGCTCGACAAGCCATTCCGCGGCGTCCGGCGACACGTACGGGCTGAGTCCGAGCCATTCCTCGGTGCGCGCGCGTTTGGCGCCCCAACCAGTGACGAGAATGACAATGTGACCTGCGAGTTCGACGCGCAGCTTGCGGGCCAGCCAGGTGGATGTAAATGGCTGCCCCGGGCGGCTGTCGCGCAGGTCAGCCAGGACCGCTCGGCCCGTGAACGATTCCAGGCTCAACTCATCAATGTGCGGCCCGCCCAGGATTTTGTGGGACGGCGCGTCAATGTGGCTGCCGGTGTGCGAGGTGAGGGTGAGCTGTTCGACCCGCCAGCCGTCCTTTCCGGGACGGCAAATGAGCCTGGATTGCACGGGCGGGTCCGCCGGGCAATTCGGACACCCATCGAAAACCGGCTGGGACAGGTCGATGAGTTTCACTCAATTGTTTTCCGGCAAACCGCTGGGCCATGTCTGGTTCTGGATGGGCCGCAGGATGTCCTGCACTTCGGCGAGCAAACCCATGTCGATCTGTTGCTCGATGCGTTTGACGTTTTGCTTGACTTCGGCGGGCGTCGGCGAGCCGACCAGCGTCGTGGCGATGTCACGATGGCCGATGGCAAACTGAAGCGCGAGCTTGGAAATGCTGGCTTTCTTGGCGCTACAATGCGCCACGGCGCGCGCGCAGGCAGCTCGAATCTCCGGCGAGGCGAGGTGCCATTTTTGCGGGCCTCTTTCCGACAGCAGGCCCATCGCCAGCGGCGCGGCGTTGATGATGCCGACCCCTTTGGACTTCAAGTACGGGAAAAGCCGCACCAGCGTGATGTCGTTCAGGCAGTAATGGCAGTAGGACAGGATCGTATCGACGCTGATCCGGTCGAGCACTTTGCTGTAGATTTTGAGCGGCAGGCCGTTGATGCCGATCTTGCGGACCTTGCCGTGACGCTGCAGCTTCTGCAACGCGGGTATGGTTTCCTCCACCACCTGGTCGATGGGCACGAACTCGATGTCGTGACACTGGATCAGGTCAATGTGCGCAACCTTGAGCCGCTGCAAGCTTTCATCGACGCTGCGCACCACGCGCTCCGCCGAGAAATCGAAATCTGACAGGCCGTAGCGCCCAACCTTGGTCGCAAGGTAGTATTTCTGTCGGGGAATGCCTTTGAGAGCCTTGCCGAGGACGGTTTCCGAGAGCGTCGCGCCGTAATAGGGAGCAGTGTCAATGAAATTAATGCCCAGATCAATGGCGGTGTGCACCGAGCGGATCGCCTGTTTTTCGTCAATCTTGCCATAGACGCCTCCGAGCGGCGCAGCGCCGTAGCCGATCACCGAAACATTCCAGCCAGTTTTGCCGAGTTTGCGATATTCCATGATGTTCCTAATCCAGACCGCTGGCGCGCCGGGCGCGTTTTAGCACGCCGTCGGCTATTCTATGTGCCTGCTCGGCTCCATCCCGCAAAACGGATTCCACATAGTCGGGGTTCGCTGCCAATTCGGCGCGTTTCGTCCGAGCGGCAGCGAAATAATTCCAATAGTGTTCGAACAACGCCTTTTTCAGGTCGCCATAACCGAGGCCGCCGGCGCGCAAACGGTCTTCAAAATCCTTCGCGATATTCGCGGGAGCGACCAGTTTCATGAGTTGAATCGCCAAGTTCTTATCAGCATCCGGCTTGGGCTCCTGTGGTGTGCGGCTGTCCATGACGAGACTCATGATCTGTTTGCGCGCCGCCTTCTCGTCGCCGAAAATTTCGATGACGTTGCCGTAGCTCTTGCTCATTTTCTGGCCGTCCGTCCCGGGGACTACCGCGACCTCTTCGCGAATCTGCGGCTCCGGGATGACAAACGTCTGACCGTAGGCCTCATTGAACTTGATCGCGATGTCGCGCGTGACTTCGACGTGCTGCTTTTGGTCGCGCCCGACCGGCACGATGTTCGAATCATAAATCAGGATGTCCGCCGCCATGAGGACCGGATACGCGAACAGGCCGTGGTTGGGCGAAACCCCGCGGGCAATCTTGTCCTTGTAGCTATGGCAACGTTCCAGGAGCCCCATCGGTGTCACGGTCGCCAGCAGCCACGACAGCTCGACGACTTCCGGCACATCCGACTGACGAAAGAAAACCGACTTCTTCGGATCGAGCCCGCACGCCAGGAAATCCAAAGCAACGCTGACAGTGTTCCTTCGGCGCTCCTCCGCATCAAACAGCGAGGTCATCGAATGATAATTGGCGATGAAATAATAGGCCTCGCCCTCTTCCTGAAGTTCGATGGCGGGCCGCATCATCCCGAAATAATTCCCGAGATGCAGCGCGCCCGAAGGCTGGATGCCCGACAAGATTCGCATGGCTACCAAGCTAACAGCATGGAGCTTCGCAGAAAACCGAAAACGTCCTTGTACTCCATCCGACTCAAAGCGCCAGCAGACAGGCGTACTCCATGACCTGACAGAATTGCGAATAGCCCCTCTGCGCCTCCGCGCCTCCGCAGTTCAATCCTACGACCTGGCGGCTTCCACCATCGCCGCGACGAGATCGTCGGGGGTCCATTGGTTCTCGGTCATGATTTTATGGACTTTGCCGCTGGCAGTGAGGACGACGGTGCGCAAATTGTGATTGATTCCCGCGGGTTGATTGGGGTCGGGGCGGTAAAACAACAATCCGAACTGCTCGGCGATCGCGGTAATGTCAATGAGTTCGCCCGTGACGAAGCTCCATCGCGCCGGATCGGAATGGTACTGCGTCGCGTAGTTCTTCAGGACCGCCGGCGTGTCGAAGGCCGGGTCGATCGTGATGCTGATCAGGTGCCAATTCGTCGGGCTGTCAGATGCTGATTTGAGCTTGTTCTGCGCCGCTTCGAAATTCTGGGTCATTTTAGGGCAAAACGTTGGGAAAGGGCACCGCGTGAAAATAAACGTGAGCGCGACTGCCTGGCCTTTGAAATCGCTCAGGCTCACGGCCTGGCCCAGGTGATTGGTAAAACGATAGTCCGGCATCACATCGCCGACCTTCAGCGGATCGACCTCGCGCACGCGCCGGAAGCTGTCCGGAGGATTGGCCACCGGCGAGGTTGTGCCGAGGCGTTTGATCCGGTCGATCCAGCCATCTTCGTCGGTGACGATCATGCGAAAAGTGACGTTGTCGCCGGGTTGCAAGCCCTC
>JAKEEH010000525.1 GCA_022616725.1 Limisphaerales bacterium | reverse complement strand
TGCTGGCGGCGGTTTTCACGTATCAACAGAAGGCGCTGCGGCAGTTGCGGGCTGAGAATGCGGCCTTGCGGGCGTCCGTCGAAGCAGCGCAACAGGCTCCTGCGCAAACGAATATCGTCGTCGCTGACACGAACCGCGCCGCCGCCGAGCACGAGGAGTTGTTGCGGTTGCGGGGGCAGGTGGCGCAATTACGACGCGAAAAGGATGAATTGGCGCGCAAAGGCGCCGCTCCGCAGCCGTTGCCAACGAACCCTGCGCCCGCGACGCCGATACCACAGGCGGACCCGAAAACTGCGTGGGTCCAGGAAATCCTCAGCGCCCCGTTGGCCCAGCAAGGCGCAACCTTGGGGTCGATACGGGCCAAATTGCTGCGTGGCGAGGCGCTCACGCCCGAGGAGATAGCGTTGCGGGATACGATGGCGCAACGGCAGCTCAATTCGCTGGAACGCTCGCCGAATGAATTTGCCGATTTCCAAACGGCTTATATCCAAAATCTGCTTGGGCTTTCCGATGCAGAAAGGAGCAAACAGATTCATGGGATCATTCACCGGACTTACGAACACGCCGTCGCCAACGGTTTGGATGTCCCATCGAAACCCGCGCAGGGCGCCGACGCATGGGTGGACCAGCGGCATAACCTCGATCGCCGCGCGACCAGCGCCGTGCAAGGATTGCTCACGCCGGAGGAGCGACAGGTATTTGACCGCGCGTTCATCGGGGTGATGGGAATCGACATTGGGACAGGCGTGGATAAATCAAATTATCCGGCGGGGTTTTTGGGGGACTGAACTGCAACTAGCGCAAATTTCAGTTGCAAAATTTCTCGGCCCCACTCCAATCCCGTCATGACATTACGCTTTGTTGCAGTCTGGGCTGTATTTCTGGTGGCGTTTTCGGGACGAAGTGCGGAGTGCCTCGTGTTTTTGGGCACATATACCGGGACCAAAAGTAAAGGCATCTATGTCTCGCGGTTGGATCGAATCACTGGCGCGCTCAGCACACCGCAATTAGTCGCTGAGACGAAGAATCCGTCGTTCCTGGCGCTGCATCCCAACGGCAAATTTCTCTACGCCGTGGGCGAAGTGGCGGACTACCAGGGGAAAAAGGCCGGCAGTGTCAGCGCGTTTAGCATCGACCGCAAGACCGGTAAGCTCACGGCTCTCAACCAGCAGAGTTCCGGCGGCGACGGCCCGTGCCATCTCGTGGTGGACCGCGCCGGCAAGCATGTGCTGGTGGCGAATTATGGCGGCGGGAGCGTCGCGGCCATTGCGATAAAAAGGGACGGCTCTCTTGGCGAACAGACCGCTTTTATCCAGCACACAGGCAAGAGCATTAATCCAGCGCGGCAACAGGAGCCGCATGGCCACTCGATCAATCTGGACAAGGAGAACCGATTCGCCATTGCGGCAGACCTTGGGCTGGACAAGCTTTTGGTGTACCGCTTTGACCAGAAAAGCGGAAACCTGGGGACCAACGATCCGCCGTTTGCGACGGTCAAGCCGGGCGCTGGTCCCCGGCATTTTGCGTTTCATCCCAAGGGCCACCGCGCGTACATCATCAACGAGTTGCACTGCACGGTGACGGCGTTTGAGTATGACGCCAAAAGCGGCGTCCTCACTGAAAGCCAGACCATCTCGACCCTGCCGCCTCGCGAGGAAGTCCAAAGAAGCTACAGTACCGCGGAAGTGCAGGTGCATCCGTCCGGCAGATTTGTTTATGGCTCCAACCGTGGGCACGACAGCATTGTGGTTTACGCGCTGGACCAGAACGAGGAGTTGAACTACGTGGAGAACGAACCGACCCAGGGAAGGACGCCGCGCAATTTCGGGATCGATCCGAGCGGGAAATTCCTCCTCGCGGCCAATCAGAACTCCGACAACGTGGTCGCCTTCAGGATCGATGAAAAAACCGGCGCCCTGACGCCCGCGGGCCAATCGGTGGAAGCGCCGACGCCAGTGTGCGTGAAGTTTTTGGAAGTCAAGTGAGCGATGAGAGATCGCATTGGAGTTGAGAGCCCAGAGTGGAGAGTCTCTCCACTCTCAACTGGAAACTCTCAGCTCCTCTACGGCAGTTCCTGAATGCGAATCCGGCGGTATTCCATTTGACCGCGATCACCTTCCAGGCCGATGGGGCCCGCGGCAGGAACTTTCATCGCAGCTTCGAGCACTTCGCCGTTGCAAGTAGCGTGGCCCGTGCCGTTCTTTACGGTGACGACGACCTCGTTCCACTCCTGCGGTTTGTATTGGGTGAGCGCTTTGTACGGGCCGGCGAGGAGATAATCCCGACATTGCAATTGCGGCTGGCGAATGAAGATGCCGCTGTCCGCATTCGGAGTGGCGCGAAATTCCAGCTTCAGGACGAAATCATTGGAGAAGGCGCGGGTGGTCCAGAGTTGGGCGATCTTGCGGCCTTCGGACGGAGTTGTGACGATCAGCCGGCCATTCTTCGCCAGGTAGCGGCCTTCGCTACTGGCCGTTTGGCCGTCGAAGTTATTGGTCTTGTAGCCCCAGCCGGTGAGGTTGCGTCCATTAAACAAGCTGACAAAGCCCGGCTCGGGAACGAACATATCCGGCTCGGTTTCAATGAAGCCGAGAGTCGCAAGGATCGGGCGCACGGCCGAGGCCCATTTGGCGTAGCCTCGCGCGTTCGGGTGCAGGAGGTCGGGAAATTCTTCTTTCTTCGCATCGCCCTGCGCGTCGGCGAAGAGCAGCCATGTCTCAAGGAACGTCACTTGCGGGTCGCCTTTGACCGCCGCGGCATAAAGCTGGTTCAGTTTCTTGATCTGTTCGGCGGGGCGCTTCTTCGAGGCCGAACTGGGAAACACCTGGCACAGGATGATCGGCATCTTCGCGTTGTGCCCCTTCAACGCTGCGAGGATCAGCTTTAGGTTGCCCGCGATGGTTTCCGGGTCGGCCTGTTCTTCGAGGTCGTTGGTGCCGATGAGGAGCACGACACCGCGCGGACGAAGCGACAAAACGTCCTCCTGCAATCGGATGAGCACGCCGCGCGTCGTATCGCCGCTGATGCCGCGGTTCGCGACCTTAACGCCTTCGAAGGCGCCGCCCATGTTATCGCCCCAACCCTGGGTAATTGAATCGCCGAGGAAAACGAGGCTGCCCTCGTCGCGGCCGGCATTGCGCGCGAACGCGCTTCGACGTTGCGCCCAGGTTTTGCGGAACCAATCATAGCGCCGGATCGGGCCCGCTCCCGGCAAGCCATCGTCGGATGCCGGCAGTTCAAAGCGCGGATCGGTTGGCTGGGCCCGGTTTTCGGAGGCGGGCTGGGCTGGTTGGGCGAGTGCGGCGAGTGCGAAGAACAGAACCAACGCCGCGAAAATCCGAAGGCCGAAACACCAACCCCGAAGCAAGCCCGAAGGCCGACAAATTGAAAATTGCCATCGGCCAATTTTCAATTGCCATCGGCGCTTCCTCGGTTGGACCCTTCGGATTTGGGATTTCTTTCGGCCTTCGTCATTCGGTCTTCGGCTTTCTTCAGAGTTTAGATCGCAGGAAATCGTTTTCATGGATGTCGGCAAATGGTCGATAGATTGGGGCCGCAACGCAAGCACGCATGCGATGACGATGGCGTGCTTAGTTAACGAAGATGTACCATCGCCAGGGAGGCAATTCATTCCACGCCAGTAGCGTCGGACAGACTCCCATCCTAAATCTTCTTCGCCTCGGCCATTTTTGCGATCAAGCGATCGTTCAACTCCTTGGCCGGATTGTAGCCGGAAAGTTTCAATTTCGTTTGAAACGCCGCCACTTCGATCAGGCGCGCCAGGTCGCGGCCAGGCCGCACAGGGATTGTAATGTGCGGAATATCCACCCCAAGAATCTTCACATATTCCTCTTCCATGCCCAGCCGGTCCACGTCGGGCACTTCATTCCACGCCCGAAGTGAGATCACAAGATCGATTCGCTTCTCCATCCGGATGCTCTTGACGCCAAACATCGCCGCGACATTGATGATGCCGATGCCGCGCACCTCCATATGGTTGCGAGTGATCTCCGAGCTCGTGCCCATGACCTCGCGCCCGTCCAGGAGCATCACTTTCGTGATGTCGTCCGACACCAGGCTGTAGCCCCGCTCGATTAACGCCAGCACTGATTCACTTTTGCCGATACCGCTCTCCCCGCGGATCACCACGCCCACGCCGAGAATATCTATCATGCTACCCATTTCACTGCCGCGCGGGGCGAACATCATTTCCAGCGCCAGCGTCGCGAGATTGATAAACTTCATCGTAATCAGCGGACATTGGAAGATCGGGATATCGGCTTCCTCCGCAGCGCGCAAAAAGGATTTGTCCGGGTGGATGTTGCGGCTGAACACGATGCATGGCACGTGAAACTCGAACAAATGCTGGTAACGCTTGACGCGCTCGTCTTTCGGCAGCGATTTCAGGAATGTCGATTCCGCACTGCCGATCACCTGCACGCGTTTGCTGGCGAAATATTTCGTGAAACCCGCCAGCGCCAGGCCGGGTCGGTTGACAGTCGGTTCGCGAATAATCCGTTTCAGGCCTGCCGCCCCCGCCAGCAGCTTCAATCCCAGGGCGCTGGATTGCTCCGTATAAAACCGCTCGACGGTAACTACATCGCGTTGCATAGCAGCTACATATTGAACTCCGGGCCGAGGTAAATCTCCCGCGCCTTGGGATCGTTCGCCAGGAACTCCGAATCCCCTTCGCACATCACCTCGCCGCGCACGATAATATACGCGCGGTCCACCAGCTTGAGCGTTTCGCGCGCATTGTGATCGGTGATCAGGATGCCCAGGCCGCGCTCCTTCAGCCGGCGCACGATCTTCTGCACTTCATAGACCGCGATTGGATCGATGCCCGCAAATGGCTCGTCCAACAAAAGCAACCGGGGACTCGTTACCAGCGCCCGCGTGATTTCCAGGCGCCGCTTCTCACCGCCGCTCAACGTGTAGGCCTTGCTCTTCGCCAGCGGCGCCAGGTCCAGTTCGTCCAGCAGGTACTTCAACCGCAACCGGCGCTCCGCCGATTTCATGTGGCACGTTTCAAGGATCGCGAGGATGTTCTGCTCGACCGTGAGTTTGCGAAATACCGACGGCTCTTGCGTCAAATAACCCATCCCGAGGCGTGCCCGTTTGTGCATCGGCCAGTTCGTCACGTCACGTCCCTGGAACCGCACTCTCCCGCTGTCCGCTTTGACCACCCCCACCACCATATTGAAAGTCGTCGTCTTGCCGGCGCCATTCGGCCCGAGCAAGCCGACGATTTCCCCGGAACTCACTTCGATCGACACCCCGTTGACCACCCGCCGGCCCCGATACTCCTTGATCAGTAGTTCGGTATTCAGCAACCCGCGAGCCGATTGACTGGCGGGCGCTGGCTGCGGCACGGATTGGACCAAATCAGAACCCATTCTCGGCGCCATATGGCCTGTTCATTGCGGCAAGCGCAAGTTGGATCGATTGGTCCGATCGCTCGAACCGCGATTGGCCACCCCCGTGCCCCTTCCCTTCTGGATGTAGAACTGCTTGCGCGCCAGGTCGTACGTCAGCATTTCCGCTTCGGTAATCCCGCCCTGCAACTCCGGCAGATCCGCCGAAGGCTGCCCGGTAAGCTCGACGATTTGGTTCGTCACATAATATACCGCCCGTTCGCCCGATGCGCGGTTCTTATCGTGCGTCAGACGCACCTTTTTCATTGCCACCAGCTCCCGCAAACGGTTTGTGTGCGCGAAAAACTCACCCACGACCAACTGCGCATCCAGGCTCGACGTCGTCGGCGCCGGATTCGTTCGCGATTCCTCGATCTGGACCGCATGGACGTTCGTCTCGGCAATCACCCGCCGGATAAATCCATTCGTGTCCAACAACGCCGTCAGCGTCTCGCAATTCAAGCTCTTTCGCACCGTCGTCCCATTGGTTGACGTGTAGGGAAACTGCTCCAGGTGCACCGCCGTTTTCGCCGTCACGCTCTCCACCTCGTTGCTGTAGAAGCGCGCCTGCAACACTCCGCAATTCAACGCCCCCACCGGATTCGTCTCTTCCAGGAACCGGCTGCGCACCCGGTCGCGGAACGTCAACAGGCTCGAGCGGTAGTCGAACTGGTCGCACCACAGCTCCACGAATTGCGCGAGGTTCGTCCCCGCGGCATTGGTCCGTGTCGAAGCAAACGGCGCCAGCACGCCGTGCGGGCCCAGGTCGGCAAGCGGCAATTTGATATAAGCATTCCCCGTCCCGGTAAAAACGCGGTTTGTCCGATCAAGAAACAAATCGTCGCACGCCATGATCCGCTGCCCGCTCTGCCAATATGCCTGCCCGTTCACTTCAAGGATCCCGGTCGCTTCCGAATACTTCGCATGATCGCCCGTCGCCCGGCTGTTGTCGGCTGAACTCGTCACCACCACGTTGGTGCTCGCCGTCACCGTCCGCGCTGGCTGGTTCGTCGTCGGCAATTGCATCGTCAAGAGTTCCGCCCACACTTCCAAATCGCCCACCGGTGCATTTGTTGTCGCGGTCGTATTGACGTTCGTGCTCGCCGGCGCCCGGCCCGGCAGCAGCGTTTGCGGCCCGATCGCCGATCGCGGCAGCCGGATGTACGCCTCGCGCTCGGCCACAAGCCGCTGCTCCTTTATGTCAAAGAAAAAACTCTTCGCGCGCGCGGCTCGCAGCGCGTCCTGCCACCGCGCGTCCGATCCGGTCAGCAATATGCTCTCGCCGCCGTCGCGCGCTTCGTACACCACGCGGTCGCCAAACCCGCTGCTCCGATCCAGCTTGTTGAAGAACACCACGTCCTGCTGCGCGATGATCCTTTCCAGCGTCCCGTTCGTCGCCCGATGTCCGTCCAGGTGATTGCAGGTCATCGCGAATTCCGACGTGTCCACGCGGACATTGTCCAGATACGTCACCGTGTTCGACGCGTAAGCATAGAGGAGCCGGTCGGCGAAGATCGTGATGTAGTTCGTTCCGGCATTGGTCACCGCAAGCGAGTTCGTCAGGGCGAACAAGTTGGTCACGGCGCGCGACTGGCCGGGCCGGCGTGCCCGCGCGCTTTTCGCGAGGTCCTCGCGGAGGCGGGTCTCCACTCTGTTCGATAACAACAGATTCAGGTTCGTGAGATTACAGAAAAATCCCTGCCCCTCCAAAAAGAGCGAACCAGTCTCGGCTTGGACTTCGAGCCGCGACGCCGACGACGCCGTATTTCTCACCCGGTCCAGCACGCAATCGGGCGCATGCGCAACGAGATTCGTGCGGCCATCGGGCCCATAGTGCTCGATTCGCATTTGTTGAATGAAAAACGTCGAGTCGGCCCGCAGGTCCACCGACTTCCCGATCAGCAACATCTTCAGGAAATTCGTCTGCCCCTTGGCCAGCTCTTCCCGCGCGTAATAGACCGGATACTTGATCCCGCTCCCCGAAAATTGCGCGCCTAAGTCCGGGGGACAAACAACCGCCGCGCTGATCACGAGGACCACAGCAATCGCCCCCCTGACCGTAGCGCGGGTCTCCGACCTGCCATATCGCGGGTCTCCGACCCGCTGCCCGGCCGCAGCGCGCTCCTGCTTGGACATCGGCAATGCGCCAGGTCGCAAACCTGCGCTGCCGCCATGTCTCAAGCCAAATAATTTTGGACGATCTCCGGCCATTTCTTCTGCGCAACCAGGATCAGGCGCACGACTTCCCGGACGGCGCCGTGCCCGCCCGGCGCGCGCGTGAGATAATGGGCCATCTGCTTTGCTTCGTCGATAGCGTTGGCCACCGCGACGGCAACCCCCGCCCGCTTGAGCGCGCCCAGGTCCACCACATCATCCCCCATATAACACATGTCCTCCCAATCGAGCTGCGCGTCTTTCAGAATCGCCTGGATCGCTTCCACCTTGTTGCCCTTCCTTTGAAAAAAGTAGTCCACCTTCAACTCCTCCGCTCGTTGCTGGCTCACCGGCGATGGCCGATTCGACACCCAGCCTACCTTAATTCCCGCGCGCTGCAGGATCAACAGCCCGAGCCCGTCCTGGATACTGAACGCTTTGAACTCTTTCCCATCGCCCATCAAGATCCGCCCGTCGGTCAGCACCCCATCCACATCGCACAAAAGCAATTTGACCCGGCGCAGCCGCCTCGAGAGTTGAGAGCTGACCCCGGCTTTCACGCCCCGGTAACCGCGGCGCGCACGCGCAAAAGCTGCTCCAACATCGGCGCCATTTCCGAAAGCCGAATCATGTTCGGTCCGTCACTGAGCGCCCGGTCGGGGTTCGGATGCGTCTCGATAAACACCCCGTCCGCCCCCGCCGCGACCGCGGCCCGCGCCAGCACAGGGGCAAATTCACGCTCGCCCGCCGATCTATCTCCCCCGCCGCCCGGCAATTGCACCGAATGCGTCGCGTCGAAAATTACCGGAAAACCAAATTGCCGCAGGATCGGAATCGAACGCATATCAGCGACCAGATTATTGTAGCCAAACGTGGTCCCACGCTCCGTCAAAAGAAACTTATCTCCGCCGGACTCCCTCGCCTTGCGCACGACCTGCTCCATCTCCGCCGGCGAGAGAAACTGCCCTTTCTTCAAATTGACAATCCGCCCCGTCCTCGCCGCGGCCTCGATCAGGTCCGTCTGCCGGCACAGGAACGCCGGGATCTGTAACACATCAACCACCTCCCCGGCGCGCCGCGCCTGTTCCTCCGTGTGAACATCCGTCAACACAGGAATGCCAAACTTTTCCTGGACGCACTGCAACGTTCCGAGTCCCTCCTCGATCCCGGGCCCGCGAAACGATTTGGCCGACGTGCGGTTCGCCTTATCGTAACTGGCTTTGAAAATGTAAGTGATCCCCAGCTCGCGACAAACGTCCTGCAGCGAACGCGCCACCTCCAGACAGAGTTGCTCGCTTTCGATCACACACGGCCCGGCGATCACGATCAAATGGCGCCGCGCCTTTAGCTCGTCCCACAGGGCAGGGATGCGTTCCGGCACGAACGGTGTTTAACAGAACCCTCCCCCAATGTCGAACGATTCAATTCAACGGTTCCACGGTTTAGCGCTTCAACGCTTCAACGACCCACGCTTTAACCCGCGTTTCCCTCATGGCGGCGTCGCCACGTAGAAGTTCTGTTGTTTACGACTGAACAATTCCTCCCGTTGCCCGCTCCGCCACGCCCGCCACACATCGCTCGCCCGCACTCCCTTGGCGCGATAGCCCGCCAACGTCAGCCGATAGCCCGCTGCCGCGAGCCTTTCCCGCCCATCTTCCGCCACGACGCACACCGCTCCACCTGGGATTCCAGCCGGCCATGCTTCCGTCGCGTATGCTTTCGGCTCCAGGCGTCCTGCCGACAACAGCCGGATTTGCGAGACCAGTTCGGCGCGCACTCCCAGCGCCACGATCGCCTGTCCAGGAGCGGTTTGCGCGGACAATTCCCGCGTAAGATCCGCCGCGTAATTCGGGGTAAACACGGGCCGCGCGAAGCCCGTCACAAGCGGAGCGACCACAATCACCCATGCACCCAGTCCCGCCATACTGCTAAGCGCATCGCAGTTTCGCATCCACGCCACCACGCCGCCGGCGCTCCCCGCGACAATTCCTCCAGCCAGCGCCAGCCGCCAGTCCAGTCGCAGTCCCATGACCGCCATCCCCAGGCCAAAAACGATTCCGACCGCGAGGATCGCCACACTCAATCGCCTCACCCACTCCTCCGCTTTTGCATGCTGCATTAAAACAACGAGCAGCGCGCCAATCATCACCGCCAGCCCGGGGTACGTTGGCAGCAGGTAACGCGTGCGGCGCATGAACCCAAAAGAAAATATCCCGAATACAAGGACGTACCACCCCAGCACGAACCAGAGCGCCAGCCGATTGCGTCGGAAAAACTCCTTGACTTGTGGTCGCGCTGCAAACCACGCCGCCGCCAGCAGCAGACTGAAGGGCAGAAAATGCCGCAGCGTCGCCGCCGCGTAGTCCGCCACATTCGAGATCAGGAACCATTTCGCCGGTGTCGCCGTCGCCGCCGTCTGGTCCCGAAAGAATGCGCCCAGTGTGCCGCTGCCATGCTTCACGGCCGCATACATGAACCAGCCGCCGCCCACCAGTACCCCCGCCAACACCCATCCTGCCGGCGCGAGGCGATTCAGCGGAATTGATCGGCGGCATTGCAGAGCCCACAACACCCCCGCAAACAGCACCGGTATCGCCCCCCACAATCCTTTCGTCGCGCACGCCAGTCCGGCGCCGAGATACGCCATGGCATATGATCGCCACGAATCGCTCTTCCCGAGCAATAGCGGCGCAAAGCCACAGAGGCTGACGCTCACGAACAGGCACAAAAACATATCGGGGGTCGAGCGTGTCGCTATCGTCATCGTCTGCACGTTCGCCGCCATCACAATTGCGCCCAGCAATGCGCCCTCGACACTCCCAAACAGCTCTCGACCCAGTCGCCACGTCAGCCACAACACCCCGCACCCTGCGACCAAAAACGGCAGACGCGATGAGAGCAGCCCAATCCCGAACAGCTTATAACTCGCGCACAGCAG
>JAKEEH010000524.1 GCA_022616725.1 Limisphaerales bacterium | reverse complement strand
TGGCCGGGATGAGGAATTTGGTGGTGGCGACGGAACGCGTGAGGATTTCGTGCCTGGGCGGAGCGTCGGCGTAGAGCAGGCCGATTTTGGGTTTGTCTTCGCAGGCGGTGCCGTTGGGGGTGTAGTGGATCTGGAAGCGAAGCCCAGCGCCCTTTGGGAGGAATTTGGCGGTGTTTTCGGGGAAGAAGAGGTGGCCCTGGCCGGGGACCATTCCGGCGAAATAGCCGGCGAGGCCGGCGAGGTGGTTGGGGCGGGTTTTGGCATCTCGCGGATGGTCGGGCGGGTAGACCTCGAAGACGAGGATGTGGTGAGTGACCTGAGGCTGGCTGGTGCGAATCTCGACGGCCTTGACCCATTTGTCTTCCGGGAGGCCGGTAAGGATATCGACTTCCTGGTAGGGCATGGTACCTTGGGCGGCGACCTTGATGGGGCGCGGGACCTCGAACACGACGTCCGGCTTGCCGATGCGCCAGCCGGTTTCCCAGGTGCGTGCGAGGGGGGCGTGGGACGGATCGCCTTCGGGTGAGCCAGCGGCGATCCAGGCGAGAAGGTCGTTACGGTCGGCGTCAGAGAGGCGGCGGTCGTTCGCCCAGTCGCCGCCTTCGGCAAACCAGGGGGGCATGATTTTGCGCTCAACGACGCGTTTAATGGTTTTCGCGTGGGATTTGGCGTCGTCGTAAGTGAGAAGATTGAAGGGGGCTGGCTCGCCGGGGCGGTGGCATTCCTGACAATTGTATTGGATGATGCGCGAGATGCGGCTGTGGAAGGTGATGGGGCTGGCAGTGGAGCGTGTGGGAGTTTCGGATTCGATTGCGCAGCCGGGGGCGATGGTTGCGGGAGTGGCAATGGGGCGGAAAGCGAGGAAAGCTTCGATGGCGTTGACGAGGTAGGTTTCGCGGGGGGCTTCAAGCTGGTAGCCGATGCCGTATTGGTCGTCGACAGCGCCGCGGTAGAGCACAGTGCGGGCGGCGTCGAGGAGGAAGACTTCGGTGGTGGAGGAGGCGAGGAGGGCAGCGGTGATGGCGCTGTTGGAATCGGCCTTGGAGTTTATGATGAGGAATTCGACTTTTCCTTTGAAGCGTTCCGTCAGTTCGGTGAGGCGCGGACGGTAGCGCAAGGCGACGGGACAAGTTGGGGAGGTGAAGGCGATGACGATGGCTTTGCCGGAGTAATCCGAGAGGCGGGAGAGTTTGCCGCCGGATGGGGTGAAGGATACGTCGTCAATGCGGTGATGGAGGCGAGTCTCGCTGGGGGCGAGGATCCTGGGGGCTTCCTTGATCTGAGCCGCGTGCACTGCGGCGGAGGCGAGGAGGCAGACGAGCATGGCAATTGGCCGTACCATTGCGTTCCTATTCCTTCCGGTTTCCCTCATCCCACCGACGTGGCCAATGCGGCAGCCGCCAGATTTCCGGCTGCTTCCACTTTTGCCAGAGTTCCTCGATGGGTTCTTTCACCGCAGTCAAATCATCAACTCTTCCATTAAAAGAATATTTTTCCTTTGCGTACGCATGACGGTCTCCAACAAGTCATGCGATTTGGGCGGGCGCTATCCCTCAATTATCTTTTCGACGACTCCCGCGGCGGGATTGCCGGCCCGGCGATGGTCAACGAAACGGAGCGGCCGGAGTCGCGTCCGTTATGGCCGAATTGGAAGGGTTGGCGCCTCCATCCCGCGGGCTTTCCCCCGCATTGTCCTGGAAGCTCCTCCAATAGCGGACGGGCACCGTGGCAATCAGCGTGAAAGCCACTTGCGAGGCGACGAATATCACCAGCCACTTGAACCCTTTGTCCATGAATCCGTAGGAATGGAGCCCCACTCCCAGCATGTTCGTTCCGAACCATGACCAGGCCGTGATGATGTTGCCGAAGATCGTGAATGCCATCAGCCCACGATCCCGAATCATGCCGCCCCACCGGGCGTGGAGGAGCGTCGCATTGGCCAATACGATTAAGAGGGCGCCATTTTCCTTCGGATCCCATCCCCAAAAACGGCCCCAGGATTGGTCCGCCCACAGGCCGCCAAGAACCGTTCCTACGAAAGTAAATAGCGTGGCGAAACAAATCGTTCCATAGGCCATGCGAACCAGCCCCTTGGCCGTCTCCTGGCTGAGGGTGCGCGTGAAAAACCCGCGCGCAATGTAAATCAATCCCAGAAAACCCGCCAGAAAGGTGGCTGCATATCCAATATGGATGATAACGACATGCGTGGCCAGCCACACGTTCGTGTCCAACACCGCGCGCATCATTTCCATCGTGTCTCCGCCGAGGGCAAGATTGTGCGCGATGATCAGGGTAATGAAACCGACGCACGAAGCTGTCACCACACCGATGCCTTCGGGGTAAAAACGCTCCAAAATGATTCCCAGGAGGACCGCTCCCCATCCCACAAACACCGCTGAAGAATAGAGATTGGTGACGGGGGGGCGGCCTTCAAGCCACATCCGAAAGATGAGGCCTGCCGTATGGAGAACAAAAGCTAGAATCACCAAACTATAAGCGGATTTCCGCAACCAGGGAGCGAAGTTGAGCCAAAACCCGCAGCCCAGCAGCAGCGCGACAACATAAATGAGGGTGGTTTTGTAGAACGGCTCCAAATGATTGAAGAAGAACTCGGTCTTGCCCTTGCTCATCTCAGCGCCAAGCCCGTGCTGGACTAGCCAACCCTGGTAATCGCTCACCGCCTTGTTGAAGTCAGCCGGGTTATTCTCGCGCCAGGCCGAGCCCATGGCGGCAAAATAGTCAATCGCCGGGTGAAACTCGGCGGAGCGCATCGCCTGCAGAAGATTTGTGGCAATGCTGCTCCACGCGTCCCGGTCCGCCTTGGGATTCAGCGGCGGCGCGAGCATCGGATGCCCCCATCGCGTCATGTCCTGATACCGCCCCATGAACGTGCTCAAAAGCTGAATGCTCTCGTTCGTCCTGGCGCTTTCAAAATTGCCCGCCTGATGCTGTTGGAGCGCGGCAAGCGCGGGAGGAATGGCTTCCCGGAAGATTTTCAGCTCTGCTTTGAAATCCCGGCCATCCTCCGGCTGAATCGCGTTCTTCAGGCGCTTGTACATGATCATGCTCTGATACAAGTGCATCAGGTCCCTTTCATAACCATTCCGAAGCTGCGGCTCCCGGCCGGTATCCTCTTCCATTTTCAGAAGCTGCTGCGCTCCTTTGATGACCTCGTCCAGCTTTGGCGCGAGCTCATTCTGCGCAAGCTGGCCCAGCCGTCCTTCGCGCGCGCCGAGCAGATTGCGCAAATCCAGGCTCTCGATGCGGAAGATTCGCCGTTTGTCCGCCTGCTCCGGATTCGCCATAACCTCCAGCAGCCATTCGCGCGCAGAAAGAATGCGGGTTTGCGCGGGATCATTGGTCGAAGGGCGAACGGTCTGGGTGCCGTGAATGCTGAGCAGCGTGTTGCGCGCGAAGGAATCCAGCGGCTGGATGCGGCCATTGGCCAGCACGGGCAGGCGGCCAAATTCGTCCAGCTTGAAATCGGTTGGATTTTTCGGCGGCCTTATCCCGGAAACGATCCAGGCAGCGAACACCGCCGCAACGATCCATGAGAAATATTTCTTCACGAATTCCTCCGTTTCCGCGACAAGGAGGCGTCCACGCCCTGCGCGGCAAAGGCGGCCCCCATCGGAGCCAGTTCAGGCTCGGCTGTCTTGGACTTCTTTGCGGGCGCGGCGGAACGGCGTCCACCCGATTTTTTCAGGAAACCGAAAAAGTGCATTGAAAACTGAACCAGCAGGCCCAAGCCGACCACGATGCACGCAAAATAAGGTGTGAGCCACGCGGGGTTGCGCACCACCTGCAGAATCGTCCCCGCGTCCGCCTCCAAAAACCCGCCCTGGAAATAGGTCTCGCCGCCATAGCGCAACGGGTTGTTCATATAAATCAGGATTTGGCGATCCTCGCCGGTCTGCGCATTGCGAAGACGAATGTGGCTGGAGAAATCCTTTGGTATGTCAGTGCCCTTGTAGCGGGCATGGGTAAACTTCAACAGTTCGATGGAGTAGGGTTTGTAGTAGCGAACCGGCCGCAACGCGATGACATAAGTGCGGCCCGCATGAGTGAATTTCTGCGGGTAATCGGCCAGCGAATCGGATGGCATTCCTCGTTTAACCTGGAAATCGAGCAAACGGTCTTTTTGGCCATGCTTTGTCAGCCAGCTCGAGACGCCCCAATCGCCAATCGGTCCGCTTTCCGCCGCTACTTCGACCAGCGCAGCCGGCTTATTCTCGTCACTCATCTTCCCGGTGGTGGGTCTTTCCTCCAGTCCCATCTGGCGGGCGAATCCCTGGCTCGCCGTGAATCTCTTGCCTTCCGGCTGCGTGGTTGGAACCACGGGAGTGGAATTGGCGAAGAACTCTTTCACCCGAATGGTGAAGGGCAGTTGCGGATCTTTGATCTCCCCCTTCGCGGCGACCATCGCCTCCGGAATCGCCACCACCTTGTCCTGCTGCGCATCGGTGATGTCCACAATGGCAAGCTCATGCTTCCGCCCGTCCTCGCTGAAATTTTTGGTTCCTCCGTTCGGGATCACCATGAAGCTCTCCACCTGGAAGACTTCAGTGAGAAACTGCCCGAGCAGCAGCGCGATCAATCCGAAGTGAATCAGGAAGATGCCCGATTTTTTCCAGGTAAAGCGAAAACGCTTGAGGTGGGCCGCAATCAAATTGACCAGCAGCGCGCCGCCGAGAAGCCAGCCGCCGGGCCAGACCGGAATCTTCCAATCCTTCCCTTCCGGGCTCCAATAGACAAAGAGGCTCTGAAAGTACTGCGTCTGCGTGGCATATAGCCCAAGTTTTACTTGCGCGAGCGTGCCCACAAATACGAGCACAATCGCCATCAGCAGGCACGCCACCGTGAGCCGCAATGAGGTAAAAAAGCTAATGACGCGCGCAAACATCCGGAATCGCTTAATGATTGTCTTTCTTTGCGCCATTTGCCGGCAATGAATCTCGGCCTTTTAACGGCGAAACGTCCAGCGTCTGTGTTTGCCAAAGTCGATCGAGAGTCGACGAAACCAGTTTCCATTGCCGCTTTTGATCTCTAAGAGTCTTCCTGCCTTTTGCTCTCAGAGAATAGTAGCAACGTTTTCGACCGGTTTTGGAGGCAAGCCATCGACTTCCAATTTGGCCGTGTTTTCTGAGCCAATGGAGAACTGGGTAGAGCATCCCATCGGTCCATTCAATCTTCCCAGACGAAAGTTCACGGACACGCTGGATGATCGCGTATCCATAGGTGTCCCCTTTGCAAAGGATTGAGAGAACGATTATGGCGGAGGAAGCGCCGACGAGTTCTTTATCGAGCTTCATGAGTCACCCTTCGGTTGGCTGAACCGTAACGTAGCCCTCTTGCCATCCGATATTGCCATCAACGCGATGCTCGCTGATCTCGAAGCCCTCTGGCAAATCTCGGAAGCCCGGCTGGTCGGAAACTCGCTGCTGGGCAGCGCGAGCCAACGCCTCGGAAGAAAAGACGCCGATGAGTTTCACTTCTTCGTGTCCGTCATCGAACTCATGAACATGTTGAAGGAGAAATACTGTGCTCATGGTGTGAGGTGGCAACTAACGACCCAACTCAGCGACCCGGCCCGCGGGACGCTTGGATTGCAACCGTGACGCGATGGCCGGGTTCGCAGCCCATGGTTAGGCCACATTCTCATTTTTTCGGACGGCGCAAGACGGCTGACATCGTGTCCGCGCTTGTGTCCGGTGTCGCGGAAACAACCTCCCAACCATCGTTCGCGGCGGCGTCCAACTCCTTCTGGAAGTTTGATCGAATCGGAGTAATCCAGCGGTACTCTCACGCGATATGCGAGGGAGAGACGCAGCCTGTGAGAAGAAGTAGAGTCGTAGCTGCCGCGATTACGAATTTATTTTTCATAAGTCCGAGGCTGTCAGTTTCCAGATGTCTGTTGTCATGGTTGTGTAAAGTCGTCAGTGACGTAGAGCGGCCTACGACCCAAGCTCAGCGACCGCCCGATTTCGGGCTGGCCCCCGCCTGCCAGAGTTCTGAGAGCATCTTTTTCATGCATGACGTCTCCAACCAGTCATGCGACGCGGCCGCGCGAAATCCCTCACTTATTTTTTCACTTCATTGAAGCTGTAGAGAAGGCTTAGCAGGGCCGCATCGTTCGGCGCTATTTGCAATTCCTCCTGAAGGATCGCTTCGGCTTCGTCCTGTTTGCCTGTAGCCGCCAGCGCCCGCAGCGCCCGCACCAGGAGATGGGTGCTATCTGAAAGCGCGAGCATGTGTGGCACGGTGTTTCTTCGCAGGAGCATCGTCTCGCGAAGCAGAGGAATCGCTTCACGCGTGGGTTCGCCCGCATCGTTGAGGGCTTTTGCGGCATCTAGGAGGCAAATAGCTAGCGTCTCAGCGTTTCCGCTATTTCTTGCTATCGCGACAGCCTGCTGCCCATTTGTCCTTGCACCTGAAAGATCTTTATCAAGACGCTGGAATCTGCTGAGGCGCGAAAAAGCGAGGGCGACTTTGGCATCGTTCTCCCCGAAAGCCAACCGGTAGGCATTCACAGCGCGGTGACAATTTGTAACCGCTCGCGTGTAATCGCCTGTACCGGCGCAACTGTTGGCCACACTGAGCCAAAGGTCCCCCTGTGCTCCGGGTTGGTTCGTGAGGTCCGTCCCAAGCCGCGCCGAAAAGAAATCCAAGAGAATTGGTCGAACCAATGTCGCCTCCTGTCCACCCCATGCGTCGGGTCCAATTGTGGTCATCAGGAACTTGGCGACTTCCTCATTCCTGGCCGACTCGGCGCGGGCAAGATTTCGAGCGGACTCAGCCTCTCGACGCGCTGCGCGCTCTCGCATCAAGGCCCAAGTCGTCACACACAAGCCAAGTACGAGCGCGATGGAGACGGCGGTTACTGACACAAAGGTGAATCGATTGCGACGAGCCAGTTTCTGAAGCCGGTAGAGATTACTCGGCGGACGCGCCACAACCGGTTCGTCGTTCAAATAGCGCTGGATGTCCGCTGCTAGGCCGCTTGCCGTTTCGTAACGCCGCGCACGGTCCTTTTCCAATGCCTTCATGGCGATCCAGTCCAAATCGCCGCGCAACTGGTGAACAAGTTTGGGAGCATCTGAGCGGCGGTGCCTTGCAATCGTTTCAAGATCAGCTTCCGACATCGTGCTCACGCGCGAGGAAGGAAACGCCGGTTCCTTCTCGCAAATCGTCCGTCGCATTGCGTCCAAGCCGGACGCCATCAAATCCTTCGCATTGAACGGCGTCTCGCCAGTGAGCAGTTCGTAAAGCAATACCCCCAACGCATAGATATCCGTGCGGGTGTCGATGTCCAAGGTCGTCATCACCGCCTGTTCCGGGCTCATGTAGGCGGGAGTACCGATGAATTGTTCGAAAGCCGTGAAGACAGTCTTGTCGGTGAGGCGTTCACCAGTGGTGGCTTTTGCGATCCCGAAATCGATGACCTTGGGATTTCCGGGCGAACCAGGGGAATTGACCGTGACAAGGATGTTCGACGGCTTGATATCTCGATGGATAACGCCCTTTTGGTGCGCGTGCTGAATGGCGTGGCAGACTTGCGAGAAAAGATTAAGACGTTCTTCGGTGGAAAGACCGTTCTGGTCGCAGTAGTCGGTGATTTTGGCCCCGCGCACCATCTCCATCACGAAATAGGGCCGACCAGTATCGGTGGCGCCCGCATCGAAAACTTTGGCGATGTTCGGATGATCCATCAACGCCAGCGCCTGTCGCTCCGCCTCGAACCGGGCCACGACGGAACGAGTGTCCATGCCAAGTTTGATGATTTTGAGGGCCACGCGGCGGCGGACTGGTTCTTCCTGCTCGGCCATGTAAACAACACCGCAACCTCCTTCACCGATTTTTTGCAGCAACTTGTAGCGGGCAATCCTATCTCCGGGCTTTTCATTAAGCGCGGCAGCGGCAACGCCGAACTGAGGATTCTTTAAAAAATCGCCCGCGCCCTCGTGAGCTCGCAGCAGGGAGAGAACTTGTTCCATTAACTCCTTTTCATTCCGGCAAGCCGCAGTGAGAAAATAGTCCCGCTCCGCGCCGGCGGGCCGGGCCTTGGCCTCGTCAAAAACTTCGATGAGTCGGTCTGCGCTGGCCATATTGTTCGTGAAGGCGCTTGCCTTCATACCTTCATGCGACGTTCAGAATTGAAAACCCTCATAAAAGAGCACGGCTTATTGGTTGGGATTGCGATTCCTTTGCAGTTCGCGAAAGAGCCAAGCGCGAGCAAATCCCCATAGCCGCTCTGCAGTCGCAAGCGAAATGCCCAGTTCTTTGCCCGCCTGTTCTTGCGTCAACCCGACAAAAAAACAGAGCTTCACCATTTCGGCGGCGCGCGTATCCACAGTCGCAAGGCGATCCAACGCCTCATCTAGCACCAACAACTCGTCATCCGGCATCGGCAATGGAATATCAACGGCATCGATATCCACCCGCTCCAATTGTCTGCCATGCTTCAACCGCTTCTTCCTTCGAGCGGATTCTACGAGAATGCGCCGCATTGCCTCCGCCGCCGCCGCAAAGAAATGCCCGCGTCCATCCCACTGCCGTGTTTCGCCAGGTCCAATCAAACGCAGGAAAGCCTCATGCACCAAGGCCGTTGGCTGAAGTGTGTGGCCTGCAGCTTCGCCAGCCATTTTGTGCGCTGCGAGTCTCCGGAGTTCCTGATAAACAAGCGGAAGCAATTCGTTGGCCGAGCTCGCCTCACCCGGCTCCATCGAATTCAGAATTCGCGTGACATCGCTCACACCAACCAATGAAACAAACGTGAGCCCGAATTGCGAGGAGTTTAGCCTGGGAGTTGGAAGTCCAGTGGAGCGTCGTAGAAGATTGGAAGCGCCAACTGGCGCGCTGGCAACGCGAGCGGCATTTACTTCCTTGCAGTAGAGCTGATGGATGTGTCGTTGTTCTCAATCTGCAGCTCGTCAACCTACAAATCATCTCCACGGGACAGTCTCCCCCAACATCGTGACCGACGCTTCGGTTCACTCCCTTGCCACAGCTTGCTTGCTGTTGTCATTCGCCTCCTTTGCGATGATTTCAAGAATCACAGGCCGGCCTTCGGTGACTAAGGACCGCTGGTTTCTAGGCAACGTCGTGAGGAGCGACAATTCCGCCCGCTGCATAGCGGTCTCGATTCGCCGCAAACAATGGCCGCGTATAGAAACCTCGTGCGTGGCGAAGACCAAACGGAGTTGTTGTTCCTTTCCCTCGCTTTTGAGTTCGGAAAAGGCGAATTGGTCGAACGGCAGCAGCAGGCTTTGCTCACCCGACAATTCGATTTTGACTGCGCGAGCGTTCGGGTCACTCGCCCAACATTCGGGTGTTTTTGTGCTCATAGGTTTCAATGGGTTGATGACGACGACGAGAAAGTTTGAGTCGGCAGAAATCGTCCGCAGCGCGACGACCGAAACGACGCAAATAACCATGAAGGCGATCCCAAAGGCGAGCGCCACGTCGGGGCGCGACACCGGCAGCAAGCTCAAGTGCCAGCGGCCTGTGGCCGGAGCGCGTCACGTTCTCGCGGAGTTGTTCCTTGTCTGGCGTGAAAATTCGTATGCCGCGTCGCCCACGCGAAATCGTCACGTACCATTGCTGCGCGTTGGTTGCCGCCTTGATGGTCGAGTCAGAGAACAGGACGTAATCCACGGTCTTGCCTTGTGAACCGTAGGATGTGACCGCGTATCCAGGGAGGAATTCGCGGAAGCTGGGTTCCAAGATACGGCCATCTGTGAGTTCAACTCCCCCATCTGGACGAACCGACTTCACGGTGACCAGCTCGCCATTCGTGACGCGGCCTCCTGATGCCAGCTTACGATTCGCCTTGAGATGCAGACGGTCACCCGTCGAAACCTGACACTCTCGCGGGAGGCAGACCGAAATGCGGTCGAGCATTTTATTCGAGACGGTCACGAAACGTCCGCCCACATCAATCAACAGCCCCGCCTTCACGATGCCGCTCAGCTTTCCTTTCGTGCCCGGCTCGGCATTTCGGATCTTCTGATTGAAAACGACGACTGCCTCTTTCGGATAAAAGCGTTCATCGCGCTTCTGCGCATTCGTGAGGTCGAGTTTATCCAACACTTGAACGGTCGCATCGTTTGCACCGAGCAGTCCCTTGGCCTTCAGCGCATCACGTACGCGAGCGTTGACGCAATGGACTTCCGTCCAAGTCTGTGAGACGACCACCGCCGAGGCATTCTGCTCGGCGAGGCGGAGATATTCGTCGGCGAGTTTGTCGGCTTGATCGCCCAACCCGCAGCCCACGACCGCGCCCATCTTGTCGAGTCGTTCAAACGATTCGCCGACTTTCCCGGCTGCCGCCGATTCAACTGCCTTTCGATACTGTCTGATCCGCTTGCGCTCCTCGAAGTCCCGCGCGAGTGCCGGGTCTTGGCGACGAATGTTGTGCAACTCGACCGGCTTCACACCGGAATGACGTTCAATCGCGAGCAGGGCGTCGGAAGCCTCGACCGCCCCGTGTTGCCGCGTGTCGCCGGATAGAATCACTCGCGCATTGCGTTCGCGAGCGAGGCGAAGCAATTCGAGCATTTGCCGCCCGCCAATCTGTCCCGCCTCGTCCACAATTACGATCGCCCCCGCGGCGAGTTCGCGCTTCAGGACAAAATTCGCAACGGTTGATGGCGACGGCAATCCCGCCTTCTCCATGTCCACCACCTGCTGACGCTGCGGCGCGAGGACGACGACATGCCGCCCGGCTTGTTGAACCTGCTCGACAAGTTCGGTCAGGACGAAACTCTTGCCCGTACCTGCGCCGCCGCGAAAAACGGAAACCGCATTCGTTGAAGACAAGAGACCATCGAGAGCCTTGCGTTGCTCGTCATCCAGCTTGGGATCAGCAGGACGCGGATTGGCCACAAGTGGATGACAGGCTGCAACGCCTTCTTTCGCGGTCTGGACGATTTCCCATTCGCGCAGCAAAACGTCACGTAAAGTCACTTCGCCGGGATGCTCCTCGTCTCGGATGTAAGCGCGCTGCCGAGTAAAATCCGTGAGTTCAGACAGCGAGAAGCGTTCGCCGCGCGCCCGGCCCAGCGCTTCCTGCCACAACTGGCACTCAAGCACGACGGAGTTTCGGTCGAACAAATGCTCCTCAGCCCATTGCACGGCATCGGCCAACGACACCCGGTTATCGTCAGACGGACTTTGCGTGGACTGACTACGCAGACGGCTGATTGCCTGCCGCTCCTCTCGCGTCAATTGCGATTCCCATAAGGTCAGCAATTCATCCCGGCTCAAATCCCGCTGCTTTCGTGCCCGTTCTGCCGTCGCCAGAAGCCGGCGTGTGGCCATCACATCTCCACTCACAAGTTCTGGTTTTTCGGCCAGCAGCTTCGCGAGCGCCTTGTCAATCTCTGCGCGCCGTTTTGAAAACCGCTCACAGAGTTCGTCCGACACTCCCTCGACTTGAAAATCTCCACGCGCCCGGTTGCGAATCTCGTAGCCGAAACTCCGCAATTCGCGAGCGAGTTCGTGATAATAGGCGTTCTCGGCAAACTTTCTGGCCCGCAGCAGTTCATAGTTTTGGAGCGCCTTCCACCGGTTCTCCGCTGAATCGAAGGTCGCGTTGAAAACAATGCAGTGGGTATGCACGTGCGGGTCGAGTGCGCGAGACGTGTCGTGTGTGAACAGCGCCGCCGCGAAGTTGCCCGTCCGCCGATCATTCTGCGCGCCGCCAGTCCGAATACGAGTTGCCGCAAACGCCTCGAACTCGCGTAGCGCTGTTTTTACCGCTCGCCCATGCGCTTCAAGAATCCGTTCGTCTCGGCCGAGAAAAGCCGCGAGGGAAACCGACTTTGGTGGAGAGAACGTGAAGTCGTAGAATATCCTGCGATTCGCCGTGTTCTCACCGCCCTCAGTCCGCGTGGTGTTCAACCGTTGAGTCAGCGTCTCGCCCGTAGCAGGGTCGTGATTCTCGCAGAGCCGCAGGAAATCATTGGCGCGAACCTTGCCGGACAACCCAAGCCGTTCCGCTCCGAGGCCGACCCATTCGCCGGCTACGCGTTCCCCTTCATTGTAGTAGTCGCCGACGCAGAGATGTTCCTCAAAGTATTCGCGCGCGTTCTTAAGGTTGTATTGCGTCTTTGCCGTGACCACACGCGGACGATATCAAGACCTCCCGAAGTTTCTGTGTATGTGATACACCTTCGAATGCCACATCGCGTACTCGTCGATGTGCACTCACATGCTCGGAAGAACTATCTGAAAATAATCGAGCAAATATTGATCATTGGTTTCGTGTGGCTGCACTTCGTAAAGATTCGGATGGCATTCCGAGAAGAAGAGCTTTGGCTTACCGATTCTGTCACCGCGAAACAGTTGGACAATGCCTTGCACGAGTTTCACATCAGCTCGGAAGCCGATGATGATTTCACGAAGTGCTTCCGCAGGAATTGAAACGAGGTGGCGATTATTCTCACAAATCAACTGGCTCGAATGCAGCGACAAGTCATAAATGAAGCGAACTTCATGTTCGTAGTGCCAATCTTTGGCTTTCGTGGTCAAAGCAGTAATTCCAGCTTGCTCAACCCGCCGGCGGTATTCGCGAAAGGGGATAACCAATCCACCGTCGCTCACTACTTCTTCATCTGGTCGGTTCACGATGTTGCCGAGCATATCGAACATCTCTACGTGAGGACTTTGGTAGAAAGCCAACGGTAGTTTCGTTTCCGATCGATCTTCGGAATAGCGCACTTCAAAGCCATTTGACTTCAACCCTTGGTGAAATCCAGAGGCGTCAGTGTCTATGCCAAGCACAATTCCGGCGTGCGACCGAGTGTAGTGCCCCCACATCAAGACGCTTTTTGGATTCTTACTAAGGCAAAGCACTCTGAATTTTCGACCGATGTCATCTCGAAACCGTTTGTTGAATTGCTCGCCAAACCCCGAGGCGTTTTCAGTGGGAATTCCCGCCATCGACCGGCCCTTAATAAGCGAATGTTTAATCCCCATCATCCGCTCGTGAAACGATTCTTGGGTCTTTGCTGCGTGATCGTGGCGTTCCTGATCAAACCAAGGTCGCACCTCAAAAGGGTCATTAAACCAGTGCGGATCTGTAGCGCTCAAACGCAGCGTTTGCAGGACGAGCAACGGAAGTGGCGTGCCATCGTGGGCATTATCTGGATGCAGGTATTTGTAGAGCAGCGGCATTGGCAAACTCAATTCTTCGTAGCGTGAGTTTATTCTCGTGCTCGCTATCAGCAAGGCTACTCCACGGACATTGTTCGGACTGTGCGCGCATCTTGTGTAGCTGATACACCATCGCCAGGACGCGGTGTGCTCAACTACAACCATGAGCACGACCGTGACTCCAAGCCAGGGCAACCAACTCTGGGGCATCTATTACACCGACCGCGAATACGCCCGCGAGATTGGTGATCCATTACGCACCGTAATCGAAGCGGCTACCAAGGGAGCCGCCGAGGAGGCTGCCGGCAAACTCGGATTCGAATCTCCGTGGGCACATCCGGTCACCGCAGAACAAGCTCGAAACGCACAGTGGCTACCACCACGGAAGCGTCGCCACCAGCAATCGCCGGCGCGCAAGCATTCACACGGCATCCACGTCTGATTATGCGAACTCCAACCACAGCCCAGGTCCGAACTGCCATCGAAGTGCTGAAGAAGCTCGAAGAGCGCATAGATAATCATGCGACTTTCAACACGATGCAGTTGCCGGAAGCGCGAGGCGGCGACGACGCAGCCGCGCGCATCGAAGCACAAACCATCGAGCAGATCGCTCGCGTCAAGACCGTCATGGCGCAACTGGAGAGTTGGCGGGACGAACTCAGGCAAGACAGGAGGCATTGTGTTGCACAGCATGTTTAAGACAGGGCACGCGTTACCCCTTCGTGCCGAAGGTTTCTGCGTCCGCGAAGTCGTCGCGTTGAATCCACAAAACAGCCACGCGATATGAATCACGCACGACCACAAGCGCGGCAAATCCGCGAACGCGAACAGGCAGAAGGCAGCCCGCAGTCGCGGTTGATCCGTGTCCGCGAACGGTCCGCGTCCGCGTCCAATCCACGCCAACAGGCGCGGCAGCAATCAGTCCGCATCCGCGACGAAGAAAGGGTTTCAACTGCCCGCGACGCAACAGCGGCAACGGACGTGGATACTCCGCGAGCGGGCCGTGATTCCGAACTTGCCGTTGCCACGACGTCGCCCCTGACCTGCAGCGGTCGCGAATCTGAGCTGGCCGCGAATTGTCCGCGTCATCGCCTTGCGGTGGCCATTTCGCCAACTATCCGTTTCCCGGTTCACATCCGCATCATTTCAAATCATGTCCGCATTTGACCCAGCCACAGTCCGCAAGGCGGTTGATGAATTTACGCCTCGGCGTCCAGAGAAGTTCCAGGACCTGATGCCGGCGAAGGACGTCATCGCTGAATTGCGGCAGAAGCGCGCGTCCTATCGCTCCATCGCCGATCTCCTGACGCAGCATTGCCTACCCACCAGCAAAACGGCCATCGCGATGTTCTGCCATCAGGTGCTCGGCGAAAACGTGCGTCCGCGCAAACGGCCAGGACGAAGAAAACCGCCAGTTCCCTCGGCCTCAGCTGAAGAAGGCACGCCTCATCAAGCAACGGACGCGCACCAACCAGCCAAATCGTCAGTGAATCCCAACGGTGACGAAACGCAGCCGACCCGCACGCGCGGTCCACGAATCGCCCAGGTGCGTATCCTCAAACCTCAAAGTCCATGAAACGCCTCGACCTCATCCTCAACGGCAAAGGCGGTGTCGGCAAAAGCTTCTTCGCCGTGAATTTCGTCCAGTTCCTCAAGGACAAGGGCATCGCACATGTCGCGATTGATTCCGACAACGAGAACTCGACGTTGAAACGGTTTCACCCGGACACGCGATTTCTGGACCTGGACAACCGGCGTGAACTCGACGGCATCTTCGGGGCGCTGGAAAAGGCGAACCTGGTTGTCATGGATTGCCGCGCCGCTTCCACCGACCTATTCATTGATTACTTCACGGAAATTGACCTGCCTGCCGTGCTGTCCGCGATGGGCACGGCGCTCACGCTCATCATGCCGGTGAATCACGAATCGGATAGCGTGGATCAGATTCAGCGACTCACCGACCAGTTCGGAAAACAATGCAGTTACGTTGTGATCCGCAACGCCGCACACAGCGACAGCTTCACATTGTTCGAGTCATCCGAAGTGCGGGCGCAACTCAAAGACAATCTCGGTGGACGAGAAATCGCCATGTCGCGAATGCAGGATTGGTTGGTTGAAGCGCTCAACGCGGAGAATCTGACCATTTCAGGGGCGGCGAAACATCCAGGCTTCAGTCTCCTCGACCGTCAGCGCCTCCAAACGTGGCAGCAAAAGCTCTACGCCGAAATCGAATCCGTCGCCAGTTTGCTACTCACCAGCAAGTAAAGCAATGCCGAATCCCGAACAGCCCAACTTCGACGAAGAGTTCGACGAGGCCGTCGCCGAGTGGCGCGATAAACATCGGCTGCGAGAAGACGAC
>JAKEEH010000523.1 GCA_022616725.1 Limisphaerales bacterium | reverse complement strand
TTAACTGTTCCTGAAAATTGGGGCATCGTAATTGATTTGACAACTCCGTTCTTCTATCAACCCTCCTCCGGGAACCTCCTCATGGACGTGCGCAATTTTTCGGGCGGTGAGACCAGCTACTTTGACGCCGCCCTTACAGCGGGTGATGCCGTTTCGGCCGTGTACGCCTATACCGGCGACGGGAGCGGGTCGGTTAACTCTCCTAGCGGACTTGTGAACACCGTCGGCCTCGTCACTCTGTTTGAATTCACCATCATTCCCGAGCCGGGGACGATGGCACTGTTTGCGTGCGGCATCGGTGCGCTTACTCTTTCGCTCTGGAAGAGGAAGGGAACCCTTCGCAAACTAAAGAGGTAAAAAAGAATGAGCTTGTTAGACGCACTTTTGCTCGATCCGGCACTGTTTAATATTTACGTGGCCAATCGCGCAGACGGCATCGGCGGCTCGGGAACGATCAGCGATCCCTACGACGGCAGCACCCAAGCAAAATTCGACACCGTCATGCGGAATCTGCCGTCCACGCCGCCGGTTCGCGTTCACCTCGGTCCGGGCACGTTTCAAACGCAGGGATACTATGACGGGGCGGCGAGCGGCTACGGCTGGCAGCCCAAGGCGGGAATGAAGATCATTGGCTCCGGCGTCGATGTCACCACCCTTCAACTGGTGAACAATCTCTCCGCGAACAATCACTATTTCGCGGTGGGCCATCCCCTGGCCAGCGGCGGCCAGCCTGTCTCGCTCGATTTTTGTGAAGTCTCGGACCTTACCATTGACTGCAACCTCGCCAATCAGAGCAACACCGTGGCCTGCGGCGCCGTGCGGCTCATGGGCAACCACGTCCGCATTCGGAGAGTGAAAGCCAAAAACTGGGGCAACAAAATCAGCGCGAACCTCGGTTATGTCTTTGCCGTCATTGTCAGTGATCCTGCCACGGGAGCTTCCCTCATAAATTGCGGCATCGAAGATTGCATGGCCGTCTTGCCCGGCACGGCAACGACCGGCGAAATGCTCATCTTCCATGCCGGGGGCAAGGAACACGACGCTACCAATACTCTCGAAGGGTTCGGAACGGCGCCGTTCATTCGGAATTGTTTCGTCGATTGCGATTCCACCGGGGCGCTGGGCAACGGGACCGATTACCGGGCCAAGTTCCGCGCGCTCTCGATGACTTCGTGCAAGGGTGGAATCGTTGAAGGAAACCAGATTCACAATACGTGGTATGGCGGCCCCTACCTGACGAAATGGAGCGTGCGCGACATGGTCGTCCGGAACAATGTTTACAAGAACGTGGTGTCAGCGCCGTACCTGAATCTGCCTGCTCCCGGCACGGCGATTACGAACAGTTCGCTCGTCTTGCCAAACCCATCCCCATCAACTGTCGTCGAGGTGACCACGTCGAGCAACCATGCGCTGACTGCAGGGGATCGGGTCAAGATCTCCGGGGCTTTGCCAACCGATTATAACGGCGTATTTGTGGTCGATTCCATCACGCCACCGAACAAATTTCGATACCGCCTCGCGACGCGGCCCGCCGCGAGCACCGCCGCCGGATCGACCCAGAAGGTGCTCGGGGTGGAGCGGTTTGTCTTCGAGGAAAACGAAATCGAGATGCCGCTGTTCGCCGCGCCGCTTCCCCAGCCGATCGCGGTCCAAACCAACGCCAGCAGTCTGGCTGCGCTCGGCCTGGCCTACGTGTATGGAGACGTGCTGATTCGCGACAACAGGATTCACTACCTGGATACGCGCTTCGACAGCACCTACCTGGGTTTTCCGATCAAGATCCTCGGCGCGCGCAACCTGATCGCCCGCAACAACGTCGTTGAATCCGCGCCCGCCAACCCCCTGCAAAACAGCCTTTCCGGCACAGTGAAATATTTTAACAATGAAATGCCAACGGGCGTGCTCGTGCAGGGCGTCAATCTGGACGCCGGCAATAAGAAATACGACGAGCTCGCGACGCAGGCCGAGGACGCCACGATGTTAACATTAATATAGATAGCAACCTAACGAAGGGAGAAAGGGAATATGGCAATTACCATCAAGGCATTGGGAGCAAACATAATTGCGGCCATAGGGACAACGGCACTTTACTCTGTTCCGGCTGGAAAATCGGCGGTGGTCAAGAACATTCGGTTGGTCAACAATCATGCGACATTGGCAACCCCCGTACTGAACCTGTATGCGAAACCTGCCAGCGGAACCGCGCGCCGCATATATAATAAAGATTTTACGATTCCTGCCAAAGAAGATTTTATCATCGAAGATGTCGTCACTCTTGGCACGTTGGACAAGATCGAGCTTAATCTTGCGACTGCGCCTCCCTCGGAGGGAATTGCTTTCATGGTCAGTGGAGTGGAACGAGACTAACAATAGGTTCGATTCCCAGAAAGGAGATATTATGCCGGTAATTGTCAGACTCCTTGCAGCCAGCGTAGCCACCGCTGTAAGTACAAACCTTTATGAGGTCCCGACAACGGTAGCAGGCGCGATCGTGAGTAATGTGCGTCTCGTGAACACCGGTGGCCAGGTCAACGTCAATATTTACTTCAGGGCGAGTGGCGGCATCAATCCCATCCGCATCTTCGATCGGGATGCGTCTCTTGGCACCGCGCTAACGATCCTCAAGCCGGAGCTAACCATGGGACCGGGAGACAGGATTGAGATGTCAACAACCAGTAGTCCTCAGGTTGAATACGTTGTTTGCGGGATCGAGAAGGTCTGAATCCAAGTTTCTTATGGCAGTGGAAATTAGACTACTTGGAGCCGACCTCGTGAATACGGCGACGACCACGGTCCTTTACACCGTCCCACCGACTGTGGCAGGCGCTGTCGTTTACAATGTGCGGATGGTGAACACGGGAGGTGCTCAGACGAACGTCAATCTTTTCTTCAAGCCCAACGCTGGGGCCCAGGTGTCAATCCTGGACAAAGATAAGTTAATTCCTTCCAACAACATACTAGTCGTCAAACCGAACTTGACGATGGCTCCATCGGACAAAATTGAGCTGGTCACCACTGGCACTCCGTCCATCGAGTGGGTCGTCTGCGGAGTCGAGAAGCTTTGACCTCGTGGATAGTCCGCCTCAGTTCGCGATCGCGCTCTTTGTGCCCGACGCGATCGTTGCGGGCCTGAATGCAGACCGCGCATCGCGAGCGCTTCAGAGTGGCGTGCCGGAACTGGACTTCATTCCGCCACCCTGGTGGGAGGAATCGCATACGGTGAGGCTGGGGTTGGTGGAGAATGTTGAAGCGTTAAAACATTGAATCGTTGAATCGTTAAGAAGGTTGAAAAAGCTAAAAGGGTAGAGGGTTGAAGCGGCGAACATGAGGGATGCGGTCCGGGTGTTATGGGTGAGTGACAGTCCGCTCACGGGCAGCGGCTTTGCGCGCGTGACGCGGGAAATAACGACTCGCTTGGCGAAGATGCCGGGTCTGCAGATTGCGTGCGTTGGCTGGAATCACGATGGCTGGCCGTATGAACGCGCAAGATTTCCGCTGATCGTTTTCCCATCGCGCGACTGCAGCGACACGACAAGTTTCGAGCGGGCGTTTCGTGACTTCAAGCCGCAGGTGGTGATCACACTAGGCGAAATCTGGATGGTCGATTGGCTGCAGCGGCATCCACTTCGGCCGCAGTTCAAGTGGATCGGTTATTTTCCGGTCGATGGACGACCGTTTTATCCACCCTGGGAGCCATTGCTCAAGGATGTCGATGAACTGGTGACGATGTCGGAGTTCGGCCGCCAGGTGTTTCAGTCGGGGCTTCCGTCGCGGAAAATCCATATGATCTATCACGGGGTGGATACGGAGACATTTCATCCGCTCGCCGATCGCGACAGGCTGAAATCGCATGAACGGTTCCGGGGAAAATTTGTGGTTGGCTGCGTTGCGCGCAACCAGCCCAGAAAGAATATCCCGGCGCTGGTCAAAGCCGTCGCCCAACTCTGCGGCAAAATCAATAATCTGCATCTGTATCTGCACATGAATCCGTGCGATGTAGGGTACGACATCGTGACATTGCTGCATCGATACCGTCTGGAGGGCCGCGCCGACGTGTCAGGTCCGGAATTCAATATGCATCAGCCGCTGGAGGACGAGCAGTTGAACCGGCTGTACAACATTTTTGACGTGATGGCGTTGCCGAGTGTCGCGGAAGGATTTGGCCTCCCGATCCTGGAGAGTTTCGCCGCCGGGGTGCCCGTCGTCGCAACGGATTACAGCGCCTGTTCCGAACTCGTGCGCGGGCGCGGAGAACTCGTGCGCATTCTAACCACCGTCTGTGCCGGAACGAACCTGATCGAGCACGCCGTGCTCGACGTGGCAGACCTGGCCGCGCGCATCGAGAAGCTGTATCACAACCCAAAACTGGCGAATCAATACGCCCAGGAGGGATTGGAATTTGCGCGAGAGTTGACTTGGGACGGCTTGATGCCGAAGTGGCTTGCGCTGATCGCTACGACTGCGGGTGTGGATGTTCGGCGGTAAGAACTCGATCGAATCGTCCCTCCCCTGGTGCTCTGCGGCAGGCGAAGTTTCGCACTCTCGATCGCACGTTTCAAATCACGCACGGCGCGAGGATGGCGTCTCGCATCCCGTGGATGATCTTTTTGTCGGCTGGACAAATCGTCGCCAACACGCCGCCGAGGTTTGCCCGCGCAGCATCCCCTTCGCCCGCCACGAAATAATACGGGCATAGCCGCACCCGGGCCGGCATGGGCACGAGGCGCTCGCGTTCGAAATCAAAGTATTCCGAGTCGATCAACCGGGGTTTATGGTATCGCTGCAGCACATAGGGAGACTGGCCGCTCGTCTGAATGGCCTTGTCCACCGCTTCGCTCCAATCGGCCAGCGAGAGATCGCTCCCGAGATACACGCCCCGCGCTCCCCACGCTTCGGGCGAAAACCCGGAGATCTTCACGATCAGGTCCCGTTCCCGCTGCGACAGGGTTTTGAGTTGCTGCCAATCCGTGATATTCAGTTGCGGGATGGCCGCGTGCGGTGGCAGCGGGGTGGGATCGA
>JAKEEH010000522.1 GCA_022616725.1 Limisphaerales bacterium | reverse complement strand
AACGACCGACCCGCGAAGCTTGCTGGGTCTCGCATGCCTGGCCAGAGCGGGAAGCCCCGTGAGACGCGAGATAGCGGACGTGGCTGTCAGGCTGAATCCGGAATACCGCCCCGTCGTTTCGGTCCTGACGGTGACTATGGACGGAATTGACGAAAGGGCCGTTGGCGAACTTATTCGGCAGGATCCCGACAACGCACTCGGGCATTATTTGCGGGCGATGCTGTGTTATGCTGCTGACAGAGACAGCGAATCAAGGGAGGCCTACAGAAGAGCCGCGCATTGTTCCGAACTTCGCCTCTTTGAGCCGGTCACTGGCGCAGCGATCTTGAAGGCCGTCGATGCACTAGATCTCGGCCCGCGTGATCGCCTGTGCGCGCTGAGTTGGATGGCGTGCAGATCAGCAAGCTTCACGGCCAGGGTGATGCAATGGCTGAGCGCGCCGCTGGGGGAGTTTGCGCGGGACGCCGCTCGCGGAGTGCGTCAGGAGATTTCCGGTCTTCTGGTGAGCTTGGCGGGACATTTGTTTGCCACGAATTACTACAATCGCTGGGCAGCGAAACAGGCGCTGGAGCATGCGATGTTTGGATTGAACGTGACAGCACCCGACGCAGGCATGTTTCAAACCATGATTGGCGACAGTTCCGCGCGATCGCTCATTGGCACGATGGCGAGGTGGCCGCACGTGAAGGCTGGAATTGACCATGAACACAAAATCAACGCTTTGAGATTGGCGCAGGGTTTGCCCGATTGGATTCGGCATGCGTTCCGCCTGGCGGCGCCGAGCAGCGATGCGAGCGAGGCTGGCGAATCGACCCACGGCTTGTCTGATTTTTCGAAGGCTCGATTGCAGAAACTCCGGCAAAATGCCGCCGCGGCTGCGAATGCTCTTATCGACGTCGCGCTTACCGATATTGATGGTATTCTTGGCCCATACCTCAGAGGGATTCCGCTCGAGCGAAGCAGCGCGAATGGGCGTCAGATCGTGCCCGAAGAAACGCCGGTGGAGAGACTGATGCGCGAGAGACCCGACGTGTTCAGCGCGGCTGCGGGAGTTCAGGCGGCGATGGCCGCCCTGGGGGATGTTGGCGCGAGTGATCCATCGCAGCGAAACATCAGCAGGATGATGGAAATTCATCAGGCGATGGTCAGCTACGCGGCCACTCATGATGATACTTACCCAAGCAGCATCGACGTCCTTTTTGATAGCGGATATTTGAAAGCTCCGCTCAAGCCCCGGTCAGTTGTCACTGGGAAACCGTATGTTTATGTGGCAGCGGGGGAGAAGGTGCCGCGGAAGTTAAAGGACAAAACGGACTATGTTGTGCTCTTCGACGACGCCCCGGATCGTTGGGGCTACTGTCAGTGTGTTTTTGCGTCCTGGATTGGAGGCGCGATGCGGGTGGAAGATCTCCGGTCCCATCTCCAAAAGCGCGCGAAGCTGGACCTGATCTCGTAACGCCGAGAGGTTGCGCAAGGGAGGGAATGTTGGTTCAGTAGTCCTTACTTGAGCCACGTATGAAATTTAAATTCTGCTTCCTCGGGCTGCTGCTGGCTGGGGTGTGGTGTCGCGCACAGGGCGAGGAGAGTGAGGTGAAGCCGGGGCATTCGATGCACGGGGAAGCGTTCAACCAGGGTCCGCGGCAAGCGGCTTATTTAATCGAGGGAATGCCGAAGATCAACTTCCCCATCACGACACAGAGCGAGGAAGCACAGGCGTTTTTCAACCAGGGCGTTGGGCAATTACACGGGTTTTTGTATTTCGAGGCGGAGCGGTCGTTCCGGCAGGTGGCCAAGCTGGATACGAATTGCGCGATGGCGTTCTGGGGCATGGCCATGGCAAACGTGCAGAACGAGAAACGCGCCCGGCAATTCATGGAAAAAGCCGTGAAGCTGACAAATGATCTCGGGCGGCGCGAATTGCTGTATGTGGATTCGTTGGCGAAGTTTTATTTGACGGACAAGCCGAAAGAGGACAAGGAGAAGTCGCAGAGCACCCAACGTTCCGGTGACGAGCGGCACCGGCGGTACGTCAAGGGCCTGGAACAGATCATCGAAGAGTTCCCGGATGACATTGAGGCGAAGACGCTTTTGGTTTTCAAAATATGGGAGAACGGCGGGCGACTGAAGATTTCGAGCCACGCCGCGGCGGATGCGCTTGGGCAACAAGTGCTGGCCAAGGACTCGATGCACCCTGTGCACCATGCGCTGATTCATTTGTGGAACAATGAGGTGGACCGGCGCGCGCTGCCCTCGGCTGCGCGATGCGGCCAGGGGTCGCCCGGGATCGCGCACATGTGGCACATGCCGGCGCACACGTATGCCGCGCTGCACCGTTACGCGGACGCGGCGTGGCAACAGGAAGCGTCCGCGCGAGTGGATCACGCGTATATGATGCGGAATCGGGTGTTGCCCGACCAGATTCACAATTACGCCCATAACAATGATTGGCTGGTGCGAAACCTGAGCTATCTCGGGCGGGTGCGGGAAGCGATCGACCTGGCAAGGAACATGGTCGAGCTGCCGCGCCACCCAAAGTATAACACGCTGAGCCGATCCAAAACACCTGAGTCACCGACGAACGCGCCGGGATCGACCTATCCCGGAGGCGCGAACGAGAGCGCCGGCAGCGCCAACCGCAGACGAGAGAACAGCGCCAGCTTCGGACGGTCGCGGCTCTGTGATCTGTACGTGAAATGGGAACTTTGGGACGATCTGATTGCGTTAGGCAGGACGACGTACCTGGAGCCGACAGACATCCCCGAAGAACAAGCCAAGCGGGCGAAGGCGCTGGGCATCGCGCACTTCAGCAAGGGGAATATCGAGGAAGGAGAGGAGGAACTTGCAGCGTTGCGCGAAGCGATCAAAGCGGAGAAGGAGTTGCGACAATCGGACATGGAGGAGGCCGAGACGCAGGCGCGCAAGGAGAAGAAGTCGGACGAGGAGGTGAAAAAGGCGATGATCGAAGCGCTGGATCAACATGCGAACAAGGTCAAGGCGATAGAGAATTCGCTCGAGGAACTGAAGCTTTATCAATTGGTTGCGACGGGGAAGAGCGAAGACGCGAGGAAACAACTTGAGGATATGAAGGACTTTCCCAAGGAGCGGCGGGCGCGGTGTTTTCTCCAGCTTGGAGACAAGGAGAAGGCAGAAAAGCTCGGGCAGGAAGCGGTGCAGGGCACGACGAACCAGGTGCAGACGCTCGCGAATTACGTGCACATTCTGGCGCAATGCGGCAAAGAGGCGGAAGCCAAAGAACAATTCGAGACATTGCGCGCTTTGGCGGCGCAGGCTGACCTGAGCCTGCCTGCGCTGGCGCGGCTGACGCCAATCGCAAATTCGCTCGGACTGAGCGAGGACTGGCGCTTGCCGTTCAAACCGGCAACCGATGTGGGCGAACGCCCCGATCTGGAGAAGCTGGGGCCGTTCCGCTGGCAGCCGGTTCCCGCGCCGGAATGGGTGTTGCGGAATGCGGAGGACAAGAAGGTAGCGCTGAAGGATTATCGCGGCCGCCCGGTCGTGATTGTGTTCTATCTCGGCCACGGCTGCGCGCACTGCATCGAGCAGTTGAACCTGTTTGCGCCGGTGACGTCGCAGTATCGGGAAGCGGGCGTTTCCATGGTGGCAGTGGGCACCGATTCGGTCGATGGGCTGCAGAAAACGCTGGACCAAAGCAAGAGCGAAGAGGGTTTTCCGTTCCAGATCGTCTCGAATCAAAAACTTGACGTCTTTAAGGCGTACCGCGCCTACGATGATTTCGAGTCCATGCCGTTGCACGGGACCTTTCTTGTGGACGGAAACGGGATGCTGCGGTGGCAGGACGTCAGCTTCGAGCCATTCACGGAGCCTGAATTTCTCTTAAAGGAAGCGAAGCGACTGCTGAATCTGTCGGGCGGGCCGCTGCTGACCGGGAAACGGCCTGTCCTCAAATCGCCGCGAGCGGCGAGCCTGGAGTAGGCTGCCTATCGTTTGAACGTCAGCCTGAGCGTCTCCTGCAAGCGAGAGAAGAGCGATTTCTTGCGCGGCTTGATGGCGCCCGGCAGTAACTCGCAGCGGTTGCTACAGGACGGGCAAAGGTCAATGGACTTGCCGCCGACACGCCGCAAGTGATGGACGCACACGTTGCAGAAAACGCGTTTGCAGTGCGTGCAGCGCTGCATGGCCGGGGTGCCGGGATGATTGGTGCAGGCTTCGGAGCCGTCTGGGAGCGCCACCGGAGCCACCGGCGTCGGTTCGTTGAAGATAGGAATGCTGACGACGATGGGGCTCTTTTCCAGCACCATTTCGACATCCCCGAGCGCGAGCGTTTCGCCCAGCTCCAGCGAGTGTTGGCGAATTTGCTGTCCGTTGATGAAGGTACCATTGCTTGAGCCGAGATCCCGGACTACCACCGAATCGCCTTCGACGCGAATTTCGCAATGGATGCTCGAGACCGTCGGATCATCGATCTGAAAGTCATTGTCTTCGCGCCGCCCAAGGCGAGTAATGCCTTGACGCAATTCAAGAGATTGCTCGGGCGCGGTTTCTTTTCTGAAAATTAGACGCATGAGATACTTTCGTTGCGTTCCCCATAACCACCGATGGGCAAAATCTTATGTGAGTTAGAAGAGGTTGTCGAATAAAATATTCATTCAACAAGTTTTTTTTCGCGGGTCGTGGGCGCGAGAGCCGGACCCGCGTTTGAGGGCCTACCGGCAGGCGGGACAATCGCCAGAGAGCTGGGGGCTCAAGTACGGGATGCCGAGGGCGAGGCCGCGCAGGACCAGCAGCGCTCCCACGAAGGCGATGGAGAACGGAACCAGCTTCTGCAGGTTACGGCCGAGCGCCAATTGTATGGGCCGCCCAAGGAGACCGACACCGATGACGTAGCCGAGCGAGCAGAGCAGAGTGACCAATTCGCTCAGCTTGAGGCGGGCGTTCTCGAACGTGATGGCAACCTTCTTACGCGGAAAATCGACCTGTGATTTGCCGATGCCGGGCCTGATCCGGAAGAGATTTTCCAACAGCCAGACACATGCAATGCAGTGGATCGCGGGGATGTGAAAGGTCACGCGGGTGACGCGGCCGTCCGTGAAATCGACAAGACGTTCCCGAACTGGCGGGTCATCCATGAACTGAAACTGATCCTGGCTTGACGCCGCCCGGATGCGAACGCCGACAGTCTGGCTGAGTTGGTAATAATTATCGAGGCCATTGGCGGTCAGCAGTTCAAAAACGGCCAAACAACCGGCGCAGCAGAAGCTCTTCTCAGGCGCAGCGCCAGTCGTCAGCGCGGCAAGGCGTTCCGCAATGGAAACAGGACGTCCGGCGGTCGATGGCTTGCCCTGTCGGGACCATGGCCGAAATTGGCGTTGCCATTGGGCCAGTGATCAGTAATCAGTGTCAGCAGAGAGAGCAGCAAAGTGGCGAGATACGCCATGGTGAGGCAATTATGGAAAACGAGCAGATGGAAAAAGTGGCGCGGGCGTTAGTCGCGCCGGGCAAGGGAATCCTGGCGGCGGATGAGAGCCTGCCAACCATCGAGAAACGGTTCAAGAGCATCGGAGTCGAATCCACGGAACCGAATCGGCGGGCTTATCGGAATTTGCTGTT
>JAKEEH010000521.1 GCA_022616725.1 Limisphaerales bacterium | reverse complement strand
GCGGAACTGTCAACGGCCCACGCTCCTGCGCTTGCGTCGTGGAGTGCGCCTGTCCTCTGGCGCTTTGTCTCCTTGCGTGCGGCAACAACAATCAATTCTTGAGGTTCATGGAGAGGGCGACTGATTGGAGACTAATTGCGTGCCTTTCAATAACCATCTCTGTCCTTTCGGCGTTCGGCGCTGCTGACGTCGTTTTGAAGCGGGAATATGACGACCTCGGCTTCATGAAGCCGATCCCGGTCGCCATTTCCGGTTTCAGCGGCGAAGTCGATTCCGTGCTGAAAAACGACCTGTTTTTCATGGGCATCATCAACGTCCCCGAACCCCAGGCGCAGTACCTGGTCACCGGCAGCAACCAGAGCCGGGTCGAGGGCGGCGTTGTGGACAAGGTCACCAGGCATCCAACCATGCCGCGCAAAGCCTACACCGGCGGTACGCTGCGCTCTCAGACGCACGCGCTGGCCGACGATATCGCGCAGGCGCTGACGCAGGCGCCCGGCATCGCGCAGCGCAAGATCGCTTTCAAAGTGCATACCGGACCGGGCACAAAAGAGATCTACATCGCCGATTACGACGGCCACAACGCGCGCAGCGTCACGCAGGATCGCGTCAATATCGCGGCGCCCTGTTGGTCGGGGCGTTCGATGCTGTTTTATTCCTCCTACAAGCTCGGCAGTGCCGCCATTTTCTCGCACAACCTGCCCACGGGCGCGCGCAAAGCCGTCGCGCGTTACGGCGGCTCGAATATCAGCCCTGCGGTTTCGCCGGATGGCTCGAAACTAGCCATGATCCTGAGCAAAGGCGGCAGCCCTGACCTTTACGTCAGTAATCCCGACGGCGGCAATCTCAGGCAACTGACCTCCACGCGAGAGGCGGAATCGTCGCCGTGCTGGTCGCCGGACGGGCGGACGATCTGTTATGTCTCGCGCGAGCGGGGCGGAAGGGCGAGCCTTTTCAAAATCTCCGCGGCTGGCGGCCGCGCACAGGCGATTCCCGCTCCGGGCGCGCCGACGCCCTCCGAGCCGGACTGGTCGCCCAATGGGCGGTGGATTGCGTTTACATCGCTGATCGGCGGGACTTTCCGAATCTTTATCACCGGCCCGGAAGGCGGGCGCGTGTATGAAATTACCGAAGGTGAAGACCCGTCGTGGGCGCCGAATTCGCGCGCGCTGATTTTTTGCAAGGGCCGCGACGGCGCCAAACGGCTCTCTTTGCTTGACGTGCCCAGCAAACAGTTCAAGGATGTGCCCCGAGTTCTGGAGAGCAACTCGCAACCGGCTTGGGCACGGTAAGGATGCTCTTCAAAACCCAAATTCAACATGAAATGCACTAACTTCTCTAAGCTTGCGGTAATCGCTCTTCTCGTGGCCGCCACCGGACTCGGATGCAAAAAGACTCCTCAAAATCCAACGCCACTGCACAGCCGCGGGCCCGTCGGCCCCGGCCCGGACCAAGCGAATCCGCCGATTACGGCAATCAGCGAGGCACCGCCCATAGCCACGACGGTTCCACCTGGTGGCGGCGCGCTTTCCGAAAAGCTAAAGGATTGGGTGCCCGACCCGAACCAGCCCGCGGCTCTGCGCAATAACACCGTCTATTTTGAATTCGACCGCTCTGACATCAAGGCGTCTGAAACATCGAAGCTGGATGCCATCGGCAGCTACATGAAGGGCGTTCAAAACCGCGCGGTGCGCGTTGAGGGTCATTGCGACGAACGCGGAACCGAGGAATATAATCGTTCGCTCGGCGAGCGCCGCGCACTCGCCGCCCGCGAGTACCTCGTTCGCGGTGGGCTCAATGCCGACTTGATCGACACCATTAGTTATGGTGAGGACAAACCAGCGGTGCCCGGCAACAACGAATCGGCCTGGTCGAAAAACCGGCGCGCCGAATTCATCTTGATCATGCCGCCCAGCGGTCCGATCACGACCAATCCGCAGTAGTCTTTGAACTGACTTGGCAGCTCGCGCCTGTCCGAGGGCGCGCTCAGGTGATCCGGCGATGCCCACCGAGGTAACGAGGTGGCTGACTGATCCCTTCAACCCATCACGATTTAACGATTTAACGATTTAACTTTTTTAACGATTTAACGAGCCGCAGGCCGATTCAACGATTCAACGATTCAACGAGCCGCAGGCCGATTCAACGATTCAACGATTCAACGAGCCGCAGGCACCGCCAGCAATTCGACGAGATTCGCCAGCACCTCGTCCCGGTCATCGCCCGAGAGCGCGAGCGCAAGCTGCGCGATCAGCAGGCCGTACTTGACACCGATATCATAGCGCCGTCCGTGCAGTTCAAACGCGAGATATCGTTCCAATGAGGCAAGCTTTGCCAGCGCCGAGGAGAGGTGTACGCCGCGATTCCCGGGCGCGTTCGCCAACGCCTCGCCCAGGAGGTCCATCACCGCCGGTGTCAGCACGTGCATGCCAAAAAAGCACAAATAATGGCCCGCGCGCAATCCGGGCACGATGAGTTCCTGCTCGGCCTGGGTGGGAGCCGGTTTCTCCAGCACGTTATCGATCTCGTAGAGGCGCTCCCTTGGCGACACCAGCCGGCCACTCACCGCTCCATAATAGGGAAGCTTGCTTTCGTGCGTTGCCTGCACCGCAGAGACCGAACACGCCTCTTGCGCCGCCGCTTCAATGAGCTGTTGCGCGCAACTTTTCGGACCGCGGCTTAAATACAAATGATCGCCGACCAGGAGCAGGAATGGTTGCGCCCCGGCAAACTCCCGCGCGCAATGAATGGCATGGCCGTAGCCGCGCGGGGCGGTCTGTTCCACGAACTGCAACCGATTGGCATGATTGCCGGCTGCGGCTCGATACGCCCGCTCGTCGCCCGGCGAGATGACAAGGCAAATCTCTTCGATGCCTGCGCGGGTCACTTCCTCGACGATGATCGCCAGCGCCGTCTTCTGCGCTCCGTCGCGGTCCACTAACGATTGCAGCGGCAGCGTGCGTTGATTGGGCCCTGCGGCAGTGATGATCGCTCTTTTGATTTCCACAGCGTCTCTTTAGCGCGGGCAAGGTCACAAATTCCCCACTCACCGTCAACGAACTTGGATACCGCGGCACGTCGGCGCAGCCAAGCCCGCTGAATCCGTGGCCTTACGAGCGAACCTTCCGGGAAATGCGTAGTCGCGAGTCGTACTGTTTCGGCGGCTGCGAGCGGCGCTTCTCCCAATGGTTACTGGGCCGAAAGTTTGCAGAATCGTCGGTGGATCGAAAGATTGCAATCTGGACAAGTCGATTCCCACGCCAGTGCCGGTACGGCCCCGCTGTGGAAGGGGGCGTGCGGGTGAAGCGGTTTCAGTCAGCGTGCTGCTAACGGTCGATCCACCGCGGCGGCGCGTTGTGCCACCTGAACCGGCAACCGGGATGACCGCCAAGTTCGGCGCGAACCTCAGGCACTGGCGTGTTCCTTACTCCCGGACGCGTTCGACCTTGACCTGGTCAGGGTCGGCAATGCCCAGTTCCAGAAGTTCGGCATTCTCGTAGAGATCGCGGTTCGGCCGCGCGGCAGGCATTTTCGCCGCGAGCCGCTGCAACTCGAGTTCCCGAATCGACAACACATCCAGCGCGACGGGATCGCGGCTGAGTCTCAATTCGTTGAGCACCGCGGAATAGTGCAGAAGTGTTCGCTGTTCGCCCTGGTATTGGCAAATCAACGCGTCCGTAATGTTCAACACCACGCGGTCGCCCAAAACGGGCAGGGCGTAGATCTCCGGCACTGCTTCGGCCAATCGCGCCGGGTCGGCTTCAAACCGCATCGTGTTATCGACGCTTCCGATCGCGAGGCTGAACAGATTTCCGCACACTGCCGCCGCGTTGTGATTCAGCAGCGGAGTGACATTGATGATCTTTGTGATTTCCTGCGCGACCAGCTTCGACACGAACGACCTCCGGCCGATGCGCTCGCCGCTTTTTCCAAATTCGAGGTCACCCCACACAAGATGACCTATCAATGGCGTCTCGTAGAATGTCTTCTCGTCGTAACCCCGGTCCATGCTCCCTTCCACACGCACGCCGTAACGCTCGCCTAACTCAAAGAAGCCCGACCTGCGGAGATCGCCCCGGTGCTTGTCCCAGACTATAATACGCTCCGGCTTTATGCCCGCGGAGAGCAAACCCTCGACTGCTGCCGCCGCCACGGCGGACCGCGTGCCACTGCTGGCCCCAGGCGATGAATAGACTTTGATGCCGATCATATCCTGCGTGGTCACGAGCGAGCGCCAGGCCAAATCAGCGTTTGACTGTCCCGTCAATGCCACGATCGCTTTGGCGAGCATGTTCGAGACAATATCGCTTCGCGGGCGGAACGCGTCGGTCGCAGCGGGATCATAGACTTTGACGACCCGCGAGGGAGAATAACTCAGCGCGCCCTGGCAAAACCCCGCGGGTGCGATGAGGGCAATGCCGAGCAGCGCGCTCAGCCACTTCCGTACATAAACTTGTGCGTTCCTTGACACAAACAAAGCGCAATGGTACCACGACGCTGAATGCGGGTCAGTAAAATAAGCCGGTCGCCAACGCCGAATGTTCGATTTCCAATCCCCAGGGATATCCCGAAGCCAACGCCTTTAATTCCGCGCCTTTTATCGTTGAAGTTCAGACATTTTCTGACGATTTGGGCATTAGTCATCGGTCATCTCTTGTGCGGCTGCGGCGAACCTGGGCCACGGGCCCTCTTGAAAGGCGAGCGTCTGATCAAGGAACGGCGGTTCACCGAGGCCATTGCCCCCCTGCAGCGCGCGACCCAGTTGTTGCCCAAAAATGCGCAGGCCTGGAACCACCTTGGCCTCGCCTATCAGGCATCCGGCCAAGCGGTGCAGGCTCAGAGCGCTTATCGGCGCGCCCTCGCGCTTGATTTCAATCTCGCTTCCGTCCGCTTCAACCTTGGATCCCTCGCTCTGGAACAAAATGACGTCAGCGCGGCCGTCGAACATCTTACCAGTTACACGTTGTCACAGCCGCGTTCTGCCGATGGCTGGGTGAAACTGGGCAACGCGCAGCTCCGTGCCCGGCGTTTCGACCTGGCTGAAAAGCATTACAAAGCAGCGGTCGAACTTCAACCGAACCATCCGGAAGCGCTGAACGGCCTGGGAAACATCGCTTTTCACAGGCGCAAATCCCAGGAAGCGCTCGCCTATTTCAACAGCGCCCTGGCCGAAGATCCGCGGTACGCGCCTGCTGTTCTCAACCTTGCGGTGATCCACCATTCTCAAAACCAGCGCCAGCAAGCGTTACAGGAATATCAGAAATATACCGCCCTGGCGCCAGGCAGCGCCAACGTCGAAGCAGTCAACGCCCTTATCGACCAATTGGAACTGGACCTCGCTCCGCCGCGAAGTTCGGCCATCGTGTCGCTCCCGAAAACAAATGTCGTGGCCGCGCCAGCGCCGACGAAGCCTGCCGTAACAAACCTTCCGCCCCCCATCGTTGTGACTCCTGTTCGCACGAGCCCTCCGCCGCCCGTCATCACCTTGCGAACGGCCACCGCCCCGGCAGTCGCGTCGTCGCGCCCCAAAACAAACCTTCAACCGGCGCGCAATGCGCGTGCCACGAGCAGCCCGCCTGTCGCCGCGGCAGCGCCCGTTCGCCCACCCGTTGCGACGAATAAGCCCGTAGAAGTGCAGGTGACTGAACTTGAGAGCGATTTCGTGGTTAAGCCGGCTCAGGATGTCGTTGTGCGAGCTGACGCACCGCGTGTCAGCGAGACGCCCGCAAACATCGCGACAAACCCGCCGCAACGCGACGCCGAGAAACGCTCCTTGCTCGCGCGGCTGAATCCGTTCAATACGCGGCCGAAGGCCACCAACGCGCCGCCGGTTGTAAAATCGGCGCCCGCACTAACTACGAATGAGCCATCGCCCGTTGCTTCCGCGCCGCCGGCCGTTCCAGAGTTCCCTCGCTACCGGTATATCTCTCCAGCGCGTCCGAAAGCGGGCAATCGCCGCGAGGCCGAACGCTATTTCGCGCAGGGCGTCAAAGCGCAACAGGCCGGCCAGTTGCCGCAGGGCCTCGCCGCTTACCAAAAAGCTTCCCAGGCCGACCCTTCCTATTTCGACGCTCATTACAACCGGGGTCTCGCCGCGTACGAAATTGGCCGTTGGAGCCAATCATTGGCTTCCTACGAAGTCGCGCTTGCCCTCAAACCAGAATCGATCGACACGCGCTACAACTTCGCGCTGTCGCTGAAGCAAGCCGGTTATCTGCTGGATGCGGCGGAGGAATTGAAGAAAATCCTGAAGGCCAGTCCGGATGACGCGCGCGCTCACCTGTCACTGGCCAACATTTACGCTCAACAACTCCATCAACCGCGCCTTGCCCGTCCGCACTACCTGAAGGTGATTGAGACAAACCCGAATCACCCCAAAGCTTCCGAGATTCGATTCTGGCTGGCCGCAAACCCGTAAAAAACGCCGGAGACCGAAACCAAACTCCAGATGAAAGCTGCGCGGACCGTGAGATCCGGCTTGTTGTTTGTGCTTTGTTGTTTGGTATTTCGGCGAGGCGGCATATGTCTTGCATTGTCTCGTCTCGTGCCAGGTGCGCCGTTCACTGAAATCAACGCCTCGCCGGGCAATTTTATATGAAATTAGGCGATTTTACGGTCAGTTGGGTGGACTTTGCGGTCTTGCTTATCGTCCTTGCCGGCATCTTCCGTGGTCGAAAACGGGGCATGTCTGAAGAATTATTGGACACTATCAAGTGGGTCGGCATCCTCGTTGTCGCCGCCGTTTTCCATCGCCCGCTCGGCGAGTGGCTGGCCAATTCAACCATGTTCAGCCTGCTCGCCTGCTACATTTTCGTTTATACGATGATCATCGTCATTTTTAAGGTGATCTTTGCCTTTGTCCGGCGCCAGATCGGCGACAAGCTCGTCAGCAGCGACTTCTTTGGCAGCGCGGAATATTACCTGGGCATGGTTGCCGGCGGGTTCCGTTATACCTGCGCCATTATTGTCGCCCTGGCCTTCATCAACGCCCGCTATTACAGCCCGGAGGAGCTCACCGCCTCTCGAAACTTCCAGGAAACCAATTTCGGCGACATCCGATTTCCCACCTTTGCCGGCTTCCAGAGCCAGGTTTTTGGCCGTTCGGTCACGGGCAAACTTGCCACCGATTTCCTCTGGCCGGTGTTGATCCCATCAACCCCTCCGGAGCAAAAGGATTTGGCCGGAGCCAACAACGTCGTTCGCGCCCGCGAGAAGCAGATCGACCAGATCCGGTAATACCTGACGAAGTGGCTCACGGCATCAGTTAGAGCCGAGCGGACAAATCCGAAAATTCACCATTCCATATCGGCGTCGCGAGCGCCGGTCAAGGAACGGCCCCGCGATAGAACCGTTTCGAGCTCGAGCCGGCCGCGCTGTCGCGGAAAGGTTGAGGGACGTTCGTGATTGTGACCGTCCCCAAGGTGGTCCAGCCCGTCGCGGCGAGATTGGTTGTCGCGTCGATTCGCACGAGTTGCGAGATGCTCGCCAGAATGTCAAATTCAAACTCGTTTCCTGCCAGTCGGCGTGGATTGGCCAGCGTTGGTGCCGATCCACCGGAGATCGGATCCGACTGCATGATCGAATCGCCCGCGCCGGCGGCTACATAACGATCGTTGCCGAAGGCCACAAGGACCGACGACAGATTTGGGCTCATGGCTGACCGCAACGTCCAATTGCCAAAATTAGTGGGCGGAGAGGTGGCTCCGCCGGTGGATGTGTAAATGCGGGTGACCGGGCTGCCGAAGCTGCCAATGGCGGCGAAGAAATGTCCATTGGCAAAACTGACGCTTCCTCCGGAACCGGATCCGAACGGGTTTGGGAAAAAGACGTTTGTCCAATTGATTCCGTCGGTGGAGTATCTGATTTGCGAACCTCCGGTGCCAGCGAGGTAAAGACCGTTGCCGTAGGTGAAGAAAACGGAGGGAGCGCTTCCGGTCGTTGGCTGCGCCGTCCATATCGTGCCGTCCGTGGAAGTGAGCATGTTCGTGCCGGCCACCGTCATGAACCGGATACCGTCGAAGAAGATCGAGAGGAGGCTCGCGTTGACGCCCGAATTGCGTGGCGTCCACTGAATGCCGTTGATCGAAGTGTAGATCGGGCTTTGGTTCGTCCCGGCGGGTGGAGCATCGACGCGGACAAACGTCCCGTTTCCAAAAGCCACGCTGTTCACGTTAATCATCCCGCTGGCGGGTGTTGTCGTTCCGCTCGTGGGGTCGTAAGACGAAAGAAATCTAAGCGAGCCCTGGAACCCCCAGAAGACAAACTTGCCGTTGCCGTGAACGACGCCTCGGAGGCTGGGGCCTCCCAGGAACCCCGGCCCCGTGTTCGTCCAGGTCACGCCGTCGGCGGACGTGAACAAGCCTTTGTCCTGCGCGGCGGCAAACAGCCCGCTGCCATAAGCGAGACCGAAAATGCCGCCGCCGGTGCCGCCCATGTCCTTCGAGCGCTTGGTCCAGTTGGTGCCATTGGCGGAGGTGATAATCATGCCGGGGTGGCCCACGGCCACAAAAGTGCCGTTGGCATACGTAACGGCATCCATTTGCAGGCTGCCCGTAATCGCCCCGCCGCCTGGGAGCCAGTTCGTCCCGTTGGTGGAAAAACCATACCAACTGCCGATGGCAGACTCTTCCGACAACACGGTACTGCCACCGACCCCGACGAACCGGTTGTTCCCGAAAGCGAGCGCCCGACGATGGCCGTTGGCCCCTGTGAAGGTCCAGTTCGTCGTCCCCACCGTCGAGATGCCCACCAGCGGGCTGGGGAAGGCGAAGCCGCCCGCTGTAACGTAGGTCCCGTTGCCGTAAGTGACGGCGTAAAGTGTCCGGCCACCGCCGCTGTTAAGGGCCACGGTCCAGTTAATGCCGTTCGTGGAGGCGAAGACTTTGAGTCCTCCGCCAATGGTCGTGCCGCCGCCAACGGTCACGAAGAGATTGTTGGCAAAGGTGACACCGAAAAGCCCGCCGCTGGTTGGGGTTGCTCGCGGCGTCCATAGAATGCCGTCGGGCGAGGTTTGAATGGTGTTGAGTGCGCCGAAGCTCGAATACCCGCCGACGGCCACGAACAGGCCGTTGCCGTAAGTCACTGCATTGAGGGGCAGGTTGGTGGCCGCCATCCGGCTCGTCCAGTTGGTGCCGTCCGGTGAAGTCAGAATTGTGCCGCTCGACGCGTTGCTCGACCCAACCGCCACGAACTGGCCGTTGCCGTGAGTGACGCCATAAAGCGTCGAGACGCTGCTAAGCCCTGAGGTCTGGATGGTCCAGTTGGTCGCGTCCGGCGAGGTGAGAATCGTGCCGTAGGCTCCCGCCGCGACGAACAGGCCATTGCCGTGGGTCACGCCGTAGAGTTGATGGCCCTGCGGCAGTGGATTGCGCCACGTCCAGTTGTCGAGAGGATCAGCGCCTGAAAGGGGAACCGTGCGGAGGACGAGGATCCAAACGCACAGAACCACATAGCAAGAGCGACAGAGTGCTGGAATTCGGATGGTTTGGCGGTTTCGAGGCGTCGGCAGTCGATTGAATCCGGGTTTCATACGCAGGCAGATCGGGAGCGCTAAATCGGCTCTCAACGGTGTACTTCAAGAAACGACAGTCGAGGTTGCGCGAAAAATTTAGAGCCTGCTTGGCCAGGTGTGGCCACTTACTGTGCTTCGGTCTGAAAGACGACTTGCACCGCCTCGGGCGCACGAGCTGGCGGACGCGGAGAAAAGGTGGGCTGAAGCCAATCCAGGCTCAGTTTCGCCAACTCTTCACGCAGTGCCCGCAGATTCCACACATGCAGCCCATAGGTTCGAGTCATCACGGCCAGGTTTTCGCCATCGGGGCTAAACCTGACCCACTGGATGACGGATCCCTCGGCCGGGGTGAGCAGCGCAAAGACTTCTGCGGTTTCCGGGTCGAGCAATTCAACCGCGCTCCCTTTGGCCACGAGCGCGAGCAATTGGCCATCCGGGCTGAAGTCGGCAGGCATGATGCAGCTTTCGGTGGCTCTCGATGAAAGCCGCCAGACGGCTTTCCACGAACCGGTTTCCCAGAGGCAATAGTCCCGTTCCGCAGAAGCCATCACCCAGCGATCGTCCGGGGAAAAAATCACCACGCCGCTTTTCGCCTGATGACGGAAGATCGGCCGGCTGGTTTGCAAATCCCACACGGTCAGGAATCCTTCGGGGCCTGGCCCACTGGCCAGCCAAAGACCGTTGTTGCTGAAGCGAAGAATTTGTCCGCCAGAAATGGGGAGCGCGCGCCAGACGCCGTTGGTGGAGCCCATTTCTCCCACCAACACGCGGCGGAACGCATCGCTCATCGCCACGCGGCGTCCGTCCGGGCTGAGGACGCTCCGTTCGAGGCGGAGTTGCGGCG
>JAKEEH010000094.1 GCA_022616725.1 Limisphaerales bacterium | reverse complement strand
GGGCAAATTGATCCCACGACAATTCTGGTCAAGGCGCGAGGATTGGAAGATGACTTCCACCGCAAGATGGGTGCTGGACACAAGAAGCTCAAGCACGTTAAGTGGAGCATTGTAAAGCTGAAGAAGCCGGAGGATATCCGGGATTATGAAGAATCCGGCTTGTTCGATTGGGTATCACCAAACCGCATTTATAATGTCGTTACCACGCCCGACGATCCGTTGTTTGCCCAGCAGTGGTGCCATCAGGTGATGCAATCGCAGTCCGCCTGGGATATAGCGACTGGCAGCGATGTCGTCGTAGCCGTGATTGATACCGGGATCAATTACACGCACCCGGATTTGATTGATAATCTGTGGACGGGGCCGGGCGGGGAGCATGGTTATACGGCGATTGGAGGAACGCTTCGCATCGGCGGACAGGACGATCATTTCCATGGTTCGCATGTGGCGGGCATCATCGGGGCAGTCGGCAACAACAATCTGGGGGTCGTCGGGGTCAATTGGCGCATTAAGTTGTTATCCATGAAGTTCCTGACGGCGCAAGGGAGCGGGTCGGGCGCGGATGCGATTTTGTTGATTGAGAAACTAATCGAGTTGAAGCAGCAGGGTGTCAACATTCGCATCTCGAACAATTCATGGGGCGGAGGCGGATATGATTTTGCCTTGGAGGATGCTTTCCGCGAGGCTGAAAATGCGGGCATCTTGAACATTTGCGCGGCGGGCAATGATGCGACGGACACGGATGATTTTCCATTTTCACCGTCATCGCTCGATGTGGAAGGGATTGTGTCGGTGCTGGCATCGGATTCAGGCGATAATCGCGCTTACTTCTCCAATTATGGCGTTGAAAGCACGGACATTTTCAGTCCCGGTGTCAGGATTGTGTCAACAGCGTTGGGCACAAATTATGTGCTGGCCAGCGGCACCAGCATGGCCTCGCCTCAAGTGGCCGGAGCCGCCGCCATGTTGTTTGCGCTGAATCCTGCGCTCACCCCAGGACAGGCCAAGCAAATCCTGCTTGATCCAGGCAGTTATGATCGAATCGATCACCCGCTGAATTCGACCGGAGGCGGCCGAGTGAATGTGCACAAACTGTGGAATTCGCCCCTGATCCAGAATCCGCCGCCGCCGAATCATCCTCCAGCTATCACGCTTTTGCCGGACACGAATCGGGTCTTTGTTGCCGTTGGCGAAACGGTGCCTCTGGCAATTTTTGCGAACGACCCGGATGGGGATGCGATTTTTTATCGCACGAGCTGGGACACGCATAAATATCCGTGGTTTTTGCGTTACATGATGGGCGGCGTGCAGCCAGGTGCGGTGACGAATTTTAGCGGCGATACTTTGACTAACATTCTGTTTGTCACCGGCAAAAATCTGGCGCAAGACCAGAACACAAAAATACGTCTTACCGCCGCCGACGGGCGCGGGGCCGGGGCCAGTCGGCGTATAAGCGCCTGGACCCCGCGCAACGAAGCCCTGGTGAACGATTTGCAGGCAACGATTCTCGGGTTTTGGGTGTGGAAGGATGCGACGAATTGGCCATGGTTCCGGCTGGATGTGGACCCGGATTATCCCGCCATCTCCACGGTTCGCTTTCATCTAAAGGCGTATGGCGGGGCGGTGTCCGGGGGCGGTTTTGGCGTCACTTGTTGCTTTGAACCGAATGTGGATCATCGCGCCCATTGGAATGGTTTTATTGAAGGCAGTGAGAGTGTGCGGCCTATTGTAATGGATGGCCTTGGGAATTTTGCCACTGGCCCTAGTTCAGTGTTGTTTGTCGGCAACGCCACGCTGCGACCGCCAGTTGTGCGGGCTGTGTATAACACCCAGCGCGGCCCGGCGCCGTTGCAAGTCACAGCCGATTTGCGCGGAACATCGCCGGGAGATGCAACACGCCTGTTTTATACGGTTTTGCTCTTGGATGAAGGCGGAGTTACCCTTGACATCTTCAATCCGCTGCGGCAATTCACTTTAAGCGAACCGGGAGTGTATGCGGTCGAATTTACCGCCACTGATTATTACCAGCCGATTTCAGATCGGATTGTGGATATTTTTACGGTCTTACCGCCTGCCGACACTGCCAATCAACCGTCACCGTCACCGCCACCGTCACCGATTTTAACCCCGCCACAAGACCTGTCGGTAACATTGCTGGAGAATGGGCTTTTGCACTTGCGCTGGACCGATACGGCGACGGGCGAAGACCGATGGATGGTTGAGATCGCCAGCAAGGCCAAAGGGCCGTGGAGACCATGGCGGCCATTGGCCACACTGCCCGCCGATAGTCATTCTTACACTTTTGATCGGATACGCGGTGATCATCGGTTTCGCATAACAGCCGGCAAAAATTCAAGGCGCGGATTGTACAGCAATGTCGCGAGCATTCGTATTCGGTAGTTTGGCACTGGCATTAAGTGAGTGAGTGAGTGAGTGGCATAGCCGGATGGGAGGCGGGTTTCTTGACGGCGCGGCACGTGTCCAGTACGGTGTTGGAGTGCGACGGCAATGACATACGATGCCTATGAGTTCCTGGCGGTGTTTTTGGCAATGGCAGTTCTGTTTGCCCTTGTGCCACTGTGGCTGGCGCGGCTCTGGGCGAAGAAGTTCTCCCCGGCCAAGCCGGGCGCGCAGAAGAACGCTGTTTACGAATGCGGCCTGGAATCGCGCGGATCGGCGACAATCCAATTCAAATCCGAATATTACCTCTACGGGATCATCTTCCTGATCTTCGACGTCGAGGCGTTGTTTCTCTTTCCATTTGCGGTCGCATTCCTGAAGCTACCGGTCGGGGCGTTCATCGCCATGCTTGTTTTCATTCTGCTCCTGGCCGAAGGCTTGGCGTGGGCATGGATGAAAGGAGTGCTAACCTGGAAATGAGTCCTGTGCCCGGAGTTGATGAGGGACTCAGGAGCGAACTGAGCAAGCAAGGCATTTTCACCACAACCCTGCAGGAGATTTACAATTGGGGTCGCAAGAACTCTGTCTGGCCGCTGCAATTCGGCCTGGCGTGCTGTGCCATTGAAATGATCGCTGCGACGATGGCGCGCTACGACCTGGCCCGCTTTGGCGCGGAGGTGTTTCGACCGTCGCCGCGCCAGGCCGACCTGATGATCGTTGCCGGGACCGTCACTAAAAAAATGGCGCCGCAAGTCGTGCGGCTCTATAACCAGATGCCCGAACCGAAATACGTCATCGCCATGGGCGCCTGCGCCATTTCCGGCGGGCCGTTCAAGCAGGGCTACAACGTGTTGAAAGGGATTGATCGTTATATTCCTGTGGATGTCCATATCCCGGGTTGCCCGCCCCGACCGGAAGCGCTCATTCACGCCTTCATGACTTTGCAGCGCAAGATCGACCAGCAGGCACTGACCGGAAACGATGTACCGCGGCACTTGGATCCGGAAGCGCCGAGCGAATTTCCCGTACCGCAGTTCGGCGAGCACGATCTGGTGCCGGCGAAAAATCCCGAGGTGTGGCAAGCGCCGGTGCTTGCGCGAGGATAAGACATGAAACTGGAACGTTATCCTCATCTGACGTCCCGACCGGGTGTTTGCGGTGGCGTGCCAATCGTGAAGGGAACTCGAACTCCGGTGCGATCTATCGCCGGATACTATCAGATGGGTATGTCAGTGGATGAGATTCTGCAATCCCTGCCTCATCTTTCACCCGCGCAAGTACACGCGGCGCTGGCGTATTATTTCGATCACAAGGCGCAGATAGACCGAGACATTCGACGGAACAATGATATCGAGTTCTGGAAACGCTGGTTAAAGCGAAAGACAGCTAAGGCCGCGTAAGGAATGGAGATCAAACTGATGCTCGACGAAGATGTGCAATTATCATTAGCAAAGGCGCTGCTCATCAGAGGCTGCGACGTTGTTCACGTGAGCGAAATCGGGCGCCGAGGCTTTGACGATTCGGAGCAACTTGGGCATGCCAGTGCAAACGGACGGTGTATCTTTACATTTAATGTTGGTGATTTCGTTCGACTTCACCACGCATGGTCTGACGATCAGCGAGAGCACTGTAGAATCATAGTGTCGCAGCAGCGATCAATAGGAGAATGCTTTCGTCGACTGATAGGAGTCCTGCAGACAAACAGTGCTGAGACGATTCGTAACCAGCTTCTGTTTCTGTAATGATCGCGCCGCTCGACACCTTGGCCCGCCGCATCCAGGAGGCCGTCCCGGGCGCACGCGTCGAAGTCGTGCCCAATGACAGCCCAGCGGCGCAGCCATCCTTGCTGGTGGATTCAGCCCACGCGCTGGCGATTGCGAGATTTCTCCGCGATGAGCCCTCGCTGCGGTTCGATTACGCATCGAATGTCGCCGGGGTCGATTGGCTGGACAGCGTGACAAAGACCAAAACGAAGGTGAAAAAAATAGTGGACGGCGTTGAAAAGGAGGTCGAGGAAACAGTGGAGACCAAACGCCCGGGCTATCTGGAAGTCGTTTATCACCTTTACTCGATGAACCTGAAACACGGGCCGCTCATCATCCGGCAGCGCACCGGAAATCGCGCCGAACTCAATCGCGTCGCCTCGCTGATCTCCGTCTGGCGCGGCTGTGAATTTCAGGAGCGCGAAGTTTATGACCTCTACGGGGTGGTCTTCGACGGACATCCGGACCTGCGGCGAATTTTAATGTGGGAAGGATTCAAGGACCATCCGATGCGAAAGGACTACGTGCAGCCCGACGACTTCGAATACGAACCAACGCCGCACGACGAAGTGTTGGGACGCGCGAAGGAGCATTATCCGAAATGAGCGTCGAAGTCGAGATCCCGTCAAGCAAAACGTATTCGGTCCTGCCGAAGATGGGCCCCGACGGCGGTGTGGAAGGCGAAGTGCTCGAAGTCGCCATGGGCCCTCAGCATCCCTCGACGCACGGCGTGTTCCGCATGGATGTGGTGCTCGACGGCGAAACCGTGGTCAAACTCAAACCGGTCTTCGGATATCTGCATCGCAATCACGAACAGATCGCGGAGAGTACGAGTTATTTGGGGTCAATGCCGTACACGGACCGGCTGGATTATTTTTGTTCGCTCACCAACAACTGGGCCTATGCGCTCAGTGTTGAAAGGCTGGCGGGCTTGCAGGCGCCGGAACGCGCCGAATACATCCGCGTCATTACGGCTGAGTTGACGCGCCTCGTCAATCACACCTGCCTGGCCGGCTTCCTGTTGATGGATATGGGCGCTCTCGGCACGCCTCTGATGTACGCCTTTCGCGAGCGCGAGAAAATTCTTGATCTGTTCGAAGCCCTCACCGGCGCGCGCATGATGTGCAATTATATGCGCTTCGGCGGTTGCCGGGTCGATCTGCCCGCCGGCTGGCTGGAGCAGGCGCGCAAAATCGTCGCCGAGTTTCCCCGCTTTCTCGATGAATACGAAAATCTATTGACGACCAACGAGATTTTGTTGGCCCGCACCCAAAATGTTGGGGTGTTGCCGCGGGAGCTCGCAATCAACGCCAGCATCACCGGACCGATGCTGCGCGCCAGCGGCATCGATTACGACCTGCGGAAAGTGGATAAGTACGGCATCTATGAGCGTTTCGATTTCCGGGTTCCGCTGGGTGATCACGGCGATGTTTATGACCGTTATATGATCCGCATCCTCGAATGCCGCGAGTCCCTCAAGATTCTGAACAAGGCGCTGGCGGACATCCCCGCGGGACCAATCATCGATCCCAAGGCCAAAATCCGCGGCTTCCGGCCAAAAGCCGGCGAAGCTTATGGGCGAATTGAGGCGCCCAAAGGCGAGCTCGGTTTCTATTTAATCAGTGATGGCGGGCCGAACCCCTATCGTTATCACGTCCGCGCTCCGAGCTTCATCAACCTGACGATCCTCGAAGACATGTGCCTTGGACATACCGTCGCCGATGTGGTGGTAATCCTCGGGAGTGTCGATATTGTATTAGGAGAAGTGGATCGATGATGAACGGCAAACACAAAAGAGCGCCAGGGGACAGGCGCGCTCCACAACCTGGCGGAGTTCGCCGATGCGTCCGCGAACCGCGCGTCAGCGTCGTGGAGTGCGCCTGTCCTCTGGCGCTTTGGCGTCGCGTCTCACGCTGTCATAAATGTTAGGCTCTGGAATCATTAAGGGAATGGTCGAGACTGCACGCAACTTCGTGGGCAGTTACATCGATGAGAACCGCCTTGTCACGGTTGAATATCCCGAGGAACGGCTGCCGTTGAAAGAGGCGAGCCGAAACTTTCCTTTTCTCGTTTACGACGGCGATGATGCCGCAAAGGGCCTGCGCTGCGTGGCCTGCCAGATTTGCGAGAAAGAGTGCCCGCCGCAGTGCATCTACATCATCAAAGATACAGCGAAAAAGCCGGACTACATTGGGAAGATGCAGCTCCAGCCCAAGGTGTTCGACATCGACCTGTCCGTCTGCATGAGCTGCCAGATTTGCGTCGAGGTCTGTCCATTCGAGGCCATCAAGATGGACACCGAATATGAACTGAGCACGTCCGATCGCTTCGAAGGCTTGCTCCTGCATAAGGAAGACCTTTGGAAGTCGAACCAGTATTATCACAAGATCCATCCTACGGAGGCTGCCGAAGTGGATGCGCGGCTCGCCGAGGAAAAGGCCAAGGCTGAGGCGAAAGCAAAGGCGGACGCAGAAGCGAAAGCCAAAGCCGCAGCCGAAGCGAGAGCAAAGGCGGCAGTGCCGGTTCCTGCTCCGACTCCCTCTCCAACTCCGCAGCCGGTCAAGACCGCGTAATGGATTCACTCGAAAGACTTTTTGTTAATATCAAAGCGTGGCTCGTTGGGCTCTTTCCCGAGGGGATTCAGCCGCTGGTATCAATTATACTTTCGATCACACCGATCCTCGTAGTTTTCCCCTTATTGTTCGGCATCACGACCATCCTCGAACGCAAGGGCCTTGGCCGCATGCAAAACCGCCTTGGCCCCAATCGCGTCGGTCCGGCCGGATTCTTCCAATTCGTTGCTGACGGGCTGAAAATGCTCACCAAAGAAGACATCGTTCCCCGGGCTGCGGATCGCGTCGTGCATTTCATTGCTCCTATTGTCCTGCTCGTGCCGGTGTTTCTCGCGTTCTCGGTCTTGCCGTTCGGCAAATACATGGTGCCCCTTGATATTGATGGGGGGCTGCTGTTCTTTTTCGCGGTCGGCGCCGCGACCGAGCTGTCCGTCTTCATGGCCGGCTGGTCGAGCCGCAACAAGTACTCGATGCTCGGCGCGATGCGCGCTATCGCGCAGATGATCAGCTACGAGTTGCCGCTGGTGCTCTCTTCGCTCACGGTCGTGATGATGGTGGGCTCCCTCTCCCTCGTGCAAATCGTCAGCGCCCAGGCGCCCGCCGCCGGCGGGTGGCTGGCGCATTGGCATGCGTTTACGCCGTGGGGCTTCGCGGGATTCCTGCTCTTCCTCGTCGCTGCGACGGCCGAATCGAACCGAACCCCGTTCGACATTCCAGAAGCGGAATCGGAAATCATCGCTGGGTACCTCGTCGAGTACTCCGGCTTCAAATACGCGCTTTTTTTTCTCGGCGAATACCTCGGGTTGTTTGCGGTTAGCGCGCTTGGTATTACGTTGTTCCTGGGTGGGTGGCAGCCGCCATTTGCGTTCCTGAGCGTCGTGCCGTCATGGATTTGGTTTTTCCTGAAACTGCTCGCGTTGATTTTTCTCTTTATCTGGATTCGCGGCACTCTCCCCCGGCTGCGCACCGACCAGTTGATGGCCTTCGCATGGAAATTCATGCTCCCGATGACGCTCATCAACATCGTCGTCGCCGGCTTGTGGCGGCATTCGCGTGCCTGGCAGCTTCCGCTTGCCACTGCGTTGCGCTGGTTCATCTGCGCTCTCATCCTCGTAGGGGCGTACTACCTCTTTGCCCGCGCACTCGAACCGCGCCTCGCGAAACGAACCTATCGCTACGCCGATTAGATTAAAAAGGCCTGGACCCCGGTTGAAACTCATTGTGCGGCTAGC
>JAKEEH010000520.1 GCA_022616725.1 Limisphaerales bacterium | reverse complement strand
TATGTCGCTCACAGCTCCGAAGGCGGTCACGCGGATTTTGCCCCAACGGATGAGCGACAGATCCGCCTACTCCAATACCTGCTGAAACGCTTCGACCACGTTAGCATCGAACGCGTCTGTTCCGGAATTGGGCTTCCGAACATTTATGAATATCTCCGCGATATCGAACATGTGCCGGAGAACCCCGAAGTCGCTCAGTTGATTGCTTCCGCAAAAGATCGTTCGGTAGTCATCACCAATGCCGCGATTGACCCACACCATCCAAGTGAATTGTGCACGGCCACCGTAGACACGTTCGTTTCGATTCTGGCGAGCGAGGCGGCCAATGTGGCGTTGAAAGTGTTGGCAACCGGCGGCATCTACCTGGCAGGCGGTATCCCTCTACGCATGCTGAGGATACTGCAGGGGCCACGCTTCATCGAATCGTTTAAGCGGAAGGGACGCTTCGAGGAGCTAATGGAGCGGATCCCGGTTCACGTCATCCTCACACGCGCTGCCTTGGTCGGGGCTGCCGCCTATGGGCTAGAGAGCTTTAAGGAGGAATCATGAAGATGGCCCACATGAGAGAGGAACTTCCTACCATCTATTTGGCCAGACACGCTGAGACGACCTGGAGTCTAACGGGCCAGCACACAGGACTTACCGATTTACCGCTGACCGAGCGGGGCGAGAGCAATGCCCGAAGACTTGGGGACCGGCTGAGCGGACTGACGATCGCCAGGGTATTCACCAGCTCCTTGCGTCGTGCCAGGCGGACCTGTGAGCTGGCCGGCTTCGGACCCGTGGCAGAAATCGATCACGACCTCGTGGAGTGGGACTACGGCGAATACGAAGGTCGCCGCACCGTCGAGATCCGCGCGAAACGCCCAGACTGGCAGCTATTCCGCGACGGCTGTCCGGACGGCGAATCGCCGCAGCAGGTCGCCGCGCGGGCTGACCGCGTGATGCACCGCGTGCGGGCGGTGCCGGGAGACGTTCTGCTTTTTTCCAGTGGACACTTCCTCCGAATGTTGGCTGCGCGCTGGATTGGAGTAGAAACCTCCAGCGCCAATTCTTTCATGCTGAGTACGGCGAGCCTGAGCGCGCTGGGCTATGAACACAGCCTTGAGCGACCCGTGATCCGACTGTGGAACGACACTCAGCATGCAGTCATGCCGAACGAGCAGGAGGCCTGCTTGGCTCACGTGAGCACAAAGTAGCGGACACGCTGGACGGAACGAAATACTGACGCCGTACAAGGAATTTCGGATGAATGAGGAGACATCATGAAAGCGACACAACTGCTTCACAACTTGGGCCAGAGTCTCTGGCTGGACAACATCACACGCGACCTGCTGAACAGCGGCACGCTCGAGCGCTACATCGCCGAACTCTCGGTGACGGGGCTCACCTCGAATCCGACGATCTTCGACCACGCCATCAAAAACAGCACTGCTTACGACGCGGCGATCCGCGAGAAGCTGAGTAAGGGCAAATCGGGCGAGGGACTCTTCTTCGAGCTGGCGCTAGAAGACATTGCCAGGACAGCCGACCTGTTCCGGCCAATCTATGACCAAACAGACGGTGTGGACGGGTGGGTGTCGCTGGAAGTGTCGCCCTTGCTGGCCTACGACACAGCCAGCACCCTAGCTGCAGCCAAGGATCTGCACGCGCGGGCGGGACTGCCTAACCTGTTCATCAAGATCCCTGGAACCAAGGAAGGCCTACCTGCGATCGAGGAAGCGATCTTTGCAGGCATCCCAATCAACGTTACCCTCCTGTTCTCCCGCGAGCACTACGTGGCGGCTGCCGAGGCGTTCTTGCGCGGCATCGAGCGACGCATCGATGCCGGGCTTAAGCCTATTGTCGGCTCCGTTGCCTCGGTGTTTATCAGTCGCTGGGACTCCGCAGTGATAGGCAAGGCGCCCGACTCACTGCGCGACCAGCTCGGCATCGCCATCGCTAAGCGGACATACAAGGCGTACCGAGCATTGCTTGCCTCCCCTCGCTGGCAGCGCGTTTTCAACTCCGGCACGCGTCCGCAACGGCTCCTATGGGCCAGCACGGGAACCAAAGATCCCAAGGCGTCGGACGTCCTTTATATCAAGGCGCTGGCTGCGCCTTTCACCGTGAACACTATGCCGGAGGGTACCTTGAAAGCCCTCGCCGATCACGGCCAATTGGGCTCAATTCTGCCGGCAGACGGTGGTGACTGCGAGGACGTGTTGGAACGGTTCGCCAAGGCCGGCATCGATGTCGACGCTTTGGCTGCGCAGCTTCAGGACGAAGGAGCGAAGTCGTTTGTTAGGTCCTGGAACGACCTGATGGCGGTGATCACTTCCAAAAGTGCCGGCCTTGCGAAGGCCAGCTAGACACGCGTGGCGGAGCGAAATTAAGTCAAGCGACTCGCACAAAGACGTAAAGGGAGTGAAAAGCGAGAAAAGACTTGAAACTCGAAATCCGAAATTCGAAACAAATCCAAATGATCAAAAAGCAGAAATTTCCAAACAAGCTCATTTCGGATTTCAACCTTCGGATTTCGGATTTTGATTCGAAAAGAGTCAGTGTCTATGGCCCAATAGGAACAAGCGGTCAGAAAATTTGAGGAGGCTCAATCGTGAACGTGCTCGTCATCGATATCGGCGGAAACAACGTAAAAATTCTCGCCACCGGACAAAACGAGTCGCGGAAGTTTCCTTCCGGACCCACCTTGACACCGAAGCAGATGGTCGCGGGGGTCAAGAAACTCGACGGCGACTGGAAGTATGACGCAGTATCGATTGGCTACCCTGGAATGGTTGTCCGCAATCGCCTGCTTGCAGAACCGCATAACCTCGGACGCGGTTGGATGGGATTTGACTTTGAAACCGCGTTCAAGCGTCCGGTCAAAGTCGTGAATGACGCTGCCATGCAGGCTCTGGGAAGCTACAAGGGCGGCAAGATGTTGTTCCTGGGGCTGGGAACCGGTCTCGGTTCCGCCATGATCGTCGACGGCGCCATCGAGCCGATGGAACTGGCCCACCTTTCCTACAAGAAGGGAACCTATGAAGATTACGTCGGCGAGCGAAGCTTGGAGAAGCGCGGAAAAAAGAAATGGCGGGATCATGTCGCAGACGTGGTCAATCGTCTGGTCGCCGTACTCGAACCGAACGACGTAGTTCTTGGCGGAGGCAACGTAAAAAAACTAAAAGTGTTGCCGAAGGGTTGCCGCGAGGGCAACAACGCCAATGCCTTCCTGGGCGGGTTTCGCCTCTGGGAGAAAGCGGACAAGCGTAGACCTTCAATTGCCGCAAAGACTCGCTCCGCCTCACTACAAGGAAATAAAAGGAGTTCCAGATGACAAGACCAATCGCGCCACTCACCGAACGTCCAGCATGGAAGGCCCTTGAAGCTCATTACAAGAATGTCCGCGAGCTGCATCTGCGCAAGCTCTTTGCAGATGACCCGAAACGCGGCGAACACATGACGGCCGAGGCGATGGGCCTCTACCTGGATTACTCGAAGAACCGCGTCACCGACGAAACCCTCAAGCTTTTGTTGCAACTCGCCGAGGAATCCGGGCTGCGCGAACGCATCGACGCCATGTTCCGGGGCGATAAAATCAACATGACGGAAAACCGCGCCGTCTTGCATGTCGCCCT
>JAKEEH010000519.1 GCA_022616725.1 Limisphaerales bacterium | reverse complement strand
TCCGGCTTGATCGCCAGGATATGATGATCGGGGTAACCGCCGGTGATGTAAACGAGGCCGGTGCGGTCACTGTAAACGGGGGAAGCGACAAATTGATCGGTCGGACCGTCGATGATCCAGTGAAGCTTGCCGTTCGCGGGATCGTAGCTCGCGACGGACTTTGATCCGGAGAGGATCATTTGTGTGCGGCCGGCGATGTTGCGAATCAGGGGCGCGCAGTAACTGCGCATCTTGTTTGGGCGATCGATTTTCCAGGCCTGTTCGCCGCTCGCGCGGTGAAGGGCGACCATGTAACCGTCGCCATCGTGATCGCCGTTCACGATGACGAGGTCTTTGTAAAGAATGGGCGAACTGCAAAATCCGTGCATGCTCGAGAAAGTTCCAGGGCGAACGAGCCATTTCCGGGTGCCTGCGAAATCGTAAGCGGCGACGACCATCTCGTTACGGTCGAGAAACGCGACATAAATCCGTTCCCCGTCGGTGGCGGGCGTGCTGGAAGCGTGGCTGTTGAGGGAATGCTTCCGTTCCAAAGGCGAGGTAATCACTGTCTTTTGCCAGAAGATCTTGCCGCCGGCGCGATCGACGCAAAGGAGGTCGCGAGCCTGTTTGTCGGCGAGGGAGGTGACTGTGAAGACGCGATCGTTCCAGACAATGGGCGAGGCATGCCCGATGCCGGGCAATTCGGTCTTCCAGGCGATGTTGCTCGAAGCGTTCCAGTGAGTGGGCACGTTCTTCTCAGCGCTGGCGCCATCGAGGCGCGAACCGCGCCAGCAGGGCCAGTTTTCCGCCGCCGCGAGGAGCGGCAGGAGGAGAAACAGGAGAATAGACTTCATGCTTTTGAGTCAGCCCCTCGACTTAATTATTGTCTTTCACCGAGGCTGCGCCCGCGGGCCGGGGGTTCAATGAGCCCTTTCTTGGGTCGGGGGTTACCGGACGGAGTTCGAATTTTCGGAAGAAAATTTCGGAGCCTTCGGATTGCAGCAGGATTTTGCCGCTGTTTGGCCAGATGTCGCGGGCCATGTTCACCAATTGTCCATTCACCTTGATGCGAAGGGTAGTGCCGTCGCAAAGACAAGTCACTTCATTCCATTCTCCATAGGGGCGTTCAGCGTCGCGGGGGCCGCGGAAATCAAGCTCGTCCCTCCAGTCGGGCGACTTGTCGGTCCAGTTGAGGCGGCCCCAGCGCTGGATGGTCTCACTCCGCCCGGAGAAGCGGCACCAGCGCCAGCCGTCGGCATCCCGCTCGTCAGAAACGAAGGCGGCGATCCTGGGAGCGATCAGCTTCCCGTTGGCATCGTTACCGCGGATTAGCAAGAGGTCTCCCGTCGCGCCTTGAAAGAGGTTGCACTCGATGGCGGCCATGAACGCGCCGTTTCCGTCGTGGCTGTTGCCATCGGGGCCGGTCGCGTGGAGGAACATTCCCGAATCACGCGCTTTGCCGGCGCGTGAGGGAGCGACGCGACTGCCCCACTTGAACTCTACTGTCAATTGGTAATTTGTGTATTCCTGCTCAGTGGCGATGTAACCAAGCCGCTCGCCCGTGATCCAAAGCAGCCCGTTGGTGATCCGGAAAACACGGTGTGGATCTTCGCGCCCGGTGTCGCGCAGCCATGTATGAAGGCCGGAGAAATTTGTCCCGTTGAAGAGACGAACGGGATCCACGGGCGTGATCACGGCGCTTTGCCCCTGGACTATGCACAGCACGATGAGAATGGCGGCGTGTTTGGCCAAAAACGGAATAGTGCGCGAATGCCGGGCAAGGGTCCAGTCCGCGTGAGTGGCCGAACCCATCGCCCAAACGGTCTTCCAGGGGGAACTGGCGAGCAAAGAAAACCGAACGATTGGGAGTTCGGGTTGTTGTAAGTCCTTGATAATCAACGATCTTGTTAGAGCGTTTTGTGCGCGTCGTTCGGTTTTGTTCGGTTTTCACCGGCGGAATTGATTCAAGGACGGGAAGAGCGGCACGGACCGTATGGCCCACGCTGGACTGTTTAGGCGAGGGAATTCGCGGTTTGCCAATCGGTGGCGGTGAAAGTTTCTGGTGTTCACGCCGGAATCATACGCAAGCGAGTGACAACGGTATGTCAGCAGCGATTTTAGAAAATCTTCGGGTTAGGAGAGGAGTTGGCATGGTTTTTGGCTGACGTAGGCAAAAAGCTGCCACAGAGCCAAACCGACTTCCTTATTGCGTCGGTAGAACCGTAATCGGCTTGACGAACAGCAGACCGCCTCCCAATAGAACCAGAGTCACTCCAACACCGCCGTCTCGAGCCACGTGTGCGAGAGCCCTGCAGGCCAGAAAGCCGAGTGGAGGCGCAGACCTCCAGTCTTCGGGAATGAAGATTGCAGATTTGAAAGGCCGGGTGCTGAGCAGGCGCTCCCGTCCGCTTCGGTTCGCAAGGAGGCGATAGCTTGCTGGACAAGTTGAACTTGGTGAGTGAACGGACTCTCGGGCATAACCAGGCAACGGCCCCCAGCTAATCCGGAATCTCGGCCTCGACCAGTTTCGCCAGTAGAGTCAGGGATTCCTGCCAGCCGAGGTAGCAGGCCTCGGCGGGAATGACATCAGGCACGCCCTCTTGCACGATGTTCAGTTCAGTGCCGCATGAAACCTTTTTCAAGGTGATCGAGGCTTGAATTTCTCCGGGCAGGTTCGGGTCGTCGAATTTGTCCGTGTAGCGAATGCGTTCGTGTGGCGTCAATTCGAGGTACTTACCACCGAAGGAGTGGCTCTTGCCGGTGGTAAAATTCGTGAACGACATCTTGTAGCTGCCGCCGACTTTGGCCTCGAGGTGGTCAACCCTGGCGGTGAAACCGTTCGGTGGAAGCCACTTGGCCATGGCGTCCGGATCGAGGAACGCGCGATAGATTTTTTCAGGTGTGGCACGGAGCACACGGTGGAGCCTGATAGTGTTGGGCATAGTTTGTTTTCCTTTCGCAGGGTTGTGATTGCAACGATAAACGTTCCTGAAATGTTCCAGTGCCGGCGACTGGGAATCGCTGCAAGGCAGTATTAGGCGGTTCGTTCATCAGCGAGAAGCTTGTTGAACTCTCTGGCAGGCTTCGGCTTCATACGCGATGCATAGTAATGCGTTGCGACTACGCGTCAACGACTCCTCTGGCGGAAAATCAAAGTCCGAAATCCGAATGACGAATTCCGAAAGAAATCCGAAATGCGAAGCCGACTTCCGTCTTCTCTCCGTCTCGGATCTGGAACGAGGCATGGCGTGCGATGCAGCTTGATTCGCCGAGTGCCCGGATCAGGCAGTCGGCGGGACGCCGACTGCAGCGACCGAGACGGTCGCGCTCCCCGTGTGTGTTATGTGCTGGCGGTGATGACGAGCGTCTGTTCGAGAGTAGTCGTGCCCTCACGGACTTTATCGAGCGCCGCCATACGGAGGGTCTTCATGCCCTGGCTGACGGCGATTTTGCCGATTTCCATGGCGCTGCCGCGGGCGATAATCACCTTGCGGATTTCGTCGGTAATGCTCATGGCTTCGATAATGGCGGTTCGCCCAGCGTAGCCCGTGTTATTGCAACGGTCGCAGCCGCGCCCGCGCTGCAGGTTCACGCCTTCGAAGTAGCTCGGGGGAATGTTCAAGTCCCGGAACATGGCCGGCGGATAGGAAACCGGCTCTTTGCAGACCGGGCAGATCTTGCGCATGAGGCGTTGAGCGCAGGCCAGGATAACCGAGGAAGAAATGAGGAACGGGGCGATGCCCATGTCGTCGAGGCGGGCAACGGCGCCCGGAGCGTCATTGCAATGCATGGTGCTCAACACCTGATGGCCCGTGAGAGCGGCTTCGACCGCGATTTCGGCGGTCTCGGTGTCGCGAATTTCACCGATCATGACGATGTCCGGGTCCTGGCGGAGGATGGAGCGCAAGGCGTTGCCGAAGCTGAGGCCAATCTCCTTTTTGACAGGAACCTGGTTGATGCCGGGGATCTGGAATTCAACCGGGTCTTCGACAGTCACAATGTTGTATTCCGGGTTATTCAGCTCGTTCAAGGCGGAATACAGCGTCGTGGTCTTGCCTGACCCAGTTGGGCCGGTGACCAGCAGGAGACCATGGGGCGCATCGACCGCGGAGCGGAAGCGCCGGTAGGTATCCGGGTCCATGCCGATTTTTTCCATGCTGGCGGACAGGTTCGCCTTGTCGAGGACGCGCAGAACGCACTTTTCCCCATGGACCGTGGGCAGGAAGGAGACACGCAAATCGTAGTCTCTGCCGGCGACTTTGACGCGCATGCGTCCATCCTGCGGGAGGCGGCGCTCGGCGATGTCGAGGCTGCTCATGATCTTGAGGCGCGAGACGAGAGCGACCTGGAGGTTTTTCGGGGGCGGCGTGCGGTCCACAAGCGCGCCGTCGATGCGGTAGCGCAAGCGCACCATCTTGTCGAACGGCTCGAGGTGAATATCGCTGGCGCGGTCCTTGATGGCCTGGACCAGAATGAGGTTGGCCAATTTGATGACGGGGGCTTCCTCGACCGAGGCGGTGAGTTGATCGAGGTTAACTTCTTCGACTGTCTCCTTGATCGTCTCGATGTTGTCGGTGTCGGCTTCGGATTCGGCTTCCGCCTTTTTGGCGGCGTCCTGGATGATCTCCTCCATCGTGCCGGTCTTGCCGGATTCGACGTGATGGATTTTTTCGAGAATGGACTTTTCCGACGCAATCATCGGCGTGACGTCCATCTTGGTGATGCGCCGGACGTCATCGATGGCCAGGACGTTCAAAGGATCGGCCATGGCCAGGAACAGCTTGTTCTCGAGGCGCGAGACGGGGATGACCTTGTGCGAGACGCAGACATCGCGCGGGAGGAGATCGGCGATATCGTGCGGAATGCCGATCCGGGAAAGGTTGACCGGCGGGGTATTCAGCACTCGCCCCATGGACACGGCCATGTCCTGCTCGGTGACGTACTGCTTGTCGATGATGATTTTGAGCAGGCGCGTGCCTTCGCGCTTTTGCAGTTCCATCAGTTCTTCGACCTGTTTGCGGAACAGCAGCCCGTCTTCGACGAGCGCGTCGGCGATTCGCTCTCCAAAGGTTTTTACAGCGGCCATAAGGGTTTTAGCGGAAGACTTTTTTGAGGAATTTGATGATATCGTGTGGCGGCGCGAGGTACCAAAGTAGCCGTTGTTTGGTGACTTCCTCCAGTTCGGTTACGACCTGGCGGTTGAACGGATTGGCCGTGGCGACCAGAATCGATTTGCTCAGGCGGTCGAACGGCAGCACGCACCAGCGGCGGCAGGTGTCAGCGGGATAACCGCGGATCATTTCAATATCGACATCATATTTTTCGAGCGGCAAAAACCCAACCCGGCTCTTGTCAGAGAGAATGCGCAGCGACTTCTCGAGGGGGGTATAGCCTTTATCGGCCAGAAGCTGAATGAAAGGCTCAAAGGGTTTGTCCGGAATTTCGCCGAAGTCGTGCTTGATCCAGCACTCCTCAAACTGGGCATTGGTGATGACTTTTCCTTCGACGAAAATCTTATGGAAGCTTTGACGGCCATCATCGGCATCGGCCGGCACCAATCGGCTTCCGGCCTTATGCCGGCCAGCGGCCTTCGGCGTGATCGTGGTTTCGCCGCCGAGCGTATTCTGGTTGCTCAGGCTGTTGGCCTTGCTTTCGATTTCACCCAGGGCCGCGAGCACGTCGGGATCATCCGGATATCGCTGGAGGATGCTTTCGTATTCCAGGATGGCCGAAGAAAGCTGGCCCATCGTGACGTAGGCCTGAGCGATGCGTTTGGCGGTATTGACGACATCGTCCTCGCGGCCAAGCTTGGCGTAAGCTTCCTTGAGGATTTCGAGCGACTGATAGTCCTGGGGCTGCGATTGAGTAATGACCTCAAACATCTCAATTGTCTGAGTCAATTGAGCCTCTTCGCTGCTTGTCAGTGAGCCGGCAGTGTGTGCGCCCATGTTCGTTCCTGATTTCGTATCGGATAATTTTTGCCGCACCTGAACGGGGCGGGCGTTTAACCGGTTGTGTGAAGCAAACCAAAGGCCAACAGCATGTCTTAATTTGAGACACCGGTTTGAGCGTTCCCAATTTGACGATCCAACGCCGCAAGGGTGAAGGGACCTTGGAATTTGAGCTTATGATTAAGGGAATGCAGCCTGAGGCGCGGTTTGCAGAAAAGCCTGGCAGCATGCTCTTCATATGCGACGGAGGGTCTTGACCGACGCCGCGAGATTTGCACGGGCCTGTTCTTCATATTTCCGGAAGAAATGCTCCAGGCTGTAAATTCGTTTACGGGCAAGAAAGCGCGCAAGAATTTTGGCGCGTCTGAATCGATAAAGAAGGTTTGGCACCCATTCGTATTCCATACGAATCTGGCTTTCGTAGAGCCAGAATCTTTCGGGTGGCTGGCCGAAGATGCTCAAGTCAACATCCACGAGCAGCGGCGCGTCTGGATGCGACGAGCGGTCGTGGTGTTTAGTCGCCAGCACCAGTTGCGCAACCAACTCCTGAAATAGTTCGCCCTGGCCTGCTTCGGCGAGACACTGCCTGGCCAAATCCGCGCTCCGTTCCTCGTTATCGGAAGCATGCGGATCATAGACCGCATCATGAAACCAAATGGCCAACTCGACGACCAACGGCTGACGGGCCAATTCCCGCGCGGAATCAAAGTCGTTGAGGCATTCAACTATGTGCCGGGCATTGTGGTAGTGGCGATGCGATTGCGCGTAGAGTCGCGCCAAGTGGTCAAACCAGGACGAAAGGTCCGTCCTAACGCCAGCGGCGATCCAAAGCCCATCCCATCGATCTCGATCAAGGCGATTCAACGGTGACGTTCCAGCAGTTTTTGATATACGGCGAGGCTGACGTACTTGCGGACGATCTTTTTCCAGCCCACGGGTCCGACCAACCCGCGCACCATGCTTGAACTGACCTCGGCAATTCCTCGCGGCGGCATCAGGAACACGGTGCAAATGTCGCTGTCGAGATCGCCATTGATGTTGCGCATTGTGCGCTCGAACTCGTAGTCGCTTTCCGAGCGGATCCCACGAAGAATGTGCGATGCGCCAACGGACTGCGCGTAGTGAATGAGGTACCGATTGGAAAATGAGTCAACCGAGACATTCCGAAAGTCTTTTACTGAGTCTCGCAGCATCTCGAGCCGGTCCTCCAGAGAGAAGGCGTATTTCTTTTCCGGATTGACGCCAATGGCCACGACCAAGCGATGAAAGAGGCGCGCGCCTTGTTTGATCATCCACAAATGCCCGATCGTCAGCGGATCGAAGCTGCCCGCATAAACACCCGATTTCTGGCTTTTGCTCGCGCGCATGAACCCAGAGTAGCGGTCTTTTTTCCATTGTCAGTCACAACGGGGACTCCCGAAGCGGCAAATCCGAAGCTCGAAGGCCGAAACCCGAAGGAAGTCCGAAATCCCAGGGCCGAAACTTCGGACTTCGCACTTGGGACTCCTTCGGACTTCGGACTTCGGATTTAGGGCTTCTTCGCCCCTTGTTTCTTGCCTCACCAAAGAAAAGACCGTTGCTCCGCAGCCAGCACGTCGCCGTCCCACAGAGTAGCGCGCCAGGCGACAAGGTTCCCAAGTCGTTTGTAATCCGCTTCCGGAACTGTCAGCCGCGTCCATCGGCTGAACAGTCCACGCTTTCGCACGGGAAGCTCAACCGTCGCGCTGGTCGGTTCCAAACCTGCGGCGCCACGCATTTCGACTCGCAGTTTCATTTCGCGGCTCGCAGGTGCATTCCAGTGCACGTCGAAGCGCAGGCCGAAGCGCTCCTGCGGATTGCTGCGCAATCGCGCCTGATAGGCATCGCGTTCGTAGAGGCTTGGCGAAAAGCTCTGGCGCCCCTGTTGGTCCAAATAGAATACCAGGACCTTCTTGATGCGCGCGGAGGCGGCCTGCAAGGGCATGCCCACCAACGATACCAGCATAACCAGCGGCAGAACGAATCGCACCCCGTCAGTATTCCGCAAAAGCGTGATCAGTAAACCAATAAGTCTCGGGCAATCCGTGCGTAAAAACTGACAAAAACGGGGGATTGACACTGGCAAAGGGGGCGAGTACGCTTCCGGTGTCATGGAAACGAACGCGGATATCGAGGCTCAGCCTCTGGTTTCGCTAACGGAAAACGCGGCCGCTCACGTCAGAACCCTCCTGTCCGAACAGTCCGAAAACGCCGGCAAGGTGCTCCGCATCTATGTCGAGTCCGGGGGCTGTTCCGGGATGCAATACGGCATGGTTTTCGACGAACTGCGTCCCGATGACGTTGTTGGTGAATCCTTTGGCGTGTCCGTTCTCGTTGATCCGTTTAGCGCGGACTACCTGGCCGGGACAGTCGTCGATTACGTCGATGCGCTTACCGGTGGAGGGTTCAAGATTTCCAATCCTAAAGCCCAGCACAGTTGCGGCTGCGGGAAATCATTTGAGGCCCAGTCGGAATCGTAAATTCCGCCTGGGTTTAAGAACGCCGTTCCGTGTGATGCGGAACGGCTTTTCATT
>JAKEEH010000518.1 GCA_022616725.1 Limisphaerales bacterium | reverse complement strand
GAAGATCTACCATGCCTCGAAAGCGGCTGGTTATCTAAACCAAGGTAGGATAGCAGATCGCAGAGCCCCTGCAAACTAATTCGGATAACTCGCAGGGGACCCCAAAGCAGAGAAAGTTAGCCAGGACGGAACATTCTACTTGTTTTGCGCCGCGGGCATGCGAGACTGGCTGCCTATTCGAAATCAGCTTCGAAAATTTAACGGGTCCGACAAAAACGAGTCGAAACTTCAACCACTGAGGGCGCATTGAACCGCCCCTTTCGTTCCTTCCAGCCCCGCGAACCCAAACACCGTAGAAACGGCAAAATCCGCGCCCGCGAAGTGCGCGTGCTCGACGAGGCCAGGCAGCAACTCGGCGTCATGTCACTTAACGATGCGCTTCGCCTCGCACAAAGCAAGGGCCTCGACCTTATCGAAGTCGTTCCCAACGCAGTCCCCCCTGTATGCCGCATCGGCGAATATGGCAAACTGCTTTACGAAGAATCCAAGCGCAACAAGGATGCGGAAAGCCCTGGCAGCAAAATGAAGGAGATTCAACTCACTCCGGGTATCGAAGCCCACGACTTCACTACTAAGCTCAATCATGCCATTGAGTTCCTGAGTGCCGGAATGAAAGTGCATGTCAAGCTTCGCTTTCGCGGACGGCAGCGGGCCCACAAGGAATTTGGCTTTCAAACCGTAAACCGGTTTGTCGCCGCGGCCGCCGCCTACGGGCGAGCAGACTCACCCCCGAAAATGCTCGGTGATCGCGACCTCAACGTCGTTGTCAGCCCTCTGCCGCGTGATAAACGCGGCAAAAGCCCTGGACCCAAAACACCAAATCAGCCGCCAGAATCACCGCAGCCGCCCCCGACGTAATCACGATCGCGCATAGCTGTGCGAACAGCCGGCGACATCATGGCCAAACCGTCGCGACCCCGACGTATATGAAGCTGCTCCCCCGGCGGTCGCGGATGCGATTGCTGGAGACTGCAAATGGTTTTGGTGGTAAGTTCTACTTATGCGAAGGGATAAAAACGAGGCTCGCATCGAATATCGCGTGCAGCAGACGCAACGCGCAGGCGACTCGCCTAGCCTCTCCGACACGTTCCCGGAATTGAAGTCCTTAAGTGTGGACCTCGGGCATTTTGACTCCGAAGGTATTTCGAGGGCCAGTCAAATAAAATACATGGTCAATCTCAAACAGGCCCGCTCTGTATTCCGCATCGACTGCGCGAATCGAGAATGCATCGGCGGCGATTTCGACTTGAGCGACGAGATTCGGAGTGCGGTGGGAGAGCGGCGAGCAGTTGCCGCCGGGGAATTACGCTGTCGTGGCTGGCTCAGCCACGCGACAATCGACAGCGCGCGCTGCGGCAAGATTCTGCGTTACAAACTGAATCTTGAGTATGTGTAAAAGCGGCGGCGGAGGAAGCGTTTCGTCAGTTGCACGAGCGCGAGGCTTCAGGAGCCGCAACGAAGGAGTAAACACGGCGGCGGCCCTCCGCGACGTCCGCCTGGCTCATCTGCAGGTTCACCAACTCACGGCAGGCATCCGCATTCAGTCCGCGTTGCGGCGCAGCTTTGGCTCGGGCGCGCAGCGGACGCTCGGGCCAACGAGCCCGCATCCACAACGCCAAAGCCGCGAGTGTCAGGTTGCCGGCGGCGCACAACAGAATGGACCACTGCATGCCGAAAGCGAGTAGCAGCAGGAACGGGAAGGCAAGCGCGCCGGCTGCGGCACCCGCGGTGTTGACTACATATAATCAGCCCGCGCTCACGCCAAGGCGCTCCTTTCCGGTATCGACCAGTTCGGAGAGGTTCCGCCCATTGCGGTCGTGGGCACCAGCACTGCCAGGAACGCTAGCGCTCCCTTAATACTGAGCAACAGCGTCGGGGCGGTCCCAAATGTCGCGATCACGGATGGATAAAACTTCGCGTAAAGCGATAAAATCGGCCCGACCGCAAGAGCTCCGAGCCCAATCAGAAGTTCCAGGACGGCGTAAACCGCAAGCGGCGACGACGCTTTCCCGACATATGTCCCGACACCGAAACTGCCAATGGCCAGTCCTCCAAAAAATGCAACCAGGACAGCGGCCGTGGCGGGCGCCGCATTGCCAAACAGCAGGCTGAATTGCCGTTGCCAAACTACTTCATAGACCAGCGCAATTGCTCCCGAGGAAAACAGGACCAGACTCAGCAGGAGAGAGGTGAGCCGTGATTGCACTGGCATTGCGCGCGCAGCAGAACCACCTCGCCGGAGCGTCGCAAGTCAAATCAGTGGCGATGCCCGCGGAGTTTGATTAAAAACGCAGTTCCACTGCGGTCCCAACTGAGACCCCGAGTTTTTGCGCGGCAGAGCCGCCGTTGATCGCAATTTCAACAAAACCAACGGAGGACACCAGCGCGACCGCTTCCCCTGCCGAGACCGATTGGTAGAACCCACCCAGACGCACGCGTCGTCTGGCAACCCGCACGGACCCGCCGCCAGTTTCCTCCGCCATGGTGGCGGTCAAATTCGTCATGCAATTCCCATAGCGGTCAATATAAAGCACTTCGCCGCGCCATCCTTTCTTTGTGCGCGCCGGCTGCGGCCAGGGCAGCCGCTCAATCCGTCGGAGCTTTCGGCCAACATTTAAAAAGCCCTTTCCCAGGCTCAAATAAGCGGCCATCGGAGCGAATATGTCACGTCCATGAAAGGTTCGGCTTACAGGGCATTTGCACCATTTCATGTTTTCCAGTTGCCGCACTTCGAGGATCGTTTCCTGATGTAGCGCCCAGGAGAGCACGCCGTTGTCCGGTCCCACGAAAATGCCGTTGGGAGTCAGCGCTGCAATCGCCCGCCGTTCGCTGCCCACTCCCGGGTCCACAACGGCCAGATGGATCGTGCCCAGCGGAAAGAACCGATAGCTCGCCATGAGCGCGTAAGCGCCGGCGCGCATATCACCGCGCGGAACCTGATGCGTGATATCCACGATTCTCACGCCAGAGTTGATCCCGAGAATCACTCCTTTCATGGTGCCAACAAACCAATCTTCCTCACCAAAATCAGTGGTCAGCGTGATGAGAGGTGAGTTCATTTCATTGCGGAGATTTAACTTTGCTCTTTGACACGACTTGCGGTCGAGCTATAAACCACAGTTCAAGAACTTAACGATAACAAAATCTATGGCAATTCCTGTTGGCTCAAAGGCTCCTGATTTCACGCTCAAATCCAAGCAGGCCTCCGGCCTCGTCGATGTCAAGCTCAGCGAGAATTTCGGGAAAAAGAACACGCTGCTGCTCTTTTTTCCATTGGCATTCACCGGCGTTTGTACCCAGGAAATGTGCGACATCACCGCCGGGCTGAACGCGTACTCCGGGCTCAACGCCGACATCATCGGTGTCAGCGTGGACAGCCCGTTTGCGCAGGAAGCCTGGGCACAAAAGGAGAAGATTGCCATTACGCTCGCCAGCGACCTGAACAAGAAAACCGCTGAAGCCTATGGCACGCTGTTGCCGGACCTGATCGGGATTGGGGCGGTCAGCGCGCGCGCGGCCTTTGTGATCGACAAGAACGGCGTTGTCCAATACAGCGAGCAGACCCCGACCGTGAAGGAATTGCCGAACTTCAACGCCATCAAGGAAACACTGGCGAAGCTGAAATAACGGGGTTCGTATCGCAATTGAGTGCAGCCAGAAACCCGGCTGCCTTCGACATCGTCTCGTCGTATTCAGCGGCGGGATTCGAATCGGCAACGATCCCGGCGCCGGCGTGAAAATAGGCGCGCGCCGCCTTGATCAGCGCCGAACGAATCAAGATATTCACCTGGCTCTCGCGATTGAACCCAAGGTAACCCATGCAGCCTGTGTAGGGCCCGCGCGTGACCGGCTCGAGCTCGTCAATGATTTCCATCGCCCGAATCTTTGGCGCGCCGGTGATGCTCCCGCCGGGAAAACATTTGGCGAACGCGTCGAAGTGCGTCACTCCCGACCGCAGGCAGCCCTCCACTGTCGAGACCAAATGCTGCACGTGCGGATACCGTTCAAGGCGGACCAGTTCGGGCACTTGCACCGAGCCGTACTCGCAGACGCGGCCGAGGTCGTTGCGCAACAGGTCCGTAATCATCACCAGCTCCGCGAGGTCTTTTGCGCTGGTCTGCAGTTCGTAAGTCAATTGGGCGTCGCGCGTCGCATCCCCAGACCGCGGGCGCGTGCCCTTGATCGGGCGCGTCTGAATATGGCGTCCACTCACCCGCAAGAACATCTCCGGCGAGGAAGACGCAATCTGGAAATCGCCGCAGTCCAGGAACCCCGAGAAGGGCGCGGGCGAAATCGCTGCCAGCGCGCGAAAGACTCCCCAGCCCGAGAGCAGGCAATCGACGTCCAGCCGGTGTGCGAGATTCACCTGATAAACATCTCCGTTACGGATGTATTGCTGCGCGCGTCTCACCAGAGCCATGAAACGCTCGCGCCCAAGGGTCGAGCCGGCGCGTGCGGCGCGCAATTCGCCCCGACCGGGCGCAGACGCCGTCCGGTCTGGCTCCCGTCCCAGCAGCTTCGTCCACTCTGCGAGTCGTCGCAGCGCGTGCGCCTCGTCACGCGAGCCGTCCACCTGGCAACCGGTTGAAACCACCCAGACCTTGTCCAACCGATGGTCAAATACGACCAGGCTGTCGTAAAATCCGACATGGCAATCCGGCAACTCCAGATCGTTGACGGCCGTGCGCGGTAGATGTGGTTCTACGAAGTTCTTGAGATCATATCCCCAATACCCGAAGCATCCGCCGAGCGGAAAGGGTAAATCGATATCCTCCAGCAATTCATACCGTGACATCAAAGTGTCGAGCACGGACCAGGGATCGCCGAACTGCTCATGCGTTCCATCCGCTGAACGAAATTCGCACCGCGATCCCGTCGAGCAAAACGCCAGAAACGGATTCGCCGCCACAAACGAATACCGCGCTTGCGGCGAATCAAACATCGCGCTGCGCAACAGCACAAGCCCTGCGCCGGGCGCGTGGCTCTCCACCAGCGATTCCGGCGTCTGTTGCGTTGCAACTTCCTGGACAATCGACCGCATCGCCGAATCTTCGACCGCCAAGCCGGCAGTTGCAACATTGACGAGTGTTTATTGGCGCCCGAAATGCGCTTTGGTTTCGGGTTTGATCCAGAAGATCAGCAGCACGATGCACACGGGAAGGACACAGGCACTCGTCATTCCGATACAGATGAGCACCAGATCGTAAATCCATAACCATGGCTCTGGTCTCGCGATGAATGGCAGAAAAAAGACTCCGGCAAGGACCGCGCCCAAGATCAGGAAAACTATCCCCAAAAGGCGCGCGCCTTCTTTGCTTGTGTCAAGGTCAGCGGGATCGGCCAAAAAGAAGATTAGCGACGAAGCAGCCAGCAAAACATAAGTGACCGTCATAAGCCCCGCATAAACTCTGAACCAGAAAATCACTTTGGGTCTATCGGGGAATGTGGGCACCACGGGCACGAGTTCTGCGGATTCCCAGGTCAAAAAGCAAGCCGCATTTGTGCCTTAACGTGCGTTCGCATCCCAAAATTCCAGAACCTCTCGCCATGTTCCCGCGCGCGGCTCGTGAACCTCGTTGTGTCCCGCATCTGCTTCGATCCAAAGCTTCTTTGGACCGTGGTACGCATCAAATAATTTCTGGCCGAGTTCAGTGGGAACCACTTCGTCTTTGCCCGCAAGCAACACCGCCACAGGCCCGCTATACCGCTTCAACCATTCTGACGCAGGATATTTGTCGCGAAGCATCACCTTGACCGGAAACAGGGGCAGATGCTTCTGCGCCGCCGCTGACATCGAGGTGTACGGCGCAACCAGGAATAATCCACGCACCCGATCAGGATACGTCGCCGCCAGCCACGCCGCGACTCCCGTGCCGAGAGACTCGGCGACAACATGCAGCGAACATGTTGCGGGAATCGCTTTTAGCGCGTCGTCTGCCGCCCGGAGAATAGTCGATTGCGACGGCTTTCCCGGTCGGCCGCCGTAACCGGGATATTCCATAATGAAGAAGTCGATCGGCTCAACCGCCTGGAACGCATCCGCGTAATGAAAACGGTCGGGCGCGCACCCCGCGTTTCCATGAAACAGTAAAATGCACCGCCGCGCGTTGCCGCCACGACTCCGCCGCTGCCATCCGATCCCCTGCCCTTCCGAATTAAACCACTCTTCGAAGCCAGCGCGCTTTGCGGCGGCTCGCAGCTCGGCTTGCGAGGTCAGGCATGGGAAATACATCAGCCGCCTCTGCGCCAGCGTCAACGCGAGGAGGCAAACGACATACAGCCCAGTGATGATCAAGACAACGCTCACCGCGACTCGCGCGATCCAGATTTTCTTTCCGCGCATGCTGCATGTTATGAGCCCCTGCCAGAGCAATACAACTTCCCTGATGGCAGGACGCGCTGTCCAGCGGACCGCAAAAACAGCAGAAGCGGTTTGCGCGGGCGTTGCCAATTTGTTATGGTGTAACCGATGCAGCCTACACAGGATCTACGCGTAATCGGCACGCAGCGCTTACGCCCGCCTCGACTTTTGAAAGAGAAGTTGCCGGTGAGCGAGGCGGCCAACCAGACTGTGGTCAACGGTCGCGCCGCGGTGCAGCGTATCCTGCGCCGTCAGGACCCGCGTCTCCTGCTCATCATCGGCCCGTGCTCCGCGCATGATCCGGCCGGGGCCCTGGACTACGCCAGCAGGCTGCTGCAACTCAGCCGTGAGTTGCGGGATCAAATCTTCGTTGTCATGCGGGTCTATTTTGAGAAACCCCGCACCACCGTGGGTTGGAAAGGCTTGATCAACGATCCGCACCTCGACGGGTCGTGCGATATCGAAGACGGGCTGCGGATCGCTCGCAAACTTTTGATTGACATAAATGAGCTTGGTTTGCCGGTCGGGACTGAGTTTCTCGATCCGATCGTTCCCCAATACATCGCCGAACTCGTGACCTGGACGGCCATCGGCGCCCGCACCACCGAAAGCCAGACGCATCGCGAAATGGCCAGCGGCCTTTCCATGCCCGTCGGCTTCAAAAATGGCACCGACGGCAGCCTCCAAATCGCGATTGACGCCATGAGCGCCGCCAGTTCGCCCCACAGCTTTCTGGGCATCGACCAGGATGGTTTCACCACGATTATCCGCACTGCCGGCAATCCGGACACGCATGTAGTCCTCCGCGGCGGGCGGACCCGGCCCAACTACGATCCGCAAAGCATCGCCGAAGCCTCGGCACAGTTGCTCAAACACAATCTCCCGAATGCGCTCATGGTTGATTGCAGCCACGCCAATTCCGGCAAACAACACGCTCGCCAGGAAGAAGTTTGGATGTCACTGATCCAGCAACGGGCGGACGGCAACCCCGCTATCTTTGGCGCCATGATCGAGAGCTACCTCAAAGAGGGCAACCAACCCATGCCCAAAAACCCGGCCGACATCGCCTACGGCATTTCCCTGACTGACGCCTGCATCTCCTGGGAGACAACCGAACGGATTTTGCGCTATGGCCATCGCATACTTTCGGAAGGGTCTGGCGTCACTCCCGTTCGCGTTGGCGACAAGCAGCGAGAGGATTAGCCGTCAGACGCGAGGAAGCCCATTCCCCGACCACCACAACGAGGTTCCGCTGCCGTCAGGCCGGACTCGACTCGCGTCATCAGTTTCGTTCCCGACCTTACGATTCTCCTGCTTGTCAAGGCGTGGTCCAGGGCATAGGGTTTATTACGGGCCAAAAAGGCCCAGAGCAAAGAGAGGCATTATGGAACCAGTAACGATACTGACGTTCAATGAACCCGAACAAGCCGAACCGGTCTGCCGCCGTTTGGAAAAAGCCGGGCTGCATCCGGAAGTGTACGACGAGCGCCCGCG
>JAKEEH010000517.1 GCA_022616725.1 Limisphaerales bacterium | reverse complement strand
GTCCAGCGTAGCGTATCGGCAATCGTGAACGCATTCGGCTCTGTTGTGATCTTTTCGGTTACGGTCGCGCTGAAGGCTCCCGTCACTCGCAGGCCGAAATTCGGATTCGGCTCGTCCGTGAATACGTTCCTCATGCCAAGATCGGCAAAGCTTGTTGTCCAGACAGGCTGACCGGTATCCTTGCGTCGTGTCAGAGAGAACTGAGCCTGGTTCAGTAGCGTCGGGCTGAACACGCGCGTATGAGTAAGCGCAAGATTGTGGTTTGGCGTGGCGCGCGCGCTGCGGGTCGCGAATACCAGCGGCACATCATTAGCCGGCTCCTGGTAATAGTTGTAGAGATAGCGGCCTGAGATTGTGTCTTTTGAGGAAAACTGGTGGTCTATCTTGAGAATCGTCTGGCGCAAATCGCTGCTGTTCGGTACCGAGTAGAAATACAGGCCCGTTGCCGGCTCCGTTGGAAGCGGAATCAACTGGTCGAGCACGTTTCGGGTCACGATGTTCATTCGGGACGTGGGAATTTGATTCCTGGGGAAAGGTTGCCGGTTCAAGGGATCGATGATAGCGGCACTCCGTGCCGAGAAGTCCCCGCGGCGCTGTGCTTCCGTAAGCACTGTCGTACTGTTGTCGGAAGGTCTGGACCTTTGCCTGGTCTCCTGATGGGAGGCGAAGAAGAACGTACGGTCACGCCAGATGGGCCCTCCGAGGGTCCCGCCGAACTGGTGGCGCTTGAGGCCGTCGCTCGTGCGAGCGAAGAAGTTCCTGGCGTTCAGGGCTTCGTTGCGGTGGAACTCGAAGAGGCTCCCATGGAAGGAGTTCGTCCCGGAGCGGGTGACCGCGTTCACGATGGCTCCTGCGCTGCGTCCAGATTCAGCACTGAAATTGTTGGTCTGAACGCTAAACTCCTGAAGTGCATCGGGATTTGGAAACGCCAGCGCGACATTCGTGTAAGTGTCATTGTGCGTAGTTCCGTCGAGGGCGTAATTGACCATGTTGCTGCGCGCGCCATTCGACGCAAAACCGGGCTGCACGATCCCCCGTCCCGATCCGCCTTGACGCAGGCCGCTGGTGTCGCTTGTGGCATACACACCAGGCAGTAGAAGGATTAATTGTGTTGCGTCCCGGCCGTTGAGCGGCAATTCGCGAATGCGCCGCTCGTCCACGACTTCCTTCAAAGTCGACGACTGCGTATCAACCACGGCGACATTGGCCGCCACTTCGACTGTCTCGGTGACTGACCCAACTTCCATCACGAGGTCCACGCGAGCTGCCTGGTCGACTTCGAGCGTGATGCCCGAGCGGCTTAGTGGGCGGAATCCTTCTTTCTGCACCCTGATACGGTATCGGCCGGGCTGAAGCAGTGGAACGATGAAATATCCCAGCTCGTTCGTGTTCGTCTCTCTGCGTATTCCCGTGTCTTCATGAACCACCGATACATCAGCGCCTGGAATTACGCTGTTGCTGGGATCCGTGACCCTGCCTGTCAACTGCGTGTTTCGCTGAGCAAGCAACATAACGTTTGCACTGGCAAAAACGGCAGCCAGCAGCAGCCGTCGGATAAATTCATGCCGCATTGTGCTCCTCCCTGTAGTGAGCTTTTGTTTGCGAATTACTTGGGCCGAATAGCTAGTTCGTCCTGCAATCTGTTGTACTGGCGCAGCACGCGCTTCAAGTCGTCGTGGGGAAGTGCCACGCTCCGGTGTCCATCCCGGCCGATCATCGTCGCGGCCGCGATCATCGCATTGACAATAGCTTCTTCTGTGGCCTGGACAGTGGCGTCAAAGAGTGGGTCCATGCGGCCATTGGGCAACATCGTTACACGAACGGGGGCCCGGGCCATTGCGGCACCTTCGTTTGCGGTCGAGAACGCGATGAATATGTCACCCGACCCGTTTCCGGACGTTCCCCCGGTTCGTGCGATACCGAGCGCGGCGCGGCGCGCCAACCGCTTCAATTGGTGGGCGACAAGCGGCGCATCCGTGGCGATCACAATAATGATGGAGCCATCGCGGCCCTCGTCCGGTGTCCGCGGCCGAGTTGTGCAGGGCACCTTGTCGCAACCGAGCTCACGGCCAACCGGAACGCCTGCAACCATCAACTGGTCGCGGCGGCCGAAGTTCGCCTGAACCAGCACGCCGGCGGTATAGCCTCCTTCCGGCGAACTCAGCTTGCGGGAAGAAGTGCCGATCCCGCCTTTGAACCCGTAGCAGTTCATGCCGGTGCCACCCCCTACATTTCCTTCGGCAACACGGCCGGAAGAAGCCTGAGCGAGAGCCTGGAAGACGTGCTCAGACTTGACATGAAATCCGTTGATATCGTTCAGCCAGCCATCGTAGGTTTCCGCCACAACCGGCAGAGCGAACGCCTGGTGCATTGACCCACGCTTGACCTGCCAGGCGATGACCGCGTCGCGAACCACCCCGACACTGTGAGTGTTCGTGATTGCCATCGGCCCTTCCATGAAACCTGATTCTTCCACCCAGGTGGTCCCTGTCATCTCGCCATTGCCATTCAACGAGAACCAGGCCGCGAAGACCGGATCCTCCGGCCGTTGGGTTCGCGGCAGAATCACCGTCACACCAGTCCGCACGGGGCCTTCCCCGACTTTGAGTGGTCCATCGCCGCGAACCAGCGTGGTGTGTCCGACTTCTACACCCACCACATCGGTAATCGCATTCCAACGGCCCGGCGTTCCTTTAAACGGGACTCCGATTTCACGAGCGCGTGATTGAGCATAAGCGAGCTGGGATTGCATTCCCAGGAGAAAGACCAAAACGGTCCAGATTGATCTCCGCATGCTGCCTCACGCCTCGTAGACCCAGCGCCCGCCGACCATCGTTTTCAATATCTTGATATCGATCAGCTTGAAGGGGTCCACGCGACGAGGATCTTGTTCCAAAACCACCAGATCCGCCAGCTTCCCCACTGTGATCGACCCCTTTAGCTTCTCTTCGAAGGACGCGTAAGCGCCATGGAGCGTACCAACCCGCAGCGCCTCCTGAACCGAGATCTTTTGTTTCCCGCCCCAGACCTTGCCCTTGCTGTC
>JAKEEH010000516.1 GCA_022616725.1 Limisphaerales bacterium | reverse complement strand
TGGCGTGTGAATAAGCGCATAAGCCGCTTGATGAGGCGCGTGAGTAGGGTCTGAAGCTGCTCGACCGTGGCGCGCGCACGGCATGGAATTCCGGTCCGCCCTCGGTGAGGAGGAAGACTCCATCGAGCACCAAGACATGGATATGTATGTTTAAATTGCCGGCCGATCCAAAGCGCTGTATCAGAGTGACGGCACCGGTCGCAGCCTCGGCGCGATTGAGTCCGGCTTGTTTGATCAGAAATCCGGAAATGACCCGGTGGACGATCTGCAAGACCGGGGTGAGGAGCTCGGGATGTGCAGCGAACAGAAAGCGAAGCGGGATCGGAAACGAAAGCACCCACTGCCGCACCGGCACCCGGGGGATGACGTGATCGACCAAGTGGGCGGCCGTCTCCGCCATGCGCCGGGCACCACAGGCGGGACAAAAGCCACGCTTCTTACAAGAGAAGGCGACGAGCTTCTCCTGAGCGCAGTCAGCGCAACGCAGGCGTAGAAAGCCGTGGGCTAGGATGCCGCATTCGAGAAAGGTATCGAACTCCTCTTTGACAAAATCGGGTAAGCCCGCTCCGGTCTCCGCCTCGACTTGGGCCAAGAAGGTCTCGAGGTGTTCTTGAACCAGCTGGTACAGCGTCGTCTCTTCGGGACGCCGCCGCTCGTAGTGTATGCGCCTTCCCGCCGGCGCAGGCTGAACCGTTCCGTCCATCGTCCCTGAGGTGTTGCTCTTCCCTGAAAGCTGCTGGTATTCACAGTAGCATGAGATTGCGCCGTCTGACAACAGCATGGTGCTTGGCCGCCGGCATAGCCAGACTTCCCGTGCTTAGCCCCATGAGTAGCATAAGCGTGCTGGATGAGGCGGCGTATCCGGTTGGGTCACGTTTGGCGAGGCCGAGGAGGGAACCCACTGCAATGCAGCCGGTACATCAGCTTGACCGCAATATCACCGGCGGCTGGGCGGCAATGGACCAACATTATTTTTTCGCTGCGCTTATCCCGCTAGTCGTCTCATCGCGCGCCACCGAGCCAAAAAGCATCAGCGAAGCGATGCCATAGCGTTCTTCCAGCTCCTGGTTGTGTTCTCTGAGAATGCGGATGACCTCGTCGCGTTTCGCGGCAACTTACACCTTTGCTACTGCTCGGTGACAAGCGTAAACGGATCACGGCAACAGACCTTTTACGTCCACAGGCGGCGCTTCGTTCTCCGCCTCGCCCTTGGCCTTACCTTTGATGGCCAGCCCCGCGACCCGGTGAAAGTGAATCACGAATCTCTCACGTTGGCCAACCGACGCAGGTCTGCTTAGGGCGGCCAGTTGCCGTAAGTATCGAAAAAGTCGTAGGTGGTGCGGTCCCACCGGCGCACCTCGTTCCAGATGCGTTTTGAGTCTCGCCACTGCGTGGACTGTATGCCGGTGCATCTGTCGTTGGCGTTATACGTGCAAGCGCCGCTATCGCCGGGAATGACATCGAGGTTATGCTCGTAGCGGCTGCCAGGAGAGGCGGTGTAGGTGCCCCTCTTGATCCATTGCGATGGAATTGGCTTATCACTTGGATAGCCGATCATGGTCTGGCCGCCGCTCGAACTTTCCTCGGTGCCATAATAGCCCGTTTGATCGCCCGGCCGGCGCGTGGGACTGAATTCCAGGACGGCGAAATCCCAATCCCATTCATTGGAATTCCACTGCCCAGGCAAAGTCAGCGAGTCGGCCATGAAACTGCCGAACGGGGCCGTGGGAGCGTTGGTGTCCGCAGCTAAGGTAAGGCTCGGCGTTGCAATCCAGCCACCCAAGCTTGAATTGTAAAAGCAATGCGCGGCGGACAAGGCGGTGCTGGGACCGATCATTGTCAAGGTGCAGGTTTGGCCGAGATAGCCAAACGGGCTTCCCGGCCAGAAGCGGGGTGCTGCAATGCGCGTCCTGTCATCGCTGCCGATGATGAAAGGCGGGCCCGAAACTTCCGGTGGTTTGTTGCCCTTCGTCGTCGGCGCCTTGCCGCCTTTCATGATTTTGGCGGCAAGTTCATAATCCGGCTTCTCCAGCCGGTATTCCACATCGCCCACAAGCCGCCGCGGGCGCAGCGCCTCGGCCAATTGGTCGGGTGTGAGCTTCTCAGGTGCGGCTTTTCGCTCATAGGTTAGGGTCCGGCGAATATCCAAGTCGGCGACGTTTATCTTCCTAAACTGCACTTTTCCCGTGGCAATCCAGCGCCGTCCTTTTGCGTCGACAAAATCCTGGCCCCCCGCATTCACCGACGTTGGCCCAAGCATGGGTTCGGCGGCCGGCTGCTCCTGGGCAAGCACTTGGTTGGCCATGCAACCAAGTGCTGCAGTCAACAATGTCGAGGCTAGCAAACTTAGAAACATTGGAATCCCCCCATTCATTGGAGCATTGCATCATGCATTGCAGCATTGCATTAAACTACGCATTACCCTAACCTACGGATAGTGCCTTGTCAACGTCGTTTACAGTACGCTAATGCAGCCAGTTGGGAGACGTATGATGGCGGTTATAGGAGGTCAAATTCCAACGCTGAGAGCATCGCGCCGCAGGACGAAGCCCCGTGTGGTCGTCAAGTTCCGGCCGGAGGTTCGGCTTCCCTATTCCAGCAAGGCCCAAGCGACGATTACGGAGCAGGAAGGGCGGAGGTGGGCGCGGCTAGAGACGCAAAACCCCGGCCTTCGTCTCAGGCCCTATTTCTCTACCATCGGCCAATCCAAAATCCGGAAATTGAGCAGTCGCACAGGTGCGGCCGCGCCGGTCAACTCAAATTTTGAGTCATACTTTGTTCTCGAATGCCCGAATGCCCAGTCGGTCGGGCGCGTGGCCGCCGAGATCGCAGACTGGCCAAACGTTGAAACAGCCTATGTCGAGGCCGGCCCCGTGCCGCCGCCCGTCAATCCGAGCGACGATCTGCGCAGCATGAGCCAAGGATATCTCGACAGTGCACCAGCCGGCATCGACGCCAGATGGGCCTGGCTGCACGCCGATGGTACCGGGGCGCGATTCGTCGATTTGGAGCGCGGCTGGACACTGGACCACGAGGACCTTTACTCCGCGAAGATTTTGGTCATTTCCGGTTTGAGCAAGGACTTTCATGGCCATGGAACCGCAGTCCTCGGCGAAGTGGCTGCATTCGACAACAAGCTGGGCGGAATCGGCATTGCCCCAGGAGCCCATACGCGGGTCGTCTCCCAGTGGCGCACGGCCTCGATCTACAATACGGCGGAAGCGATACTGAGCGCGGCAAGCGCTATGCAGCCAGGCGACGTGTTGTTGCTCGAGGCTCAGACCAGCTACCCTACGGCCTCAGGCTTCGTACCTGTTGAGGTCGAGCTAGCCGTATATGACGCCATCCGCTTCGCCACCGCGCAGAGCATTGTAGTCGTCGAGGCGGGCGCGAATGGGGCGGTTGACCTCGACGCATTTGAAGATACGAATGGCAAGAAAATCCTGAACCGCGGCAGCGCCGATTTTCGTGACTCAGGCGCAATTGTGGTGGGCGCGGCAAGCTCGACTATGCCGCATCAACGCCTTGGCTTCTCCAACTTCGGGAGCCGCATCGACTGTTTCGCCTGGGGCGAGAACATTGATACCTGCGGTGATGGCTGGATGGGCACAGCCACCAACAACTACATCGCAGTCTTCGGCGGAACCTCCGGTGCTTCGCCCATCATCGCGGGCGCGGCCCTGCTCCTCCAATCGCTACGTGCGGTATCATCCTCGGTAAAATACTCTCCATCCGAACTGCGGAAACTTCTCAGCGATGTCGCGCTCAACACTAAGAGCGCTATACCTGCGGCTGATCGCATTGGTGTCATGCCGAACCTGCGCGCGCTCATCGCACACGAAACAGTCACGAGCTAAGAGGACGGCAGAAGGAAGTTGACCGCGACCTTGGCGCAGCATGTGGCCACCCGCGGGAAGTCTTTGAGAGTCGGCTAAACATACCAACCGCGCGCCAGTTCGCGCCGCTCGTCGAAGGGCCCAACAGAATGCGCATTTTTCAAGAGGAGATTTTTGGCCCGGTCGTGTAGGTCACAAAATTCAATTTTTGCGGCTCGGCGCGGAACTGAGGCTGCCGCCAGTTCCCGCCACCGGCGTAAGGCGTTCGATTGTCGTGTGTTGCAAAACCATCGGAGTTCGGCGCTTGGCGCGCCGATGCCACTGGCTCGGGTTCATGAGCGCCGCCATTTCGAGGTATTTCGAGGGTTTCGTATGCCCCGTGGGATCGGCTTGCGCCGGTACGGATGGCCCGATATACCGCTTTCAACCCCTAAAAGTCCGGTTCCTCAGGGGCATAGGCATGCCGTTGCAAGGAGCCGATCGATTTTTATGATCGGGCATGTTCATTGGTTTTGCGCGCTTTCGACTTGTACTGGAAGCGCCTCGGGCGCGTAGCGGACAGCCGTTCGACATGCTCCGGCCCATAATTCCGGTAATTGCTTGCGGTCCGGGACGGTTTGGGCATCAGGCCGACGCGCTCATAATAGCGCACCGTCTCTAGATGGACCCGCGAAGCCTTCGCGAGCGATCCGATGGTCAGCGGTCGCATATTTGTTATCCTTACCTGCTTGACCCCGTAGTAGCTACAGCCTTTATCACTTTCAAAGAGAGGAAGCGATGACAAACGTTCAACACGATGACCCTGGTGGAACGGCGATCCGGCTTACCGCGCTCGGCGGCGTTTTGGGGGCGATCGCGGCTTCGCGACTAGGAATTTGAAACGCGCTTTTTTCTGATAAGGAAAGCTACTGCTGAACC
>JAKEEH010000515.1 GCA_022616725.1 Limisphaerales bacterium | reverse complement strand
CTACCCATGCACACCGACGAAACTAAAACCAAATTCATCGAACTCCGTTCCCGCCGCATCCCCTACGAACGCATTTCCGAACAGCTCGGCGTTTCCAAACCCACCCTCATCCAGTGGGCACGCGAGCTGGCTCCGGTCATTCAGGATCTCCAGGCCGCCCACCGCGAAGCGGTTAAAGAGAAGCTCCTCGGCAACTTCCACGATTGGCTCGAACGTCAGGTCGCTCACTTCAATCGCCTCGATCAGGAGTTTGGCCGCCGCGAACTGAAGTATTCCCCCACCGAATCGGTTTTCCGCATGATGGTGACCGCCCGTCACGCCCTCGACAAATACCTTGACGAACCCGAACCTCCCGCGCACCATCCGGAACCCGAAAAACCGCAAACGCCGACGGCTTAATCCACGATTCAACGGTTTAACGGTTCAACGACAATGAACTCTTCAACCTTTAACGTAAAACCAGGACAAAACTAGGACATTTCTAGGCCACAAATTGGGGGTCACGCCTCACGTTTTTAGCGATTCAACGATTCCACAGATTACTGAGCTATGCCCTTCAATCCCTTCCACGGTTCAATGCTGCAACGATTCAACGGTCACTCGACTTCCTTTGCCAAAACTTTACCGTTCCTTTACCGATTCCGGAGGCGGTTTACCGTTTGTTTACCAAAACTTTACCGGTTCTGGGGCAGGTCAACATGGCATTGCAGTCTGATCCAACCCGCTCTGTGACTTGTCATCATTTCGCCGTGACCTTCACCACATAATAGAGTAGCTAGAGTAGCGGACCATCCACTTGCTTGAACCAGTGCGGCACACCGTTCGGCACGATAATCACATCACCTTTGCCGATGCGTCGGCTCTCACCGTCTTTAATTTCTTTCCCGCGAACTTCGTCCGGGGCGATCGTCTTTGGTTCGACGGCGGTGCCGCCGGTCACGAAAAGTGCGGAACCTTCCAGCACATGGGTATGTCGTCGCCGCCTGATGGACTTTGTCCGACTTTGCAGTTTTTCCCGGCGAGCGCGTATGATAACGTTCGCTTTGTGAACGCAGAGAGCAAAAAGTCCCGCTGTGGCCTTTGCGGCAAGATGAAGAATTTGATGAAGACGGATTGCTGCGGCAACTGGCTCTGCAACGACGAACATGAATATGTCTTGTTTTCCTATGCGCGAAATAGCTGCGCGCGGAATCACAGGCGTTACACGCTTTGCGGCTTCCATTTCGATAACGGGCACAAGGGATATTGGAAGGATTGCAAAATCTGCCGCGAGTCGTTCGAAACCGAAATGTATGTCTGGTATGGCACAAACGAATATAATTTTGAAGTTCTGGAAAACCCGCCACGCTACGAGCCGACGCCTTGCGATCGATGCGGAATCGTGATCAAACTCGGCACCGACGGTTATACTATTGGGCCGGAAGGGACGCTGTGCGAGCGTTGTTCCAATCTGGAACGATATGCACCGCCCTCCGCACAAATACTGAGACGCCCCGTTGCTACTCGCGAGTCCAAAGCGCAACTTCCCACCAACCCCGATCCGCATGCCATCGAAATTATTCTTTCGGCGCAGGTTCGAAAACGCTGGCGGATCGCGCCCGCCGTGCGTGCCAGCGAGCCGCCAGCACATTGGCTCGGGCAATGGCGCGTGGATTTCGGCCAGCGGCCGGATCGCACTCAGGTTGCGTTGGTAACAAACGTGGCCACGCTCTACACGTTTGTCTTCCCGGTAAACGAACTCGGCGCGGGGAGGAACTTTGAGACACTGTTTCGCTTGCGGCTGGCATACGTGCTTGAGGACACGCCCTCTCTCGCGCAATGGGAGGAGGCGCCGATTGTGTTTGCAACGGGCAATCCACGTATGGCCATCGGCTCAATGAATGACATGCGCAAGCTTTTGGCTTGGCGCACCGACAGAGTAGTCGGCCCGAAACAGGACGATGAGGATCGGATCAACAAAACCCCATTCCTATCGCTAGAGGAGAGTTTTCCTGACAAAGCATTCTCCCGAAAGTTGGCCGAGGCACATAGATCATGACTCGAAATCACGCCAAAGCCGCAACCAAGCCACGAAGTGACTTGGAGGAGATCGTCGTTTTTATGGTCCGGCGGCAAACCAAGTGTGCCGATTGTGGAAAGGAGTTGTTTGGCGGGAGCTTGCTGCGCATGGAGGCCAATAGTCCGCTGTGCCTGGAGTGCGCCGATCTGGGCCATTTGGAATTTCTTGGCTCCGGCAACACCGCGCTGACACGCCGCGCCACCAAGTACTCGCCGCTGCGCGCGGTCGTGGTCCGATGGTCGCGCACCCGCAATCGTTACGAGCGGCAAGGCATTCTTGTCACGTCAGAGGCCATCGAACGTGCGGAGGCGGAATGTTCCGCTGACGAGGAGAGCCGCGCTCGTCAGCGCGAACGGGCCGCAGCGCGGCGGGAGGTCGAGGATCAGCAATATGAATCGGCCGTTGCGGAGAAGCTGAAAGCGTTGTTTCCGGGCTGTCCGGCCGAAGAAGCGATGCGCATTGCCGCGTGGACGTGCCGAAAGGGTTCGGGCCGCGTGGGACGTTCGGCGGCGGCCAAGGATTTCGACCAACAGGCTTTGCGGTTGGCGGTGATCGCGCACATCCGCCATGAGCATACGCGTTACGACGAGTTATTGATGAGGCAAGAACTCCGCGGACACGCCCGTGAACTCGTGCGCGATGAAATCGATCAGGTGCTGGCGCGCTGGGAACGGCCCGCGATCTGATTTGAATTAGCGCCTGGCGACGTCGCTCGTGACCTTCACGACGTAATATAGCAACGGACCTTCGACTTCCTTGAACCAGTGCGGCACGCCATTGGGAACGACGATTACGTCCCCTTTGCCAATGCGTCGGCTCTCGCCGCCTTTGATTTCTTTCCCGCGAATTTCGTCCGGGGCGATGGCCTTCGGCTCGACCGCGGTGCCGCCGGTCACGAAGGTAGCGGAGCCTTCGAGCACGTGAATGATGTCGGTGTCCTTTGTGTGAATCTCGGCGATCCCGGGAGCGTCACGCCGACTGGCGTGGACCTTAAACGCGCGGTTCTCCAGCAACGGCATTCCCTTGGCAAAGGCAGTGGCGACTTTGTTGCTGTCGATGAACGTCACGTTTGTCGTTGACGGCTGCGCCCCGCCGGTCGTGACCAGAGCTGCGAGCATGAGGGCCGTCATCAACCCAGCGAAGGTTTTCATGATTTGTTGTATCCGATCCTTTGTTTCTCGGCAAGACCCGGCGCCGATGACTCGACGCCGGAATTTATCAAGCCGATGATGTTCACCGATTTTAACGATTGAACGGTTCAACAATTTAACGAACCGAGGCTTACTTGCTGGTCAATTGGAGTGGCTTTTCGAACGAGGCTTCACCGAGATTTACCTCGGCCCAGGCGCACCAAATCTGCACCTTGGCGATGTCGTGAATGTACTCGGGCACGGTGATGCTCTTGTTGAACTTGTCGCCCTTGATAACGAGGCGCTGGAGCAGGTATGCGTGCCCGTGTGAATCCACGACTTGCCAGTGCGGCGCCGGTGTGTCGGGTGTCTTGAAGTCATCGGAGAGCGTCAGGATATTTTTGCCGCTCTGCACGACGTGCGTGACAGTGCCCTTATTCGCCTTCGGCCCGTTGAACCGGGTGCTGATGTGGCTCTCGCCCGCCCAAACGCTGGTCGCAGCCAGCAGGGCGAGGGTGGTGAACGATGTGAGGAGTATCTGTTTCATTGGTCTTGTTTGATGATTTTATTTTTTCTTCTTGCCGCGCGGTTAATCGCAGCGGCGTGTGCTCAATGCGTCGTCATGGGCGGCGCAGCCTTACAGACGTTCGTGCTTTTGCTGGCGGGTGGGACGGAAGCTTTCACTTGTCCCGGATGGCCGCAGAAAATGCAACGGTGGCGCAGGGAATGGTGCATTTTCGCGCACCCGGCCCGAGGTGTGGCTGCGAAGCGCTGGTAAAGCGCAGCCGCTCCCAACATCCCGAGAAACGGCGCTGTGAAGTAAACCCATAAAGCCGTCCATGTTTGCCCTGGCAAAGCCGATGCGAGCGTCCGGGCCGCATTCATGCTCATGCCCGAGAGCGGCGCTTCAACGGTGATATAGAGGGCAACGAGAAGGCCGGCAAAACAACCTGTAAAGCGCGCGAGTTTAGGTGTGTTGCTCACAGTAAGCACCATCAACATCAGCCCGCACGCGATCACAACCTCCGCCACGAACGCCACCCAAGGGCCGGCCGCCCCGGGCGTGGTTGCGGCATGATTGACCGCAGCGTGCGCCACCGCGCCACCAAGCGCGAGCTTCGCGAGCAAGACGCCAGAGAGCCCGCCAAAAAATTGTGCCGCGATGTAAAAAGCAGCATCCGACCACTTCACCTTGCCACGGCTGAGAAAGGTGAGTGTCACCGCTGGATTCATGTGCGCGCCGGAACGCTGGCCCCAAGGCGAGTAAATCAGCGCGATGTTGGTGAGTCCCATCGCAATGCCACCGAGGGTGCGCCGCAACCCCTGGTTTGAGATGGCTTGATGAACGGGCGAGCCAGGATGTTCGAGCAGTACGGCAAATGAGCATGCCGAAACCATGAATAGTCCGAGCAGAGCGCCATCGATCAGGTATTCGGGCCAGTGCTCGCGGAGTGTCGATTGAACTGTCATGAGCCAGGCATCATGATTCTACACGGCCTTGGTCGATGAATCTGGCAGCGCCTTACAGCATTTTGGGCGAGGTTGACGCTTGGGCCGGCTTCGCGAACTTTAATGGAAGAAGGCTCATCGCACGCCAGCGTTCCTGGCGCGGCTCAAGGCCAAAGCTCATTCCTGACCCGATCGAACCCCTTGCGGCTGCGCGGTGCGTCGAGTTCCCACAAATCGATTTGCGCGAAGCCGCCGCGGGAGGCATCGTATTGCAGATGCAGAGTACTCAACTTGACCAACTCAAGCGCATGACGTGCGTGGTTGCCGACACCGGCGACTTCGCCACCATAAAGGAATACGAACCGCAGGACGCCACCACCAATCCCTCGCTCATATTCAAAGCGGCGCAGATGCCCGAATACAAGCATCTGGTGGAGAAGGCGATCATGGATGCCAAAAAGCTGAATCTTGGCCGTGAAGCCATGGCGGCTCGGATTGTCGATCAACTGCTGATCCTGTTTGGCCTCGAAATCCTGAAGATCATTCCGGGGCGCGTCTCTACCGAGACCGACGCCTCGCTGTCTTTTGATGTGCAGGGGCTCATTGATAAGGCGCATCAATTTATTGACCTGTATCAGAAGAATGGCATTCCCCGCGAACGCATCTTGATCAAGATCGCTTCCACCTGGGAGGGGACGCGCGCGGCTGAGGTCCTGCAAAAGGAGGGCATCAACTGCAACATGACCCTGCTCTTCTCCCTGCCTCAGGCGATTGCGTGCGCTAAAGCGGGCGCGAGACTTATCTCGCCGTTTGTCGGCCGAATACTCGATTGGCACAAAAAGAGCACGGGCAAAGAATACGCGCCGTCCGAAGATCCGGGCGTGCAATCCGTCCGCGCGATTTACGCCTATTACAAAAAGTTCGGCTATCCGACTGAAGTGATGGGTGCAAGTTTTCGCAACGTGGGTGAAATCCTCGAACTCGCCGGTTGCGACCTGCTGACCATCAGCCCACAGTTACTTGGCGAGCTCAAGGCGAGCACCGCCCCCGTGGAACAGAAACTTAACGCAAAGATGGTTGCGGAATCGAAACTCGAACGAATTTCCCTCGATGAGGAGAAATTCCGCTGGCTGCTTAACGAAGACGCGATGGCGACGGAAAAAACGGCTGAAGGCATCCGCAATTTCCACGCCGACGCGATGAAGCTCGAAAGATTCGTAGCCGCGCGGCTTTGATGTTTAAGGCCCTTAAGACATGGAAGTATTCAAGCGCCTTGAAAGCGAAGGGCAACGCGCAGGAGGCGTACGCGGCCGTGTTGGAATTGGGGCGGCTCGGCACCGACGAAGCCGTCGATCTTCTGGTCAGCGCCCTGTCTCGAGGTGATGGTGTGGCTCGCAGCGCGGCCCGCGAGCTTGGCCGCCTGGCCCATCCGCGTGCGCTCAAGCCGCTGGCGGACTTTCTGGGTAACCCTGAGGTAAACGAGTCCGCAGCCGAGGCGTTGATTCGCGTGGGCCCCAAAGCTATCGATGCGTTGAGCCAGGAGCTGCGCTCCGAATCGCCCTTGGCCCGCTGGCACGCCGCCAGGATTCTCGGCGAGATTGGCGACCCGCGCGGCATGACCCCCTAATCGCCGTCCTGCAAAGCGACAGCGATTACAGCGTTCGTACCGCCGCGGCCAACGCACTGGGACAGATCAAGGACCAGCGCGCGATCTGGGCCCTGGTCAACGTCCTGAAATTGCGCGACGAAACCGATCCCGATCTCCAGGCGCGTTTGCAGGAGCTCCGCAATGCGGCACAATTGGCCATGCGCCGCATCGGCGATCCGCTGGCTGCGGTCAAATTCGGCGGGGTAGCGGGCCCGCTTACTCCAAGGCAGGCGGAAACCGAGGCTGCGGACCTGCCGATGCACCCACGATTGCTTGCTGATGTCACCCTGCTTTCTGAAGCCGATTTGATCGCGGTCATGAAGGAAGTGATCACATCCAGCGAAGAGATCTCCTGGGCAAAGCTTGAAAAACGCGAGCCGGTGATCCCGGCATTGTTCCGCAATTATGAGCAACGCCGCCTCACGGCTGAAACCGTCGGCAAAGAACTCGCCCGGCGCGGCGGGACGGCCCTGCTGGAAAGAGTTCTTGAACGCGATCTGAACAGCTACCAGTCCATCAGAAACTGGTGGTCTGACCTCGAAGTCGCTCCTCTATAGATTTTAACTCCTTTAATTGGCTAGACGCCCCGTGCATCGGGCGTCCAGATCACTTTGTGCATCTGTACCTGAAAGCGGACGGGCAGCTTGTCGGCGATGATCCTCTCGGCGAGATCGCGCCTCGTCAGGGGTGTGTGATCCGGCGGCGGCGTTTTAAGGGATTTGTCACGTTGCGCTTCGGAGAGCGGCGCCACCCAAGAGAATAATACGGCGCTTTTCGCCGCCAGCTCGCGTTCTGCGAGCACGCGCTTTGACCATTCATAATCCTCGATCGTGCCAATCACGAACTTCACCTCGTCAAACGATTTCAGGTGCTGAATGTTCTCCCAACGATTGCGCGACTCTTCACCGCTGCTAGGGCATTTCAAGTCCATGATGATACGCACGCGCGGATCGATTTTCGAAATGTCGTGCGCGCCGTTGGTCTCGATCAGCACGGTAAATCCCTCGTCGCAAAGGTGCTTCATCAGTGGCAGGCAATTCGGCTGGAGCAACGGCTCGCCGCCGGTCAATTCGACCAAAGGAAGCCGTTGAGTCGTTGAGTCGTTGAGTCGTTGAGTCGTTGAGTCGAAACCAGATGCGAGTTCGTGCACGCGCTGGGTCACGTCGGACACCGCTATTTTCCTGCCTTCAGTGAACGCATAAGCCGTGTCGCAATACGAGCAGCGCAGGTTGCAGGCCGTCAACCGCACGAATACGCATGGCAGGCCGGCCAAGGTGCTTTCCCCCTGCAAACTCAGGTAAATCTCATTTACCACCAGCGTCTCACTCACTCTGTCATTTTCGTTCAACCGCGCCAACCGTTCAATCCCTCAATCCTGAGCTGCGCCCAATGCATTGTGCGCTGGGACTGTTACTTCTGACAGTGGAGCACTGACGGTGTTCGCAGTCTGATGCCGCTGTCTAAATGACGCGATGTTGGACAGAAGGCTCAACCACAGAGGCACGGAGAGACAGAGATGGAGCAATCCCGTTCGTCCCTCTGTGCCTCTGTGGTGAACTCCGGAAACCCCGCAACTGCTCATGCTCAGGTTAATTATCGCAGCATGGTGTCTGGTCGCGGCGACGGTAATCGTCCATGCCGCAGGTCTGGCCGTTGCGCTGCGGCCGATGTTGCGCCGGGCAGAAAGCGTGGACGTCGGATTCTGGCCAGTCACATGGCTCGTCATCCGCACCGTGTGCTGGCTGATCGTTATTCACGTCGTGGAGATCGCGGTTTGGGCGCTGTTCTATTCGTGGCAAAGGTGTTTGCCGGACATCGAATCGTCGCTCTACTTCGCCGGGGTCACTTACACAACCGTCGGCTACGGTGACCTGGTGTTGCCCAAAGAGTGGCGCTTGCTGGGTCCCGTCGAAGGGCTGGCTGGCATTTTGATGTGCGGACTGTCCACCGGATTCTTTTTTGCGATGGTGAGCCGCATCCATGAAGCAAGGACTAGAGCTGCGAAGGCTTGACGATACGAAACGCCAGGCACGGACTAGGCATCTATGAACCCCCTACTCAAAGAAATGCGCCACAACCCGCTGCTCTGGCTGTTGGTGTTTGTTCCCGCTGTGTTCGTTGCTCACAAGGCCAAGCCGGAAGCGCACACTCTTGTCTTTGCGCTGTCGGTTCTTGCCATCGTACCGCTGGCCACGCTCCTCAGCCACGCCACCGAGTCGGTGGCCACGAAGACCGGCGACGCCGTCGGCGGGTTGCTGAATGCGACGCTGGGAAACCTAACCGAGTTGGTTATCGCACTCGCCGCCCTGCGCGTTGGACAGTACACGCTGGTAAAGGCCTCCATTGCCGGGGCCATCGTCACCAACACGCTTTTTATGCTGGGCGCATCGTTTCTTCTAGGCGGACTCAAGCACCACACTCAGGAGTTCAACCGTTTCAGCGCGCGGCTCCAGGCCGGCATGCTGTTTCTTGCCACCATCGCTCTGTTGATTCCGTCGGCCATCAGTCACGCTGATGCGGCGCCCGCGCCTGTATTCGTCCAGAAATTAAGCGCGGGGCTGTCAGTGCTGCTTATCACGGCGTACGCGCTGGGCCTGGTTTTCTCGCTCAAAACGCATCGCGAAATGTTCGGCAGTACGGACCACGCAGACGAGGAGGAAACGCCATGGCCGCTGGGCCTGGCCCTGACAACGCTTGCCGGGGTGACAGTGCTGGTGGCGCTGGTCAGCGAAGTTTTCGTCGAGTCCGTTCAAGGCGCCGCCCTCGAACTCGGGATGACGCCGGCGTTCGTGGGCTTTATCGTCGTGGCGCTGGTGGGCGGCGCAGCAGAGATGGCATCGGCCTTCTCAGGCGCGCGGAAGAATCGCCTGGATTTGAGCGTTGGCATCGCGCTGGGCAGCGCGGCGCAAATCGCCCTGTTCGTCGCGCCTGTACTGGTGCTGCTTAGCTACTTCATCGGCCCCGCGCCCATGACGCTGCAATTCTGGCCGGGCGCGGTCATCATGATGCTCATTTCCACGATAACCGCTTCCCTGGTGACGAACAGCGGTCGCTCGGCGTGGTTTGTTGGCGTGCTGGTGCTCATGACCTACCTG
>JAKEEH010000514.1 GCA_022616725.1 Limisphaerales bacterium | reverse complement strand
TTGCCAATCAACCACAGGACACCGCTGATGAGAGTTTCGACGGTGAAGCCGGTAAGATCCCCGAGAATATCCCACCAGGAGCGGTCGCTGCTGCCGGTGTCCCGTTTGACGGCGAGGAGTTGGTTGTACTGGTCGTGAACGTTTGACGGGTTAACACCCAAACCATCAAGAATGGATGTCTGCATGAGTTGCTGAACCTGATTGCCCCACTGCGGCAACATCACGAGTAACGCTGTGAGCACGAAGAGGCGCACCATGTGCAGCGCCAGGCCCTTGGCGGAGAATCCGTGCGAGACAATCAGGATCGTCCCGACGATGAACAAGATGAAAGCCACGACGCGCAGCAATTCGTGCAGCTCTCCGCACTTTTGCAGGAACGTCGGAAAGATGCTTTCAAAGGAGGCCATACGCCGGGACGATTGACGGTCAGCGGGTCGGGAATACCGTGGGCGCGTCCATCAGGCGGAAGGTTTGCCCGTACTTCTGCACGGCCTCGGTGAACTCGGCGTGCTGCTGTTCCTTCTTCGCTTCGATCTGACGCTGCATCTCGTTGCGGTTGGCAATGTCTTGCACGATGGCGGAGGCGGTGGCTTGATGGATTTCGTAGTCCGTATTGTTCAGCGCGGACGACAGACCGATGAGAACGCCGGTCAGTTTCTGAACCTCTGCGTCCGTCGTGGCGCTCTTGAGCGCGTCGGTCGTCGCGGCGATTTGTCCTTTCAACGCAATGCGGCGGGCCGTCGCATCGGTGGACACGGACAGGAAATTGTCCGTGGTCTTTTGCGCGGCAGCGACCGGCAGATAAGGCGCTTCAAGCCGCATCACGGTCGTCCCGTTGGGCGTCTTGAATGTCGTGCCAACCCGGTGGAACAAGCCTCCGGCGTCGTAGAGCATGGCCTCGGCGGCGTTGACTGTTGTTTCGAGCGTCGTCAGCGTCTGACCAACTTCGGTCTTCCTCAGATCGTTGACGAGTGGTTGGACCGTCGAAAGCAGGACCGCCTTCGGATCGCCGAACAGCTCCTCGTAGTGCTTAAACTCGTTAAGCTGGTCGGTGAGCGTTTGGATCTGCTGCACCTGGTTGTTGATCATCTCGATGTATTTCGCGATCTCTTGCGCGGTGTTCAGGATGGATTGCGTCTGGAGCGTGGGATCGAAAACGATCCACTGCGCGCGAGCGGATGTTGCGATGCCGATGATCGCAAGCGTCAGTGTGATAAACTTTTTCATGGTATCCTTTCGTTGCGTTCTACTGCTCTCAGCGGCCACACGCCGCCGATCACGGGAGACGATTTACTACGGAAGAAGGGCACGAAGATGTATGGGATACACAAAATGCAAGGAAGTCCGCCGCGTTGAAAAGGCAACGGACACGAGGAAGCCCGCCAAACTCCAAATGCTGGACTCCCGACTGCCGCGGTGGTCGCGCTTGGCTCCATAACAAGGGTGGACACGAGCATTCATTCTCGAATCTTTCAGGACCGCAACATTGCTGCCGAGCAGAGCACACGGAGTCGGGCGACCACAGCGCATGGGAAGACCGGAGAGTTTTGAGAGGTTGAAACACGGCTGATTCAGCTCTCGCAAGTTCTTGAACTCGTTAGGCCGGTCGGTGACGACAGCGCATGGCCAAAAGAGAGAGGGATCGAAACGGGTATACATCGGTCAACAGGGTTTATGGGCATCGGGCAATCCCGTGGTTGGCTGATCTGTTTGGTGTTGAACCGGAGGGCGGCGCATTGTGGAATACTTGCTCTCATCCGGGGCAATGTGCCGGACGCCAGGGTGTAAGTGACTGGGGACAACCAGACATCCCGCGTGAGCATTTTCGCGTTTGACGAACAGAGCTTGCTGTGGTATAAGCCATTACCACAATATGTTCGGGGCGTTCGTCAAATCATTGCGGGAGCGACAAAGACTTGGACTGCGGAGATTCTGCCTCGCGCATAACCTCGACCCGAGCAATTGGAGCAAAATTGAACGTGAAATCCTACCCCCGCCCAAAGACGAGAAAACCTTGCAGAGCTGGGCTAAGTATCTCGGCCTAGCGGAGGCCTCGCAAGAGTGGAACGCGTTTTTTGATTTTGCAGCCCAAGAACAGCAAGCGACGCCGCCCGTTCAGCAGCTTCTTCACCGGGGACACGCCAGCATTCTGGTACCGCCTCCGCCAGCGACGCGTCCCGAGAAATTGCCTCTCGGCGATCCAAGTTTTTCGTGGACGCAGTTCGAGGCTTTTTCGCGCGACCTGGTAAGCCAACTCGACAAAGTCGTCGAATGCACGCATTACGGCACACAAGGGAGCAAACAAAGAGGGATTGATCTATTTGCCAGATTGCAAAATGGGAAGCGCTGGGCTTTCCAGTGCAAACAGGTACGGAAATTCACTGTCGGGGATCTTAAGAAGGCGATCGCGAAGACAACCTACCACGCCGCGAAATACGTGATCTTGGCCAGCTGTGAGGTTGGGTCTGAGGTGCGGGATATTCTCATGAAACAGCCGAAATGGGATCTCTGGGATGTTCGGGACATTTCCCGAAAGGTCCGCGGACTCGATGCGGACAAAGCGCGCGCGCTTGTCGAGCGCCATTTCGGCCAGGACTGGCGGAAGCTTTTTCTTGGGCTTGATCCCCTGTCTCCGTTTTTGAGTCCGGCCAAATACTTTGAGCGATTGCTCCAGCCGGAACGGCTTTTCAATCACAGTTGGACGCTCGTGGGACGCCTCGACATTCTTACCGAACTTGAGAATTTCGCTCATTCCGGCGAACGGGTTGCCATATTGGCGGGCCGGGGAGGGATTGGAAAATCGAAACTTTTGGAAGCGTTTTCCACTGGCCCAAGCCGGACGGCTTCCGAGCGGATCATCTGGTTCGTTCAAGAAGAGGTCCCCCTCACTCCTGAGGCATTTGGCGAACTTCCGCTCCGGCCGATCTTGCTAATCGTCGATGACGCCCACCGCAGAGACGATATCGGCTTGTTGCTTGCGCACGCCAACAGACGCAGTGACGTTAAGTTGCTATTTTCATCGCGCCCTCAAGGGATCGAGGTCCTTCAGAGTCTGCTGTCGCAATCTGGTTTCGATATGACAGAGATGCGCCTCCTTCCGCAACTGAAGCAGTTGGATCGACCGAATGTCACAGCGCTCGCGAGGCAGGCGCTTGGCCCCGAGCACTCCCACTTGGCCGAACAGCTTGCGGACGTGACTCGAGATTGTCCTTTAGTAACCGTCGTTGGCGGCAAATTGCTGGCTCAGCGTGCAATTCACCCTGCACTGCTGGAGCGTAATGACGATTTCCGCTTCGCAGTTTTGAATCGATTCCGCGACGAAATGCTTGGGAAAATCGGACAAGAAAACGCGGCCTTCTATAGAGCCCTGCTGGAGCTTATTTCTGCGACTGCACCAGTCTACGCAGATGACAAAAAGTATCCGGAACTTGCAGCTGCCTATCTTGAAAAGAGTCTGGACGTAAAAGATCGACATGAGTCGACGCCAGAAAACGTAATGCGCGCCGTCGGCCAGTTGGAAAAAGCAGGTCTATTGCTTCGCCGTGGACGATCGCTCAGAATAACGCCGGACGTACTTGCCGATCATGTTCTGGCGAATTTGTGTGTAGCACCGAACGGAGTTCCCACGGGTGCTGCTGAAAAGTTATTCGACCACTTTTTGGAGCACAGCCCTGAAAGAGTCTTGAGAAACCTGGCAGAGGTGGATTGGCGAATTGAGCGCACCTCGGGCAAGGGGATCGACTTGTTGGCCAAAATCTGGAATAAGCTTGATCAGGATTTCCTCACCGGAACCTCCCACGCTCGTTTGCGGCTTTTAGAAATCGTAAAGGAGGCCGCGTATTTTCAACCAGGGCGCGCTCTCAGATACGCTCGGCTTGCTTACGAAGCACTGCTAAGACCTGCTAAACCCGAACCGGTCGAGATCTTTCCTCTCAGCAATGAGAGTTTGATCGCCGAACTACCGGAAATCTTGCAGCACGCCGCATACAGTATGGATTACCTGCAAGACTGCTGTGAGATGTTATGGCGGTTGGGCCGTTCAGATTCTCGCCCACTAAATCCTTTTCCACACCACGCAATTCGTGTTCTGCAGTCTCTGGCCGCATATCAACCCAACAAACCGCTCGCTTTCAATGAAATCGTGCTGGACTGTATCGACTCGTGGCTGCAAGACGCCGGGGCATTCGATTTCGTCCACTCCCCTCTTTCGATCATAGACGAGCTTCTTGAAAAGAGCGCAGACGCATCGAAGAGCGAGGGGGGTATGCTGGTGGTAACCGCCTTTCTGATCGATCCGCAAAAGACGCGAAAAGTGCGGAGCCGAACAATTCAGATTCTAAAACGATCTGCAAAGAGCGCGAAACCGAGAGTTGTCGTCGCTATTCTAGAAACTCTGGGGAGCGTGCTGCATGATCGGTTCAAAATGGGGGCAGCGCCGAATTCACCTGAATATCTTCGCGGCTGGCTTCCGGAGAAGCTTGATGCGCTCGGATGCATCGAGGAAATCGTTGCCGGCGCCGCGAGTCCGCTTGTCCACTGGAAGGCTATTCAGATTCTCGAGTGGCCAAGCGCAGAAAGCCCGCAACCTGAGGTTCGAAAGAAGGCTCAGGAAATCATCGAAGCTGTTCCAGATTCATTTGCACTCCGTCTGACCCGCGCGCTTGCAAACGACACCCTTTTATCACATCGGATTGGCCTGAGACGTAATGACCAGGATTGGCAAGAGCGGATAGCCGCGCGCGAGAGGCTGGATGACGAATTTCGAGCTTCGGTTGTTACAGAGTGCGCAACGAACCTCAAAGGCGGACAGTTGTTTTCAACGATCGAGGGCTGCATCCGTGACATGGACCAGGCTGGCTTCAGCTCCTGGCCCAACCACTTCCTTTTTGAACTCGCGAAGAACCACCACGATGAGGCAATTTCGTTTGCAGATTCCATTCTCGCATCGCCTGATACACCTCTCGCTCGCTTTTTCCATGTGATCCTTGGAGGCGTTGGCTCTTGGTCAAAGGAAGCCGTGAGCAGTCTAATCCAAAAGGCGCATGCGTCCGGAAGTCCGGTAATTCAGCAGGCGCTGGCGCAGCACTATTGGTTTTCCAATCGGGAAAATGTTCCGACAGGCGCGGACCTGGAGGTGCTAAAGGCGTTACTTCGTTCGGACGATGCTCATGCAAGCCGTCTGGCCATTGAATCTTTGAGTTTTCTCGCACAAAGAGATGCCGACCTTGCATTTCAATTGGCGATCGAGGTTCCAATCCAAGGACAGCAATCGAGGGCCGAAGGTGTCTGTCACGCGTTTGAAAGGGCATATGGAATCAGCCCGGACCGTCTTTCGGATGACCAGCTTATCCGTCTATTGGGTGAGCTTGACGCTATTCCAGACTTGGAAGATCACTGGATACAGCAGTTCTTATCCTTTGCTGCGAAGCGAACGCCTCTGGCCATCGTAGAACTTTTTATTCGGCGAATCGAACATCGGGCCGATGCTCGGGACTCAGATTTTCGGCCAATTCCATTCCACGTTGCTGTGAATTTTCAATCGCTGGCGAAGCATCCCGAATACCCAAGGACGCTTCGTCGCATTCGCGACCTCACGCTGCAACCTTCATGGCATTTTGCTTATTTCGCATCGGATCTATTTTGGACCGTTGCGCAAGACAGCACAGCTTTGGAGGTTCTCCGCGAGTGGGTGGAATCAAACCAAAAGGAACATGTTGTGGCAGCGGCACACATCTTGGAAAAGGCGGGCAGCAATTTCGTTTTCGGGAATCCCGAATTTGTTTCTTTGATCCTGGAGAGGGCCGCCGCAATCGATGAGGAATGTTACCGCGATGCCTTCGTTTATTTACATAGCTCCGCAACAACGGGATCAAAATCTGGCGTCGTGGGCCAGCCGATGCCGAGAGATGTTGAAATCCGCGAAAAGGCCTCCTTTCTGGTGAAGCGTTTTGCCGCTCAACCGAAGGTGAAGGCGCTTTATGAGTCTCTCGCGAAAGGCGCTGAAATGGATATTCGGCAGGATCGCGAGAGATTTGAGGAGATGTTTGCGGACGACTAAATAGGACCCGGCAATGAAGTGCGTCGCTAACCGTGTTGTGCCACTAAAAGATAAGCCGGAGTCTAACCGTCATATTTGGTTTGCCTCGTCAGTCTTGATTCTTGCATTTCTTTGCTTTGGAGCTGGATTTGCGCTTGGGCTTTGCAATCGCGCCGGCCTGACGCAATTTGTTTCCGCTGGATCGTTTCTTGCCATGTGGGCAACGGTGGTGGGAACCGCTAGTGCACTGTAACATTGACATCTGATACACTGCTCTGGCAGGATGTTCTGGTGCCTGCCAAACTAGAGTTAACGCCAACTGTGCGGTCCGAGCTGAAAGCCAAAATTCGTTGCCGCACTCTTCCGGCCGAAGACGTCAGACGGGCCGATATTATTCTTCGCCTGGCCAAAGGAAGTTCTCAGCGTTCGATCGCTCGGCAACTTCAGTGCAGCGTGAACACCGTCCGCCTTTGGCGCGGGCGTTTTCTGGCTGAAGGACTCAGCGGGCTTTATGCGCGCCATCCGGGGCGCGCGTTGCCGGAGCAGACGCCCGCTCTGGAAGCTCGCATTCTGCAAGCCACCCGACAGGCTCCGCCGGACGGCTCAACCCATTGGAGCACACGCAAATTGGCAACGCGCCTGGGCGTCAATCACATGCGAGTGGCGCGCGTTTGGGCCAAGGCTGGATTGCAACCGCAGCGGCTTCGCAGCTACATGGCCAGTGACGATCCGGACTTTGAGAAGAAGGCCGCCGACGTGATCGGTCTTTATCTCAAACCGCCTGCCAATGCAGTGGTTTTCTGCGTAGATGAAAAAACGGCCATTCAGGCGCTGGACCGATTGGACCCCGTTCTGCCGCTCTCGCCAGGGCGCGCAGAACGACATGGCTTTGAGTATTACCGGCACGGCACACTTTCCCTCTACGCGGCGCTTAACACGCGGACTGGCGAGGTGAGCGGCAAGACCACCGCCCGGCATACGAGCGCGGAGTTTGTCGCCTTCTTAAGCGACCTGGTGAGCGGCCAGCCCGCAGAGCGAAAAATCCATGTGATTGCGGACAACCTTTCGGCACACAAAACCAAACGGGTTGAGGAATTTTTGAGCAGCCATCCCCAGGTCCAAATGCATTTCACACCCACCTATTCGTCCTGGCTCAATCAAGTGGAGCTTTGGTTCTCCAAAATAGAACGGGACGTCATCGCACGAGGCGTCTTCACTTCGGTGAAGGATCTATCCCGCAAGCTCCTGCGGTATATCCGGGCGTACAACCGTCAAGCCAAGCCATTCAAATGGACTTACAAAAGCACACGGAACCGAATCGTCACATGACTCAGATTCAAATGTTACAGTGCACTAGGCATGGCGTACGGCTCCGAAAGAGTTGGCCGAACAGCTCACGGCGATAAAACGCCTTGTCATTACATGACCGCTCTGAGACAGGAGGCTGCTTCTCCTGTGAAGCAGCTTCCTTCTTGAACGCATGCGAGACCCCTCTGGCCACGTCTCTGAGTTATCCTGGTTCCATTAGATGTGCTGGCTGTCTTCTGCTATTCCTCGATGCGGAGGTATTTGGTGGCTGGTTGGAATACGACGCCGTCAACGCGTTGTTCCGGCAGTCGCACGGGATAAAGGCGGACGCTGCCGACCTGGTTGCGTTGACGTTGCATGGAGACATAAAGCCAATACTGCTGCTTCACGGCGTCGCTCTTGCCTTTGTCATACCCTGCGGCGTAAGCCTTCTCGGCCTGCTTCTTCGCAGCGTAATGGAGCGTTTCGCTCACGATGACTCCGCCCGCGGCGCCAGCGGCGGTCGCAAGTGGGTCGCCGTTCGAAAGCTCGTGCCCGAGATATGCTCCGCCAGCGCCAAGAGCAGTGTCGCTGATGGGACGCGTGACGGCGCAGCCAGCAAACAGGCCGGCGACGATGGCGGCGAGGATCGTTTTCGATGCGTTGATGATGAGTTTGGTTTTCATAGGCGTGATGGAGTAACGGATTCCCCGTCGCTGCGGCGATTGGCGTGTTGAATGATGCCTTCGATGATATTGGCATTTTGGCGAAGTTCGCGGGCGCGTTTGTCGAAGTGCTCGCCACTTGAACTGGAGCAGTAAAGCATCTCTGGAGAAGCGACGTTGTGGACCGTGCCGCACAGATTTCGGGCGGAATCGGTGTGGAAATAGGTGAAAGGCGAGTACTTCTGTCCCGTCTGATGATCCGGCAGCGGATAATTCATGATCGCGTGCTGGGTGACCTCTGGCAGCGCGATGTCCTTGCCCATGTCGTCCAGATCCGCACGGTCGTTCTGTCGCATAATGAAGAATTGCCGCGAGTTGCCGAATACGGCCGAGCGGATGCGCGACTGCTTGAACCGCGCATACTGCTGCACGATGGAGATATTCCAGCAATTGAACTTGCGAAGCTGGGCGTACGATTCCTGAACGATTTCCTGGCCGCCGGGAATATCGAGAAAGCGGGCGACTTCCTCATAAACGTTCCGCTTCCGAATCGCGCGCGGCAACGTCATGATGTGTTTGCGCGCGTGATTCGTAATGAGGAAGCCGGCCGCTGATTTGAGTTCTCTGGCGGACTCAGGGATATAACCCAACTCAAAATGCGCAATCTTTCCGGTCAGCGAAAGGTTGCTCGTCCCGTCGAAGAGACAGCCGTAATTGCCATCCCGACACCACGGAAGAATCAGGGTCGCAATCTCGATGATCTGATCGCGCTCTGCGCCGATCGGATCGAGCATCATCAACTCCTGGAGCATCCGGTGTGTCGGGAACTCGTCCGGAGCGAAGTAGGCGAAGGCGAGATTGCGGACCTCCTTGCTGGTCCTGGGGTCTTTGATGAACTTCAGCGCGACCGCTTCGTCGAATTGATCGAGATAGGCACGTCCCCACTCGTTCCATTGGCCCTCTCGTGCCCCGGACTGATCGCGGAAGTCCGCAAAGGTTTCGAGACTGGTTGCACCTGGCGGCATCCGGTCGGCGCGGAACTTCTGCAAGGCCAGCCCGTGCCGGGCAATGTCGAGCAACTGATCGCCTCGCTTTTTCTGCCAGTCCTGGAACGCATCCTCGTAAATCAGGTTGATGTACTTGGCAATCTGGGCCTGCCGAAGCATCTGTTTGTCCTCCTGCGTTGAGGTGCCGATCATTCGCGCTACAAGCGCGGTCGCGGCCGACAAATGGTCCGGCGTGAGCGGCAGTCCTTTCGTATCCAGGTAATTGATGGTGAGATCACCGTCCGGGTGGATGATGATGGGGCGTGCGCCTTCTTCGACTGTGGCCGTGTAGATCCCGTAGCTTAGCCCTTCCTCGATGATTACGGTGTAACCGAAGTATCCCTCTGTCTGCGTGAGCAGGTCGCAGACGGTCACCGACTTGCCCGCCCCTGACATGCCGAGCAAGACGGCATGCTGGGGCGTCTTGTTGTCCGCCGAACCGGAGAACGTCTCGATGCCAACGAGATTGTCGTGCGGGCCATCGTAGATGGCTTCGGCGCTCGCGAGGTGTCCCGTGAACGAGCTGGTCACCGGAAGCATATCCGCCAGAAAGCGGTGCTCGGCGTACAGTTTGCGATGTTCGTAACGCCCCCACGTCCAGCCCGGCCAGGTCTGGAAAAACAAATTCTTCGACGTGGTTGGCAGGTTGCTTTCGAAGTACTGGGCGGCGTTCATTGAATTGATGGCATTCTTGATCGCTCCCGCCTTGGCATTTAGGCCATCCCGGGTCTTGTCCCATACGTGAATCGTGAACATCGCATGGAATGGAATCGTTTGTCCCTGCATCAGCGCGTGAATCTTCTTCTGCTTCTTCTCCATCACCGTCAGCAGCGAGATTTTCTTCTCGCTCGCGTAGTCGCCCGCGACGCGGTCGTGTTCCTTTTCCTCCTTGCTGATCTCGCGGGTGATCGGGAGCGGGTCAATGTTGACGGTGATGGTGTAGTCCAGGAGCCGAAGATTGGTGAGACGCTGGATGATGCCTGGATAGGTCGTGCGCGGCCAGCGGGTCAGCACGATTAGCGAGTGATAATGTCCATCGAGGAAGAAACCGAAGTCCGATTGTCCGTTGCCTTCGCTGTGCCAGCAGTTCTCCTGGATTGAAAGTTCGAATGCGAACTCCCCTACCGGATCGTAATCAAAGCGGTCGTTGAGCGAAGGATTGAGAAAGTGTTTGTAATGCCGAAAATGGTCGAGGTCAGTCATGGGCGATACCCTCGTGCCGCCTGAGCCGAAGATCTCAAGCAGCAGTCGGTGAATATGTTCGAATTCAACTTCGAGTTGGTCGAGCAGCGTCGTGTAGTAATCGCGCCGGGAAGCGCCCGTTTGAAACGACTTGGGCGAGTTCTCCAACGAGCGCGAGATGTAGAGTATCACCCGTTGCCGACGGAGCTTGCGCTCCGACATGGCCTGCCAGTACCGCGAGAATCGTTCGTTGCGGGCGCGCCTGGTCCAAACGTTGGAAAAGCGTTCCGTCTCCTGTTGGTAGCGCAAAAGTTCCCCCTTGTAGTCGGAATCGGAGAAGTATTGCACCTGCAGACGTTGATGTTCGTGGAGTGACGCCAGCAGGAGACAGAGTTGATCCTGAAATTCGTT
>JAKEEH010000093.1 GCA_022616725.1 Limisphaerales bacterium | reverse complement strand
TTCAAGTATCCTTGCAGTTACCTGATCTACTCAGAGGCATTTGATTCTTTGCCCGGACCGCTGAAAGAACTGATCTACCAGCGGCTCTGGAACATTCTCAGTGGCGCCGATTCGAACCCGGCGTTCCAGAAAATTCCCCAGCAATCACGGGTTGCAATCCGCGAAATCCTCGCCGGTACCAAGTCAGATCTGCCGAAATGCTGGGGCAATCCTTGAGCGTTACAGTTTGACCAGGTCCGCCACTTGCGCGACGTCCTTGTCTCCACGGCCGGACAGGTTGATGATGATCACCTGGTCCTTCGACATTTTTGGCGCGCGCCGGATCGCCTCGGCAATCGCATGTGCTGACTCCAGGGCAGGAATGATTCCTTCGAGCCGCGCCAGGCGCATAAACGCTTCGAGCGCCTGGTCATCGGTCGCGTAGGTGTATTCGACGCGATTCTGATCGCGCAACCAGGCGTGTTCCGGGCCGACCGCTGCGTAATCCAATCCGGCCGAGACGCTGTGCGTCAGTTGAATCTGCCCGAACTCGTCCTGCAACAGATACGACTGCGTGCCTTGCAGAACACCCAACGAGCCCCCCTGGAAACGCGCCGCATGCTTGCCGGTGACAATCCCTTCGCCCCCGGCTTCGACACCGACCATCTTCACGCTGGTATCGCCCAGAAACGCATAGAACAGCCCGATCGCGTTCGAGCCTCCGCCGACACATGCGATTAACAGGTTCGGCAAGCGTTCCTCCTTTTCCAGTATCTGACGGCGCGCCTCGTCCCCGATGATGCGCTGGAAGTTCCGCACCATCACCGGATACGGGTGCGCCCCGTACGCCGTTCCAAGAATATAATGCGTCGTGCGCACGTTCGTGACCCAATCGCGCATCGCTTCGTTGATCGCTTCTTTCAACGTCCGTTGCCCCGCCGCCACCGGCACAACTTCCGCGCCCAGCATTTTCATGCGGAACACGTTCAGTTTCTGGCGCTCGCAATCCACCTCACCCATGTAAATGCGGCACTTAAGCCCGAACATCGCCGCCACGGTCGCGGTCGCCACTCCATGCTGGCCCGCCCCGGTCTCGGCGATGATGCGCGTTTTGCCCATTCGCCTGGCGAGCAGGATTTGCCCGATCGCATTATTGATCTTGTGCGCCCCCGTGTGCAGCAGATCCTCGCGTTTGAGATAAATCCTCGCCCCGCCCAAATCATTCGTCAGCCGTTCGGCTAGATAGAGTGGCGTCGGCCGCCCGCAAAACTCCCGCAGATAATAATCCAGTTCGCGCTGAAACTCCGCATCCCGCTGCGCCCGGGCGTACTCCTCTTCGAGCTGCTGTAGCGGATACACCAGCGTCTCGGGCACAAACCGCCCGCCATACGGCCCGAAATGGCCCTGCGCATCCGGCAGCACCGGCTCGGCTATCGCACTCATATCCGGAATCTAAACAACTCGCCTCTGCCTGTCACTGCTCAACAACCGTTGAAGTCACCGGATTCAATCCTCTTAACCCTTTTAACCTCTTTTAACTCTTGACCCTTCAACGGTTCACGATTCAGCGATGTAACGATTCAACGATTCCCAAATCCTGCATTCCCCACTACCTTCCCGCCATGACAACCCGCTTCCTTCCCTTTTACGTTCTATGTCTGAGCATCTTGCATTCAATCGCCGCCGGCACATCCGTTCCACTGTGGCCCGACGGCGCCCCGGGTGCGCTCGGCAACGAAGACAAAGACATCCCTGCACTGACGCCTTATCTCGTCGAGGAGAACGCCGGCAACCGTCCGGCCATCGTCGTCTGCCCGGGCGGCGGCTATGGCGGTCTCGCCGCGCATGAAGGACCTGATTATGCCCTTTGGCTCAATCAACAGGGCGTCTCTGCCTTCGTGCTCAAATATCGTCTCGGCTCCAAGGGCTATCGCCACCCCGCCATGTTGCATGACGCCGCCCGCGCCGTCCGCCTTGTGCGCGCTCGCGTGGCCGAATGGAAGATCTATCCTCATCGCATTGGTATCATGGGCTCTTCCGCCGGCGGCCATTTGGCTTCGACCCTCCTCACGCACTTCGACGGCGGCAAACCGAACGATCCCGACCCCGTCGAGCAGCAGAGCAGCCGTCCGGACCTCGGCATCCTCTGTTACCCGGTCATCTCCCTGGGCGAGTACACTCACCAGGGATCAAAGAACAATCTACTTGGGCCCAATCCGGACCCCGAACTCGTCAAGCTCCTCTCGAATGAATTACAGGTCACCACCAACACCCCGCCCTGCTTCATCTGGCACACCTGGGAGGATAGAGCGGTCAGGGCCGAAAATGCTTTGATGTTCGCCGCCGCCCTGCAAAAGGCGAATGTTCCGTTCGACCTGCACATTTACCAGCAGGGTCGCCACGGCATCGGTCTCAACGATAAAGCCCCCTTCAACAACGCTCACCCGTGGACCCGCGACCTGATCTTTTGGCTGAAAGTGCAGCGATTCGCGCAACAGCCGTGACGCCACGATAGCTGCGTTCGTGCTCCTGTCGTCCAGCGGTCACTCGACCCGATATTCCTCAAGGAGTTGACCGTCAGGAGTAGCTCGCCAGGCCCGCTCGAGTTTCCACGGACCCTCTTCGGAAACCCGATTCACGCGATAAAAGATTTTGAAAGCCTCATCGCTTCTCTGGCCATAAAACGTTCGCGATGCCGGAAGCCCGGTCGCGTTCACCTGTTTCAGTGCGTCATCCAACTCCAGGCCCAGGGTGAATGAAACCTTGTGTTTCTTTTTCTTGGATCGGACCACACCAGGAAGTTGATCCTTCTCGATCAGGCCTTTCAGAAAATTTGCTGCATCCAATGTCAACGGACCGCCTGGGCGATCCTTTAGCCAAGCCAGTGTGCGAGTTCCCAGGTCGTCCGGCGGCTTCCCGTTCACGTACCCGAGTTCGTTGTGCAATTTGTAAATGCGCTTAGCAATGGGTTTGAACGCAGATGTATTTTGAAATTCCATCCACAGATCGTCCAGCGGTTTGCCCGTCGTCGTCAGAAACAACTCGTCGGAATATTCGGCCTGGTGCAACGCGCGGTGCAGGCGGCGAACAACCATCGGCCCGTAGCTTGCCTCCAGGTGCAGCAGGAATGCCCCAGCGCATTGATACCCATATTTGTAATGAGGATACTCGGCTGAGCATTCCGGGCCGGCCGGGCCATTAGTGTGACCCAATTTATAGCGTGCATAATCGGCCATCCCTTCCACCCACCATGAGGGAATTTTGTCCCGCTTTCCAACATCATAATTCTGCGCCACGTGCGCCATTTCATGAATCAGCACTTGCTCGAAATGCGCTTCGGCAGGTGGATCATTCGTTTTCAGGTAATGGGTGTTTAGATAAAGCTTCCCACCTGCAGCTCCAGCCTGACTGTTTCCTGGAAGGCGGTCCGTGAAAATGATGTCGAAGCGCCGGGGGGCCGTGCCGGCATCCTCCGCCAGTAATGCGCACAGTTTCGGATAGGTGTCGTTACAAATGTGCAGCGCCCGCTGGGCCAGCGGTTTCAGTTCCGCCGCCCCGCGATAATAAATCCTCCGGACGGGCGAGGAGCCACTGACGCGTTCGCTCGCGCACCCTGCCCACCAGAGTACGGGCCAGATGAGCAGGAACGTCCGTCCGACAAATGCCCGCTTCACGCCGCGAGTCTGTCAACCGTCGTTGTCTTTGGAAAGACTCAGTTGGCTCTGGCGGCTCTGGCTCGTCTTGCTCGATTAGAAGCGTTCCCGGCAATACTGTGAATCAGCCGACGACTAAGCTCTTTCGCTTCACGCCCCCGGTGGCGGCGGGAACTCCAGCCCGTATTTCTTTCCGATCTCAATCACGCGCGGAATGTCCTGCTGTTGCTGCGGACTCAGCGCGCCAATTTCCTCAAAGAACCCTTCGAAACCGCTTGGCGTGATCACGCACATCAGCCGGCCCGGTGTCTTGCCCAGGTAACGGTAAGTGTGCGGGACGCCGCGCGGCGCGAAAATCGTCATGCCCTTCTGCGCGATAAACGTTTTCCCCCCGACAGTCCATTCGTATTCGCCTTCCAGAATCTGAAACGTCTCGTCCTCGCGGTGGTGGATGTGCGGCGGCGGGCCGCCGCCCGTCACGTCGTGCGATTCAACGGCGCTTACCACGCCGCCGGTGTCGCGGCCATGGATGCGGATGACCAGTGGAATCCCGAGCACGTTAACTTTCTCGCCGCCGTCATTGGGAATTTGGATGGGTTTCATATTGGGATCACAGTCATCCCACAGCAGGCATAATTTGACGGTTTCCCTGCGACTTTTCGAGGGATTTCA
>JAKEEH010000513.1 GCA_022616725.1 Limisphaerales bacterium | reverse complement strand
GAATGTTTTCCTTGTTCCCTTGCGCTGGCGCTGATCAATTTGACCGTATGAAACCCCGGCGATTCCCTAGCCTCGTTGCCGCCGTTTTCGTCATCCTGCCGCTCATCGTCCCTGCTCAACCGGCGCCCAACCCGCAACCGGCGGCCCCGCGATTGCACAGGCCGGCCGGTCGCCTGCCCGAAGGCTGGAACGCCGAAATCGAACAGTTCTTGAAACAACTCTGCCAGACCTACGCAACAGTTGACACCTACCGCGACCAGGGCCGGGTCACGATGGTGCAGCAACAAGGCAAGGTTAAAACCACCACCGAAATGCCGATGGAACTCTCCTTTAAGCGGCCCAATCGCCTTTTCCTCGACGCAGGGCAGCATCAGGTGGCATGCGACGGCAAATCGCTCGTCATCGCGGTAGGAGCCTTGCGCCAATACACGTCCCGCCCAGCGCCCGCAAAGCTGGAGCGCAAACATCTCGAAGCGTCATCCGTGATGGGCGGCGTCGAGCAAGGCCATCCGGAGCTGATTGATCTATGCATCCGGCCCGATGCCTACGACCTATGGCAAAAGCAGATGATCGCGACGCGCTGGAAACCTGGCGTCACCGTTCGCGAAACCTCCTGCCGCGTTTTGGAGTACGAAACCCTCGATCACACCATCGTCCGCATTTTCGCCGATTCGTCACGGATGCTGCTGCTCAAGGTCGAGGCCGAGAGCACGAACGAAATGGGTGTCATCACGGTGAATTATGATCTGGGGACCGTCGCGCTCAACGGGCCTATCAACGACGGGGAGTTCGCCTTTACCCCGCCGCAGAGTTTCCGACGCGTCGGCCAGTTCGGTGGCGCGTTCGAGCAACAGGACCACCTGCCGAAGCCCAACGACGATGCGGCGCAGCCCGTTGCCATTATTGGCCGGAAAGCCGCGCTCATCAGCGGCCAGGATTTACAGGGACGCCCGTTTGCGCCTGAGGAGTTGCGCGGCAAAGTCGCGCTCTTGTTCTTTTGGTCGCTGGCAGGCGGCCAATATTCGTTGATCTCCATGCCCGTGGTCCAGAACGTCGCCGACCACTTCCAATCCGATCCAAACGTTATTGTGCTCGGGATCAGTGGCGACGCCGACAAGCGCGATCTGATCCGTCAGATGATGGATCGCAAGAAGTGCAGCTTTAGAACAGTGCTGGACGAAGGCCAGAGCTTGCGGCACGCCTACGAAATCGGCGGCGAACCAACGTTCGTCATCGTTGATTCTGAGGGTAAAGTCGCCTGGGCCCGCCTCGGCGCGCCGCCCACGTTGCGCCAGGATTTGCTCCGCGAACTTTCCGCGGCTCGCAACAAACGAGTTTCAAAATAATTCAGAAAAGGAGTTGACATTCCCGGCGGATTGTGGCCAAATCTTTGTTCGGTTCAGAAATTCACCAAACGCAGTAGGCGGGCTCGCGCCGAACTTGGTTGTACGACTGGTCCGACATCCCCCCGTCACTGGTATCCAGAAAGGTTGGAACCATGAAAAGAGAACTACTCGTGTGTCTTTTGCTGTTCACGACGCAATTTGCCTACAGCCAGATAGTTGACCCTGGTGGCGGCTTCAGCATGACCGCCGCCGAGATCCGGGAATTGAGTTCATACGAACTCGATAAGCCGAACATTCCCGACTCCGACGTCGGCAATAATCCGACCAACAATCTCATACCGCGGCCCATTTATTTGATTTGGCGATATTACTCCTGTCTGCCGTGGTATCGCTGGCACGTGCGGGATGTTTACACGTCGCTGGTGCCGGCCGGCGAATACCAGGTGGAAGTGGACACGCAAGACGACACGCCAGATAAGCAGATCGTCACCGATATCAATCACGCCGCCTACGGATTGTACTGCTTGCGCATTGTGATCTGCGTCCCATGGGATCGCTGGGTGGCTGGCTGGCCTTACCCGCGCTTTTACGTCCGCCTGCATCATCTTGCGCCCTACTGGTGCTGGGTGGACCATTGGTGGTATTACTGGCGGGTCTCGCGAGATTACCTGGTCCGGCTGAACAGTGAACAGGAGGTGCCAGTCAACGCCTCGCCCGGAATTGGGAGCGGGACGCTAACACTGAACCCCGGCGGGATACTAGGCTACAACATCACGTATTCCGGGTTGACATCGCCTTACCTGGTTTCGCACATACACGGGCCGGCGCCGGCGGGTCAGAATGCCGACCCGATTTTCACTCTGGACAACACTCCAAATGGACCCAACACGGGGACGCTTTCGGGAACAACACCCCCACTCACAGCGACGCAGGTCGGGCAATTGAACAATTCGCTTTGGTACGTCAACATTCACAGCGGCCAATTCCCGAACGGAGAAATTCGCGGCCAGATCATCCCCGTCCCGCCACAGTGGTGTCCATGGGGACCGAGTTGGATTCCCGTGCTGCGCTGGACCCGCGGCGGCCCGGTATGGGGCCTGACAGTCACCCATCCGTACTGCTACCCGTGGTTCCCCGGCTACATCCCGCGGCCGTTCTGCCTGTATGGCTTGCAGCATTATTTCACACCGATCGTGAATCCGCGCAATCCCGCGCAGGTGCCGTTCATTAGTGACCTGAATTCCCAACTCCAGTTACCGTGGCAATTGTACCATTATCGCCCGTTCAATTACTATTGGCCGTACACGCCTTACTGCGCGCGATGGTACTGGTGGCGCTGCGCTCCCTTCTACGACTATTGGTGGCTCCCGCCCATTGTTCGCTTCGGCATCTGGGCTGGAGACGATCAGGCCCCGGGAGAGTTTCCCGACGATCCAAGACCCATCCCGGGCACGGTGGGCATCGTCCATGCCCGCGCCCTGGTGGCGCAGCCCGCTGACCTCGACGGCGACGGCTTCACCCGGCTGACGGATTTACTCGATTATCGGACCACGGCGGGCGCTGCGCCTTCGCAGGACGCGCAGGACCCGCTGCCAGTGCCATAACCAGCGTGATGTGATGGGCGCGCTGCCACCAAGCCGGCGTGCGCCCTCCTCTCGAATGCCGAAAGGAACTGTTATGAAAATGCATGCTTTGATTGCAGCGCTGCTGGCGGTCGCGGTGAGTCCCGTTATGGCGGCGCCGGGTCTGATCACTGCCGATGCCAGTCCGAACGTCGTCAACGTCGGCGATAATATCAGCGTGACCATGCGCATCCAGGGTTATACCGACCCGGTGGAGATCGACGGGTTCTCATTTGATATCGCATATCCAGCGGGGCTCTTCACCTTTGTGGCCGGTTCATTCAATCTCGGCGACGCTGCCGGCCCCGACCAGCAATGGCTCTCCAAGCCGAACCAGGAATCCGTCGCGGCCGGATACACGCTCACCGACTTTAACGGCAACCCGGTGCCGGGAATGGTCCACATCGAAATGGCTGACCTCGGGTTTTCAATGCCGGAGCGCGGCACGATTGCGCCCAGCGGTTTCCTGGTTCAATTCAAGCTGACCGCGATCGCGCAAGGAAGCGGGGAAATTTGCGCTCGTGGCGTGCCCGGCCCTGCGGGTCCCGAAGTCTTGTACGATACGAATCTGCGCCGAGCGGGCGTGCCGCAGTTTGTCTGCAGCAATGTCGTGGTCCGCACCGCGTGCACCAATCCGCCGGTGATTCGGTGTCCGACTAACATCACCGTCTGGACGTGCAGCAATTCGATCCCGGTTCCGTACACAGTCGTTGCCGCGAGCGATTGTTGCTCGAATGTGACCATCACCTGCGTTCCGCCCTCAGGATCTCAGTTCCCCGCCGGAGTCGTTACGCCGGTGACTTGTACGGCTGTCGATACCTGTGGCGGGAATCAAACCAATTGCACCTTTACCGTCCGGGTCATTCCCGACTCCGCGCCGCCAGTGCTCAATTGTCCAACCAACGTCATCACGCGCTGGCTCTGCACCAATCGCACAACTCTCGACTATACCGTCACGGCCACGGACGACTGCGACACCAACGTGCAGATCATCTGCGAGCCGCCGCCTGGCGCATTAGTCAACGTGCCGGGGATCTACAATGTGCATTGTGAGGCGCTCGATGACTGCGGCAAACGCGACGAATGCAACTTCTTCATCCGCCTGATCGATGATACGACTCCGCCTGAGATCAAATGCCCGACCAACGCCATCACCCTCTGGACGTGTACGAACAAGGTCGAACTCCGTTACCCCGTAACCGCGATGGACGATTGCGACACCAACGTCACGATCATCTGCGACCCGCCGGAGGGCACGATCGTCATGCTGCCGTTGCCGGCGCCGATCCCAGTGACTTGCGTCGCCATAGACGACTGCGGCAATCGAGATGTCTGCCAGTTCAGCGTTCGGATCATCCTGGATGATCTCCCTCCGCGTCTGGATTGCCCAACGAATACCCTTGTCAGTTGGGCCTGCACGAACCAGGGGCCGCTCAATTACCCCATCCCCACGGCGACCGATGATTGCGACACCAACGTTGCCGTCGTTTGCCAGCCGCCGCCCACGGCGGTCGTTCCCGTGCCGGGTGAGTACACTGTCACCTGCACGGCGACCGACGATTGCGGGAATCGAAGCGCCTGTGAGTTCAAAGTCCGGATTATCCGCGACACAACCCCGCCAGAACTGATCTGCCCGACAAACATCATCGTCAAGACCTGCTACGACGGGGAGCGCGTCCCTTATCGACTCCGCGTGCAGGATGACTGCGACCGCGATGTCGAGGTTCGGTGCGAACCGCCCTCGGGCAGTTTCTTCCCCATCGGCACGCACGAGGTGCGTTGTGTCGCTGTTGACGACTGCGACAACCGCACTGAGTGCAAGTTCGAGGTCATCGTCATGAAAGCCGATCCGCCACGGCTGACGATCCGGCACCTGGCCGTCGCGCCTGGCTTTGTCATCTGCTGGCCCGCGCCGTCTCCCGGCTTCCGCCTGCAATGCACCCGCAGCCTCAACCCGCCCATCATGTGGGAAACGCTGACGAACATGCCGGTGCTCATCAACAACACGCAATGGTGCGTGACACTGCCCAACGTGCCGCGGCACCGCTTCTATCGGCTCTGCAAACCGCCCAAGCCGGTCATCACGAGCGTGCGTCCGCTCAATCCGAAACCGAATGACATTCTGTTCATTGACGGAACCGGCTTTGGAAATAATCCGGACGATCTGTGTGTCGCCATCGCCGCCACCGATATCGGACCGACGGGTCCAGTGGCCGGCGCCGCCCCGGGTGACGAGATCGCCATCATCCTCTATCCAGCGCGGGCTCTGTTCGCCGACGACAAGTTCTTGACAGCGCGAATGCCGGGCGCGTTTCCGATGGACGCCCGGATGGGCCGCCTCATGGTTGGCCACGGTGTCGGCCATGTGGGCAAGTTCAAGCCGGTTTTCGACGACATCCTTGTGCTCGACGATGTCTGGACGTGGGAGAAAGGCGATTCCGACGGCATGGGCGAAGACCAGGTTCAGCCGCAACCGGAGCCGCCCGGGCCGCAGGAATGCTGGTTCTTCAGCGGCGAGCCCCAGAATTGTGCATTGTGCCTCTATCTTGATCCGAATTGTCCGTGGCCGAGCAACGCCATCGTTTCAATTACGGCCCGTGCGCACGACAGCCTGACGGGCGCGGGCGGCTACGACCTGGACGGGCCAACGATTCGCTTCGTGGGCGGCGGCACCATCCTGGAATGCGCCGAAAGAATCAAAGACGTCCTGCGCTGCGTCTTCCAGCAACAGGCTGGAGTGGATATCGAGGTCGAATGCCAACTCCTGTCGGATGGTCGCGTCAAGATCACCGTGCGCATCCCGGGCGGCTGCATCGATCGCGGCTTCTTCCAGGTCTGCGTGCGCAATGGCAACGATCCTGTCATCGAGAGCATTGAGCCTACGACTGGCGGACAAGGAACGACGGTGCTGATCCAGGGCAAGAACTTCGGCAACAACCCCGACAACATCTGCGCCGTCATCGTGGAAGACAACCCCGTCGGTGCGGACAAGATTGAGGGCGGTGTGGTTCCTGTTGGGCGACGCTACATCCCGCTGCAGGCGCTCGAGGTAGGCCCAGACCATATATTGGCTCGGCTCGGACCGGTGCCGCCGAATGCTAGACCGGGCCGGCTGATGATCGCCCAGGGTCAAGGCTCGATGGCGCGCTTCCGGCCCGCCTTCTCCGACATCATCGTTGAGAACGACGTGTGGACATGGCGTCCCAACGGCCAGGGGAAGGCCTTGTCGCAGCAGCCGTTCGTGCCGCAACCTGATCCGCCGCCTCCGCCGTCGAACTGCTGGTTCTACAGCGAAGCGCCCACGGACGGCAAATTGTGTGTCTTCCTGGAACCAAACTGCCCGTGGCCGACCAATTCGTGCGTCACCGTCATAGCGCGGGCGCACGACGCCACCACCGGAGTGGGTGGCGGCGATCTTGCCGCTCCAAACGTGCGCTTTACCGGGGGCGGCACGCTGCTTGAGTGCGCCGAACGAATCAAGGACGTGCTCCGTTGTGCGTTTCTCCAACAGGCGGGCGTAAACGTTGAGGTCGCTTGCGACTTGCTCCCCGACGGGCGGGTGAAGATCACCGTGACCATACCCGGCGGCTTTATCACGCATGGCATGCTGACCATATGCGTTGGGACGTGGACGGCCGACCCTGGCGGGCCTTGACTCAGTTGGTCTCTGACGCCGCGATAAGGTAAGCTCACTGGACCATTCAGGGTTTCGATGGCGCGCCCATGGAGGTGAATTCGTCGCGAGTCAGGAGGCCGTCTTTGTCGGTGTCGAAGCGGGTGAAGCGCGCGGGTGCCTTGTCGGGATCGGGTTGGCCAGCGAGGAATTCTTCGCGGGTGAGTTTGCCGTCGCCGTTGGTGTCTTTCCGCGCAAAGAGAGCGGCGCGGTCAGTTTTTGGCTTCGCGATCTGGGGTTTGGCTTCCCGTTGCTGCGCAAGAATTGCGCGCATCTGAGTGACGATGTTGGTGCGGTCGGCGGCGAGGTTACGGGTTTCGAACGGGTCGTCCTGGTAGTCGTAAAGCTCGACATCCGCGGTCTCGGAAGGGGTGCCGGGACGTTTCCATTCGACGAGGCGATAGCGCGTCGTGCGCACGGCGCGGCCAATGCGCTCACCACGGGGATAGACATGGAAGACGTAATTCTTTGTGGATTTTGCCGGATCACGCAACACGGATACAAAGCTCTTGCCTTCGATGCCTTGGGGGACCTGCGGCGGGGGCAGCCCGGCGAGTTCGGCGAGCGTCGGATAGATATCCACCGATTCGACCAGGGCGTTGGCGGCGCGGGTTCCCGGGGTGGTGATGCCCGGGGCGGAAACCATGAGCGGGATGCGCGTGGCCTCCTCGTAGTTGGTGTGCTTGCACCACCAGCCGTGATCGCCGAGGTGCCAGCCGTGGTCGCCCCAGAGCAGGACGAGGGTGTTCGTGGCGAGATCGAGGCGGTCGAGTTCGTCGAGCACCTTGCCGAGCTGCGCGTCGATGTAACTCACGCCGGCGTAATAGCCATGGATGAGCGCGCGCGCGTGGTCGTCGGTCACCGGACCATTGGTGGGAATGCCGCTGTATTGACGTAACTCACCCCAGCCGCTGGGGGCGTATCGGGGCGCG
>JAKEEH010000512.1 GCA_022616725.1 Limisphaerales bacterium | reverse complement strand
ACGATCTCAATAAGAGCCTCGACGCAAGCATTTGCTGCAGATGATTCATCGGTTTGCAGCCATTTCAGGTCGGACCTGTCCGCATCGAGGTTTAGCTCCGGTTGCGGATGGTTTGGGCGAAGATCATCCACTTCCGGCATGAACGCGTCGAGGAAATGCTTGGCAAGTCCGCATAATGCAGTCGGCATCCTGTAGGACGCGTCGAGCGTCAGCCACTTGCCATGGAAACCGGCCCCTGGCATCTGCTCCTCTGTCCACGGCGCGATGCCGTAGACGTTTTGGCATCGGTCAGCACAAAGCAATGCTTCACCTCGCCCGCCTCGGCGAAGCGCTTTGCGAAGTGCCGTCCACCAGCCCAGCTCAAAGTCCTGGCCTTCGTCGACCAGGACTGCATCCCATCGCCCGGAATCATCTAAATCCTCGACCCAACGATTGACCGACTCAGACAAGGCGCTATCGATTACTGTCCCGTGGTCATCGTCGGACCACAACGCGTCATAGTCCGAAATATGTCCTGTCTGCAAAGCGACACGCTTGCACCAGTAGTGGAAGTTCAGTGCGTCTATCTGACCGCGGACCTTTCCGTTTCGCGCGTACCGAACCGCCAGATCCAGGAGGTAATTGATAAGAGTGATATTGAAGGTGACGATCAGCACGCGCTTGCCTTCCATGGCCAACTGAGCGGCTCGCCCCGCTAGCACCAGAGACTTTCCGCTGCCGGCCGGTCCCCGCACGCGCCGGAAAGCGGTATTGCTCGTGTTTAGGCAGATTTTTCTTTGACGCGGAGTCATCTCTATCTGGAGTGGTCTGCGCTGTTCGGCCGAGAACTCGGGTTCCACCAGCCAGTGCCGCAAGTCTGCGGCGACCTCGTCGCTTATTCGCGGATCCGGCTTGTTAGCAGACGGCAACACTGCCCACAAGGGACCGTTTTCGAGGGTGTCAGCGCCAATGACCAGATTGAGTCTTGGGTAGTTCGCGTGACCGTAGTGTTCGCGAAAGGGACGTAGAAGTGTCTCGGCATCCGCTGCCTCGGCAAACGGAAACACTACACCCGTTACAATCGCTCCGAATCCGGAACCAGTGGGTAGCCGCGGGCAATAGAGTTTGTAAATCTCCTCCCGATAGGCGCGGACCTTAGTGATCGGGTTCTGCTTCTCGACGGAAAACGTCTTTCCGTTCCTGCGCGCCATAAGCACAGGCGCACGTCCTTCGCGTGGCACGAAGTAATCCATGGCGCTCAAATCCCAATCCTTTATTTCGTAGACGGCGATGCCCTTCTTTGGGTGCAGCAAGACGATGTCCGGGCGCAGTCCGTTCAGATGCGGCTGGAGATAGAGCTCCCAGTCGGTCGGCAGTACTCTCACGAAATGGTCGAGCACCTTCCGTTCGCCCGGGGTCAAGGGCGTCCGGAGCTTCGCCAGATCTTCCAGCGGTGGAGAGACAACTCGTTTCGCGCTCATCTGGGAAGTGCAGCGAAATTGATGATTCTTCTTGCTACCAAGGGGACTCGCGCCTTTGGAACGTCCCGAATTCCAGGCTTTGTACTAAGCTCGTCCAAGAAACGACGAAGTTTGCTGAGGGACTTCTGCTCTGTCGCGAGCTTGGTCTCTCGCTCGCTAATTAGCTTGCCGATTTCTTGATCACGCTCGGCGATGAGCCGAGCCCGGGCTGCAGCCAGGGCGAGGACGCCGGGAACGGTTTTCTTGTAGTTCGTGCTTCCGAGCTTGAATGTCGCCCACCCCGCCAAGGCTGCCCAACCCAACGGCCCGATGACCGTTGCCAAGATACTACTCATGCCGGTGTAGGCCGCGAATGGTAGCGTAACGCCTAAGACGCCTGCGATCGCGCCCACCGCGGTGGATGCCGCCACGTAGAGCCCGAAGCCGGACAGGTTCGCGGCAACGAGCCCACCAGTTGCCGAGGCGATTCCTTTCACCGTTTGCTTCTGGCTCTTTGCGATCTCACCCAGGAGTGCCGCTCGCAATTCGGGCGTGGCGCTGGCAAGCATCTGATCAATCGCAGCGCCAATTGCTGTGCGTTCCAAATCAGCAACGGTCGCTGAAGAAGCGGGTTTTTTCGATCCGAGCTTTCTCGCGACATCGGCAACGACTTCGCGGTAGGCAACAAATTGCTCATGACCTCGGACGCCACGCAGCCAAGCCGCTACCGAATGGCTGCCCGCCTTGCACAGCGCGACTGCGGTCTCTGCCGTGGTGGCTTTGTCTAGAAGCCCAAGGATTTTCGTGAGGTTCGCACGCTCCTCGGATGAGGCCGATTCAAGTAGATCCGCGGGTTGCATCTCTTCGAAAGCTTGCGCCTGAAGCGATTCCAATTTGTCCTGAATGCGATCCAGCTGCCCTGTCAGTGCCTTTTCACGGCGTAGATGTTCAGACCTGATCTCCTCAATCATGACAGTGGGCTCCGAGGTCACTCGTCGTTCCTCGGCCGCGGGTATCACTTTCAGTGGTGGCTGTATTGCTTGATCATTTGGGCTTGCACTCAGCGCAGCAATCGCTTTGGTTGCCCCAGCCAGACCCAATGAGACCACCCCGGCAATGCATATCCAGTCCCAGCGAACCGTCCACTGGCTGGCCACGTGGACAATGCCGGCCGTCAGTAGCGCGGTGATCAAGGCCCACGCAAGATGATTTCGACGCCAGCGAAGAATTCGGTGCGCTCTGGTTATAGTTCCGCTTTGAATTAAACGGCGGGTCGATGTAGCACAGGTCGACGGTTTCATCGCGGATATACTTGCGCAGGGTGTCCAGGTTGTCGCCGTAGTAGAGAGAATTCATCCAACACGGAGATCGGCGGAACCCGCCGAAACTTCATGCAGAAGCGGCGGTATCATCAACAAAACCGTCCATCTCATATCATGGGGTTCTTGCCCAACAACTTGCATACGCCAACAGCGACTCCGACAACAGCGGCAACGATCAGAAAACCAGGGTCAAGAAACCAGAACGAGGGGACATTAGCAGCATCCATCGCAACCTCCTGTCAGTTGTAAACCCCTCCTTCTCTCGGAAAAGGGCCTCGGCTTTCTTCGTTGTCTCGTCTTCGCCATAGCTT
>JAKEEH010000092.1 GCA_022616725.1 Limisphaerales bacterium | reverse complement strand
GGGTCGGTCCCAAGTATTGACACTGGGGTCTTCTAGTATCTTCACGTGGCCCGCAAACTCCGCCTCCAATACGAAGGAGCCATTTACCATGTGATGAACCGCGGCGATTCGGCGCGAAGATATTTTTCACGACCATGCAGACCGGGAGCTGTTTCTCAAAACCCTCGGCGAGACCTGCTCCAAAACCTCCTGGCAGATCCACGCTTACTGCCTGATGCGCAACCCTGCATCTTCAGGCCGTCATACCCCCGCCGCGGCACCCAGGGTTGGCGCTGGACGCCGATGCCCTTTGGAGCATTTCGATTCGTGCTTACGCGCTATCGGTCGCCGCACTTCACGGCGAGATTACCTGATAGAAGCGTTGCGGATAATCGGGCGCGAAGAGGTCCGTGAATTGATACTGGCCGGGCGAATCCTGCGTCGGCGGGCCGAGGATGTCCCATTGACCCGCGGGCAGGGCGACGTTCGTGGCGGCCCGCATGGTGAAGTCGGTGTCCGGACTGCTGGTGAAAGTGAGTTTCAGTACCGGGGCATTGGTTGCGCTCACCACCTGCCGCTCGACCGCGCCGATGTCCACATGCGCGCCGGCCAGACGCGGGAAACCACGCTGATCCGTGGCCAGCGAGTTGGTCACCGAATCATCCCCGGCGTCAATCGCGGGTGAACTGGCCAGAGGCGGCATGGTCAACGTCGGGCCACCGTAATTGCCCGGCGGCGCGAGATCAGGGTCGCCACCGATGAGGTTATTGGCCGTCGAGCCCGCGAAATTGACGTTGGAATTGGTCGGAGCCGTGTTTCCGGCCACAATCGAGTTGGTCATGGGGACACCAGGCGCGAAGATGCCGCCGGCTTCGATCACAGCATGGTTCCCTGAAATGGTGGCATTGTTGACCATGCTGGAGCTCCCCGTGAGAAGGCTGATGCCGGCGCCATGGAGCGCGGAGTTCCCGAACAGCGTGGAGTTGTGCAACCGGACGGGGTTCGCCCCGCGAACGCCTCCGCCGCGAAACCGGGCGAAGTTGTCGTAGATGGTGGAGTTGTTGATTGTAACCGCTCCTCCGTTGACGCCGCCTCCTTCGTGCGTGGCGCCGTTTTCGGAAATGGTGCACTCGTTGATAATCGTTGTGCCACCACCGCCGATGTGAATTCCACCGCCCGATCGCGCGATATTCCGGGTGATGGTGCAGCGGTTGAGAGTGAGCGCGAGGGCGCTGCCCGCAACGGCGATGGCACCGCCATTCCGGTCGGTGCAATTCAATGACAGAGTGCAGTGATTGAGGGTAAGCGTGCCCGGTCCTCGCGCCAGAATCCCGCCTCCGTCCTCAGGCGGTACGATGCCAACAACATATCCGCCGACAATTCTCAGGTTGTTCAATTCCACGATGGAGTTTGGCGATATCTCGAAGATGCGGAGGTTGGCGCTGCTAATGGAGGTTGAAGTAGGGTTGATTATCCCCAGGCCTCCAGCCAGGCCGAAAGCGTCGATCGTCACCGCATTGCTTAGCACCAGTTGGCTAGTCAGAGAGATGTTCTGGCCGGAGAACGCCGCGTCGAACGTGATGACGTCGGCGTCGGCGTCGGCGTTGGCCAGGTCAATCGCCTCACGCAGCGAACCCGAGCCACTGTCGGCCAGACTGGTCACGACCAGGTTTGCGCCGAGAGAACTCAGTGGAAGGCCGATGCCCCATGCGAGGGCGAGGGGAGGGAGCAACGAGGGGCGAGTGTTCACGCTTTTCATGTTTTGGTTGGGGGTTGAATGGTTTTCGACGCATCGGTTCAGGGTGCGGAACACGCGTGGCGCGCACTTGAGAATTTGGACCGGCACGCGACGCCGGAACTTGTCCGGCGGGCGGACGCGGGCCATTCGCAGATGTGGCCATGGCATTTCATAACCCCTCAGTCCCACCAGGGTGATTGGCGACGCGCCTGAAAAAGACAGGACCGACGGTGAACCGGTCCGCCGTGATGGAACTTTGCAGAGGCTACGCCCGGAGCGTGATGCCAAGCAACCTCGAAGTCACGTCGCGATAATGCAGTGTGAGCATCACCCGGAAGGGTCGGTCCCAATTATTGACACTGAGCCGCTGCCATTCAGGTTTTCCGATTCTCAACCAGAATTTAGTACGGAGCGTTTTGTGGTCCAGGCGATGCTCGTGTTGCTTACGCAGCACTCGATAATTTGTCATTCATCCAGTATAAATAAGTATAAATATGCAGTTCTTGCTTTGCCTTTAAAACATGATATAATGCGTGCATGAGATGGAAAAGTTATGCCGGCAGCTTGGCTGCCATTTGGGAACCGCGGCGCGCGTTGGCCCCTTGCCGTGGGCGCGGCGCGGCGACCGGAATTGATTAACTACTTTAACTTATACAAAGTTACTGCCTTGCATTCGGCTGTGAAGTATGGTATAATAGCGACATGAAACTGAAGAGTATAGCGGTAGCCCGGTCGAGGCGTAAAAGCGGCTCACTTGACCCGCGCGTGCGGGGCCGCGTCGAGCGTAGAGAGCTCCACTCCGCACCTTGCACTCGAAAGGGAGTTCGGACAAAAATTGGATGAAAGTGAAACAAAATGAAAGAAGTTGAAAGGAAATGCAGGGGGGTCCCCGTACCACCGCCGCAAGAACGCGGCTGACCGGGGCTAAAAGTGATGAAAACTGATACAAAAGTGACACAAAACTGCTACACAAAGGGGGGGGTGTATCACTTTTCACGCCCTCGCCCTCGGTCTCGATTCAACGCTTCAACGCTTCCCGCTTGCGCCGCAGGCACTTACAGCTCTTTATGATCTATAATTTGCGATTTCTGATTTTGCTGGCGGTCCTATCGGCCGGCTCGATCTCGGGGGCCATTGGATCGCAATCGCCGGTTGACTCCTGGCTCAACGCGCAAACGAATATGCTGACGTGGTCGGCACAGGTGGTGCAGACGCGGCACCTGAAAAGCCTGGCGCAGCCATTGACAGCGGAAGGACGGGTGTGGTTCGCGGCGCCGGACCGGTTTCGATGGGAGATCGGCACGCCGGCGCAAACAATCGCCGTCCGAGGACCGGAGGAGATGCTGGTGATTTATCCGCGGCTCAAGCGGGCAGAGCGCTTCCCGCTGGCACAACAGAACGCGGGGCCCTACAAGGATACGCTGGCGCTGCTGGATACCGGGTTTCCGCGCAGTCGGGCGGACCTGGACGCGCGCTTTCAAATCGCGTCACAATCGCTCTCGAACGAGGTCTGCACGGTGGTGCTGCAGCCGAAGTCGCCCTCGGCACGGCGGATGATGCCGGAAATCCGGGTGGCGTTCGGGACCAACGACTGGACCCTGCGGAGCACGGAGTTGCAGTTTGCGGACGGTTCGAGGATGCACAATGAATTTCGGAATCCGAAGCTCAATGCGTCGGTTGATGAAAAGCTGTTCCAGCCCGTGGTGGGGGGTGATATTAAAGTTGTTGAGCCGATGAAGAAATAGCGTTCAGTGTTTCACAATGACGATCGGATTGATATATTATTGATATGACCGCTAACGAACTGATCGAGCAAATCAAAGCATTGCCGGCGAACGAACGCAAAGAAGTGGCGCTATTCGTGTTAAAGTGGGACAAATCATGGATACCCGACTCCTTCCAAGAAGGGATGTCTCAGGCAGACGCAGGACGGCTTGTGGATATGGAAACTGCGACGTTGTAATAACGGTGGATATTGGTTCTCACGACATCTATAGCCTGTAAAAATGTTCTCAGCAGTTCCCATCGACAGAGTTTTTATTGACGATCAGTTCTGGGCGCCCCGGCTGGAGACGAATCGGCGGGTGACAATCCCGATGATTTACGAGCGATGCCAGGAATCGGGGCGCATCGACGCGCTGCGGCTGCACTGGAAGGAAGGGCAGCCGAATAAGCCGCACGTGTTCTGGGAATCGGACGTGGCCAAATGGATGGAGGCAGCGGCGTATTCGTTGCGAACGAAACCCGACGCGGAGCTGGAGGCCAGGCTGGAGGAATTGATTTCGTTGCTCACGAAGGCGCAGCAGCCGGATGGCTATCTCAATGCCTACTATACCGTGGTCGAGCCAGGCCGACGCTGGACAAACCTGCGGGACAAGCACGAACTCTATTGTGCCGGTCACTTGATCGAGGCGGCGGTGGCGCATTTCGAGGCTACTGGGCAGCGCAGCTTCCTGAATGTGATGTGTCGTTACGCGGACTATGTCGCCGCGGTATTCGGACGCGGGACCGGGCAGAAGCGGGGTTATTGCGGACATCCGGAAATTGAGTTGGCGCTGGTCCGATTGTTTCGGGCGACGGGTGAGTCGCGTTACCTGAAAATGGCGGAATATTTTATCAATGAGCGGGGCGCGAAACCGCATTACTTCGATGAAGAGGCGATCGCGCGCGGCGAAGACCCGGCGAAGTATTGGGCGAAAACGCACGCATACACGCAATCGCACGCGCCTGTGCGCGAGCAGAATCGGGCGGTCGGGCATGCCGTGCGCGCGTTGTATCTGTACTGCGGGATGATGGACGTCGCGCGCGAGACCGGGGACAAGAGCCTGTTGGAGGCGTGCGGGCGTCTCTGGGAATCGGTCTATCAGAAACAACTTTACGTCACCGGCGGAATCGGGCCCTCCCGGGAGAACGAGGGCTTTACGCACGATTATGATCTGCCGAATGACACGGCTTATGCGGAGACATGCGCCGCGATTGCGTCGGTGTTTTGGAACCATCGGTTATTGCAATGGCGCTGCGACAGCCGGTTTGGCGACGAGATGGAGCGCGCACTGTACAATGGCGTGCTCAGCGGTGTCTCGATGGAGGGCGATACGTTCTTTTACGTCAATCCGCTGGAGATGCACGCCGAGGAGGTGAAGCCAGACGATCCGTATCTGAAAGCGCATCGGATGGAATGGTTTGGGTGCGCGTGTTGTCCGCCGAACATCGCGCGGCTGCTCGCGTCGTTGGGCCAGTACATCTATTCCGAAGGCGAACGCGACGTGGCGGTGCATCTCTATGTGCAGAGCCACGCGGATTGCAGGGTGGCTGGTCGGCACGTGAGAATCCGGCAGGAGTCGGAATACCCCTGGAAAGGGCGGATCCGGATTACGGTGGAGGCGCAGTCAGGAGTCGAGTTTTGCCTGCGGCTGCGAATTCCCGGTTGGGCGCGGTCGCGCGATGTGGCCGTCAACGGAAAGCCGACCAACGGCAATCTCGAGAATGGTTACCTGGCGTTGCGCAGGAAGTGGGAGCGCGGCGACACGGTCGATCTGATTCTGCCGATGCCCATCGAGCGAGTGCGCGCGCATCCGAATGTGCGGGCAGATTTCGGGCGGGTCGCCTTGCAGCGCGGTCCGGTCGTTTATTGCGTCGAGAGCATTGACGTGGGCGTGCCAGTGTCTTCGCTGGTGCTGCCGCGGCAGAGTGAGTTTCTGGCGGTGTACGAAAAGCAACTTTTTGGCGGCACGACGACCATTCGCGGCGAAGCGGCGCACGCGACCGATGGCGACTGGGAACGCGAGCTTTACCGCGCCGATGCGCACGCATTGGCGCCCGTGCCTTTCAAGGCGGTGCCGTATCCAGTGTGGGGAAACCGCAGCGCGACAGAGATGGCGGTGTGGTTGCGCGAAAGCTGAATGGAGGAGGCGCTCAAACACCTGCCGCACGGGCCCGAGTTTCGCTTTATCGACCGGCTGACAGCGTTAGACCCTGGGAAATCGGGGACGGGCGAATATACATTGCGCGGAAATGAGGCTTTCCTGCGCGGACATTTTCCAGGCGAACCGCTGATGCC
>JAKEEH010000511.1 GCA_022616725.1 Limisphaerales bacterium | reverse complement strand
GATAATGGTCGTGCTGGACCGAACCGACGCGAACCTGAAGATCGTCCGCGCCCCGGAGTCGGCTACCACGCCACGAGCCGCGATGGACTCAATTTTACGCGCGAACAGGACGTTCGGATCGCCGGGGCAAGGTTTCGGTGGCTGGGCAATGCCCAATCGGACGGGAAACGGATCACGTTTTACGGGACCGCAGACGGCCGTGGTGGAAGCTGGGTCGCGGTCAGCGACAACGGCATCGATTGGAAGCTGGCTGAAGCGCAGCCACGGAATATTGGGGCGGATCCCGGGGCCGTGACGCTGCGCGACGGCAGTCTCCTGGTGGTCGCGACGGGGCCACCGCGGCCTGGAACGCCGAGCTTCGAACGCCGGCCGCGCCACGACTCGCCCGTCAACCAATAGCAGGAGCCTGCTCGAAAAATTTTGTTGTGCCGCGAGCGCCATCTTGTGAGTTATGACGCTCACGAGATGAACCTCTGGAGACAGGCGCGGGTTTCGCTGGCGTTGCTCACGGATCTGTACCAGCTTACGATGGCCTACGCTTACTGGAAATCCGGCACCCATCGCAAGGAGGCTGCGTTCCACTTGTTTTTCCGCAAGAACCCCTTCCACGGCGGTTATGCCGTCGCGTGCGGGCTGGAGGACGCCGCCCAATTCCTGAGCGCGTTCCGGTTTGATGAAAGCGATCTGGATTATCTCGCCAGCCTGAAGGGGAACGATGGCAATTGCCTCTTTGAACGCGCGTTCCTTGATGACCTGCGCGAGCTGCGCTTCAGGTGCGACCTCGACGCGATTCCCGAAGGCACGCTTGTATTCGCAAACGAGCCGCTGCTGCGCGTCACCGGGCCCATCATGCAGTGTCAGTTGCTCGAAACGGCGCTCCTGAATATCGTCAATTTTCAGACCTTGATCGCGACAAAGGCGGCTCGGATCTGCCACGCGGCGCAAGGCGAGCCGGTGATCGAATTCGGATTGCGGCGCGCACAAGGCGTCGATGGCGGCGTTACGGCGAGCCGGGCCGCGTTTGTCGGCGGGTGCGCGGGCACGTCAAACGTCCTGGCGGGCAAGGTTTACGGTATCCCGGTCAAGGGAACGCACGCGCACAGTTGGGTGATGTCCTTCGACTCGGAACCGGAGTCCTTTCGGGCCTACGCGGAAGCGATGCCGAACAACTGTATCTTTCTCGTGGATACGTACGACAGCTTGCAGGGAGTCCGCCATGCGATCGAGGCCGGCAAATGGCTCCGTTCGCGCGGCAAGGAAATGGTCGGCATTCGCCTGGATTCAGGCGATCTTGCGTGGTTGAGCATTGAGGCGCGGAAACTTCTCGACGAAGCCGGATTCACCAGCGCGGTGATTGTCGGCAGCAACGATCTCGACGAAAAAATTATCGCCAGCCTGAAAGAACAGGGTTCGCGGATCAGCGTGTGGGGTGTCGGCACAAAGCTGGCCACGGCTTACGACCAGCCTGCCCTCGGCGGTGTTTACAAGCTGACAGCCGTGCGGGAACCGGGCGGCGAATGGCAACCCAGGCTCAAACTGTCCGAACAGGCGGTCAAGATTTCGACGCCGGGATTGCAGCAGGTGCGGCGATTTGAAAAGGACGGGGAATTCATGGGTGACGTGATCTACAACACGGCCCAGGGCTGCGCCACGCCTTGTATCGCCGTCGATCCGCTCGACAGCACGCGGAGAAAAACGATGCCGGAGGGGGCGGCCTGCGAGGACCTGCTCGTGCCGGTGTTTCGAGGCGGCAAGCAGGTCAGTGACTCACCCGCCTTGCCGGAAATCCAGAAACGAACGCGCGACCAACTGCAAAAGCTCCATAGCGGGACGAAGCGCCTGCTCAATCCGCATGAATACCCGGTCGGGTTGGAGCTGCAACTGCACGAATTGAAAACACGCCTCGTCATGGCGGCGCGGGGATCAGTGAAATGACTTCAACGATTAACGATGCACCCCTTGCTTTTTTGACTCCGGGTGGGCACGGTCTTGCCACAGCTATGAAACCGGAAGCGCTGCACATCGGCATGAAAGTGAGACATCCCCAATATGGCGTTGGGACGGTGAAAGCCATTACCGAACAGTCTGCGGACATTGCTTTCGATACCGGCAAGCGCACAGTCGCTCCCGAACCTGCTGGCCTGGAACCCGCCGAACCCCAGGCCGCCATTACCGGGCTGGACCGGCCCATGAAGCTGATCATAGCCGAAGCCGCAGAGGCTGCCGTTCGCGAATTAGGCATCGAGAAGCCGGACAGTTCTATTGTCGAAGGGCTCGGCCCGCGCTGGCACCGGGGTAAAATGGTGCTGCACCCCGCGGATGCAACAGTTCAAACAAAAGAAGTGCCATTGGAGTCTTTTTTTCATAAAATTGTCATGATGCGGAATAATTTCCGTGTCCTTGAGCAAAAGATTAACGGCCACCCCAACCTGAGCGATGGTGACAAGGTCGAGTTGCAGCAATATATTACCCGCTGCTATGGGTCGATGACAACCTTCAACACGTTGTTCAGGAATCGCGAGGACCAGTTCAAGGGCGGCGGTCCGAGCGACTAGCGGTGGGCGGGGAGCGACGATGATTCGCGACACAATATCCAAAATTGAAAGCAGGTTGCAAGGCGCCAGCGCCATCAACGAGGAGGCGCGGGCCGAGCTGCTCCAGCTTGTCGGCGAATTGCGGCGCGAAATCTCGAATCTGGACGAGGACCAGGCCCGGAGCATTGCCGGGCTAACCCATGATTCGACCGACCAGATCGCGGGCGAGGCGCGCAATCCTGAGTTACTGAAACGCTCCATCGAGGAGCTTTC
>JAKEEH010000510.1 GCA_022616725.1 Limisphaerales bacterium | reverse complement strand
TCGTTGTTAATCACTTTGCCAGCGCAGCACTTAGAGAAGTTGCCGCTGCCGAATGGTTTAGGCGGGTTTTGGATGGTGGAAAGATTTGTTCGATTCCGACCCTCGCCTCCAGCCCTTTTGCTGGGATTTTGGAGGAAAATCGGTCGAGTTTCAGTGGATTCTTCAGTGAGTGACGAACTCCGTCACCATTCGAGTGAAACTGAAGTAACTCGCCGACAACTCGCTAACGCGGGCGGATCGTGGCGGTTCATGCTCACAACATGAATCGAAACATGAAGAATCGTTACCGGGTGTTCCGCCGCGGCTGGGGCACTTTCTACTGCGAAGACCTCGTTACCAAGAAACAAACCACCCTCGGCACGCGCGACAAGGATGAAGCCTTTCGTCTGGTCGCCGCCAAAAATGAAACCGAGGAAGCTCCCGCGTTCAGTCTGCATCTGGCGCGGGTGTATTGGAAAGCGGGTGATCCCGCCGCCGCCCAACGGACGTGGCAACACGTCATGGACGAAATCCCCAAGCTGAAGACCGGCGAAACCCAGCACCGCTGGCTGACCGCCATCAAGGACAAGGCGTTTGCTTCCATCCGCAATCTCGTTGTGCTTGAAACCCAGGCCGAACATTTTTTGAAGGTGTTGGAGAACGGTTCGATCTCCACCAACATCTACCTCCGGCGCATCCATAACTTCGCGTTGGATATGAACTGGCTGCCGTGGCCGGTGCTGCCCAAGAAACGCTGGCCCGCCATCAAGTTCAAGGAGAAGCGCGGCATCACTTGGGAGGAGCATCAGGCCATCGTTGCCCGCGAACTGAATCCCGAACGTAAAGCGTTTTACCAACTCGCATGGCACTTGGGCGCGGCACAATCGGACATCGCCTTCCTTGAAGCCGAGAACATTGATTGGGAACACAGCGTCATCAGTTTCGCGCGCAAGAAGACCGGCTCGATTGCCATCATGCGCTTCGATGAAGACGTGGCGGAAATCCTTCGGGACCTGCCGGACAGCGGCCCGCTTTTTCCGTATTTGCGGACGGTGCGCGCGGGCGACCGGGCCACGGAATTTCATCAGCGCTGTGTCGGCCTCAAGATCAAAGGCGTCACGCTCCACAGCTACCGCTACGCCTGGGCAGAACGGGCGAAAACTGCTGGCTATCCTGAGCGCTTCGCACAGGAAGCGCTCGGTCACAACAGCAAAGCGGTGCATCGTGCCTACGCCCGGAAAGCCAATGTGGAACTGCCATCGCTCGGCGAATACGAACGGCAACGGAAAATGTTCGCCGAAGGCAAGGTTGCCGAACCCGTGGCGAAAATCGTCAACGCATAAGGAGTCCACCATGCACTTGAACGCATCTGAACTCTTGCAGCCGGTGTTTGATTTCCTCGACGGCCTCATTCGTGACTATGGCGACATCCTTTTCATGCTGTTCACCTATGCGGCGATTCCGTTCCTCGTTTGGGTGTCGTGCGGCGGGCTGCGGCGCAAATTCCTAGCAGGAAAGCGCGGCACGAATGTTCCGTCTGTCACCGTGATTTATCTACCGCTCGGTTTGTCACGACCGCCACCCGAACGACTCCCGCCTTTAATTGGACAGGACTACGAGCGGCCTGGTTGTGAACATGACGGCGATTGCTATCGCGACTGACAAAATCAGCGATGTCCGTTGCGGGAATAACGCGGCTTGGATTTGGCCGCGTTCTTGCCCCGCCAGTATTCGTAAACGGCGTTACGGATTTTGCACAGGCGCGAAAGTTCACCCGCCAATTCCAGGACTTGGATGGAAGCGAAATACTTCACCGAGTTCGGTGGTGGGTCGCCCAGCGGTTTGAGCAAGCCGACGCCAATCAGCACCGGAACGTCATGCTCGGCAAGGCCCAGCAGAACGGCGGTTTGCTGTATGTTGAGCATGGCAGGCAGTCGCCGCAGGTTGAGCAGCTCCCTGGCCTGTGCGGAAATGAGTTCCGGTTTGCCATTCGATTTTGCGGCCAGCGCTTCGTTGACTTCGCGATTCATTGCTTGTCCTCGGTAAAATTGATGACGACGGAAGCAACAACTGTGGCGCTTCCAGCAGGCCGCCGTTCCAGTTTGGCGGCGTCCAGGCTACCGCGCTGGAGATACTTCAGATCATTTTTCTGGACGGCCTTATCAATCGGGTGGAGTGCGGCTCCCAAAACCGTCACCACAGCCATTGAAAAATGGATGGCCAGTTGTTGCGGTGGCGCATCCGGATTTTGCTCCAACGCCGGATTGGCCCCCAGCTCGGAATAAAGGAAATGGGCGTAGGCCAATTGATAGCTCCGCTGGTGGTCCGTGATGACGTTCAGCGTGGCAACCTGTGAATCGGTGTCGTAACAATCCTTCTCTGGGAGCAGGCGGTTAGTGGCGGATGCGATGGGTGTTTCTGGATTCATGTTCGTTCCTTGGTGGGTGAATGATGCCCTTGCGGGGCGAAAGGGATGGGAGCTTCGCCACGCGTTGCCGTAGCCTTTTCAAGAACTGATAACTGCGCTGCCAGACGGAAGGCTGGAGCCGTTGTTGGAAAATCACTTCCACGGCTGCCAGTCGTGTGCCTGAACGCGTGACGTGCGAACGCAACAGATCAGCGTCATCGGTGAAGACCCGGCAGGTGTCGCGCCCGCGTGAGATGCTGACGTAAAATTGTTCCTGACTGACGGCGGGCAATGAACGCGACGACGCGACGACCAGGACTTCATCCGCCGTCTTGCCTTGGGCGGCATGGGACGTGACCGCGTAACCGTGGGTGAACGTGCGATAGTTTTCCGAAATCACCCTGCCATCAGCCAGCACCAGAGCACTGCCTTGAATCGCTTTGACCTCGACGAGTTCTCCATTGATGAACTGCTTGCGCGCAGCATTTGCTTGCAGCAACAGCCGGTCACCAACGGCGACTTTCAACTTCCTTGTCTCTCCCACATCAAACGAGGCAGCGCCCCGACTTAACAGGAAAATTCCTTCAGTGCCATCCACTCGTTGCACCTTCAGCGAGTCATTTGCGACCCCGACCACTTCGACCGATTCACCATTATCAAAACCAGCTTTGCTCCGATGAAACCGGATTGCCATGCCGGGACGGTATTGCCGCGCATCTTGCTTCTGCGCTTCAGTCCACGACAGCGAATCGAAAACCTGAAATTCCTTTTCGTCGCCAGCCAGACGACCAGACGTTTTCAACGCCGAGCGAACTTGCTCTGTCACCGCCTCGATTTCATTCCACGTCGGCGCGACCAGCAGCGCGGATTTGTTTTGTTCCAATGCTTTCAAATACGACTTGGCGGCGGAGTCGTGAAGCTTGTCGCCTGGCAATTCCATTACCGCGCACATGCGCTCCAATTCCGCAAACGCCTGGGCCGTTTGTTTCCGCGCTGCGAGTTCCACCACCTTGCGATACTCGGCCCGCCGTTGACGCCGGATACGGGTCAATTGACCGGATTGGAAACGGGAATGTTCCTCCAGAATCCGCAGTGCATCGCCGCGGGCGACCGAAGCGTGCTGGCCGGTATCACCCGACAGCACAATGCGTGCGTCTCCGGCTAGGTCAAAAAGCCGTTTCATGTCGTCAATTCCCACCGCCCCGGCCTCATCCAGTACAACCAAGTGACGGGCGGACAGCACGGGCTTCGATTGCAACAAGCCTTGCAACGTCACAGCTTCAAAACCTTCCTTGCGGAGAACGTCCGTTGCTGCTGCCGTCGGTGCGCAGAAAAACGGTTTAATTCCAACCTCCTTGCAAGCGGCGACCAGCTCTTGGAGCACCGTGGTTTTACCAGTGCCCGCCAGACCACGCAGGCCGGTGATGCGGTCGCTGGTGCGAAGGACATGGTAAATCGCCCGTTGTTGATCCTCACCTAGCCAGTCGGCGGGAGTATGCGAGTAATTGAGCGGCCCCACGACATCACACGCGGCGTTGACTGTTTGAATCAAATTCAGTTCCGTCGCCAAAATCTCCTTGGTCGAAAACCCGCGCTCCGTTTTCACCAACACCGGGGACTGGTTGACCGCTGCTTTCAATCTCGGTAAATCCACTTCGCCTGAACGCTGCAATAGTGCGACGTTCAAAAGTTCATGTTCTGGCGCGACGGACTTGCGCTCGAAGACATGGGTGACGGCGTAAGTCAGGGCGTTTGATTCACAGTCCGTGTCCGGCGTGGTTGGCTTGTGATGCGCGGACGCGGAAAGCTGACGGAGCATTCGCAGTTCGTCCGGCTGCAATTGGGCTAGTTGACGCTCGCGGACTTCTGCGGTCGATATGCCTTTGATCTTTTTTGCCCGGCTTTGATGCACCGCGTAGGCGATTTCGTCGTTGGAAAGTTTGCGGCCTAGTTTTTGTTCCATCGCCCACACCACCTCATCCCGCTGCTGCGCCCGTTTGGAAAAGCGTTTCAATATCTCGTCACTCACGCCCTCGATTTCAAAGCCGTGTTTGGCAGGTCTCGTTTGATAGCCGATGGTCTGAATCCGTTTCGCCAGTTCATTCCGATAAACCGCCGTGGCGTAGCGGATCGCGTCATACATCGGACGGGCTTGCAGGGCTTTCCAGCAACGCTCCTTGTCATCAAACGTGGCGTTGAACACAGTGCAATGCGTGTGTAACAACGGATCGAGTTCGCGGGAACTGGTATGAATGAACTGAGCCGCCACCAGGTTGCCGGTGGTCCGATCACGCTGATTACCTTGCTTGCGGACTCTGGTGGCGGCGAAGGTTTCCAGTTCTCGAAACGCAATGCGCGTGGCCTCCTCATGCGCCGCTACCAGCCGCTCATCATCTAGGGTCACCGCCAGCACCGAAACCGACTTTGGAGCGGAACAGGTGAAATCATAAAATACCCGCCGCTTGTCTTCCTTCTGCTGCCGTTGCGTCAGCCGTTCTCCATCGTTTGGATTGCGGTTTTCACATAGCGCGTGGAACTGTTCACGCGTGACGGTATCGGACAGGCCCAATCGTTCCGCACCCGTGCCGATCCACTGGCCGGGACGGATTTCGCCCGCCGCGTAATAATCATTCTGCGAGAGGTGTTCATCGAAGTAACCCTCCGCATCGGCCAGATTCTTATGCGCGACGGCAGTAAACATACGGGGCGAGGTTATCCGGTCTCCGAGATGCCACGGTGCGTATTAAGCACAATCTTTGTCCCCGCCACAGCCAGTGACAGTAAAGGAACGTGCGCGATAATTGTGCGTCCGTTGGGCACAATCGTTCGTCGAAAACAGGATGACTTCGCGGAGACAGGTCGCTGATTCGCCGTCATGCCGGACAGAATCGCAGAAACCGAAGCGGCCGAGGTGTATCTGATACACCTTTTGCGAAGCCTCCCCAGCCACGTCAACCTGACCGGAACCATCCCAATTCGATTCATGCCGCGCAGTCTGGCAGCAATTCACACCCGGTTTGTGCAATCTTTACACAAAGTGACATGCAAACAATCGGGTTGGTAATCAGCCGATGTGAAACTCAAAGGTGCAAAGGGCGTCAGGGACCACGGCTCTTTGACTGCCCGGCTTTGCTCGTGCCTCACAAACCGCGCAGACAAATCGCCGCAAACGACCTGAACCTATACCGCAGCGCACTCAACGGGCGGTTCTGAAACCGCGCTCCACTGCGCCGTCGTCCGTTCATCTCACTCCCGACCCGCTCCGTTCCGCTTCGATTTCAGAACCGCCCGCTCAGTGCTTTGGAATTTGCGCATCAGTGAGCGAATTGCTGACGTTCAGACGAACGTGATTTGGGGCGGCTTTCTAAAATGGGAAAGCCGGTCATTTTGGTTAGACACCATCCCCGAAGCATTCGCTTCGGCCAAGAGCAACGGAAACAGCGGGCATTGAAATCCGTTGACGGGCGTTGATGCGGTCAACGCCGACAAACGCCGCTCAACAGTTGCCATCAACGCCGGCCAACGCGGTTCAACGCACCGCGTCAACGGTCGTCAACGAGACTCAACAAATCAGGGATGGAAAATGGAGGCCAAGAAGCCATTCGGCCAAAACCCATCACCATTCGGTTTAACCCGCCCACTACTCGCTAACGCGGCGAGCATGGCGCGTCATACGCTGTTGGTTGATGAATTCGGAAACCGTGAATGACGCCCTGCCGGTGAAGCGAAAACGATCCGGCGGCGGACGAGCCTTCCACAGTCGGCTCGAACCGTTCGTGGATTTCATCCGCGAACAGCGTCAACGACGCAGGACGTGGAAGGAAATCGCCGAACTGCTCCGCACGGAGAAGGGTTGTGTCATCTGCGCCCAGGGTGTCCATCAGTTCTGCCGTCGCTACATCCAGCGCCAGAACCGGCCGCATTGGGAACGCGAGGCGGCAAATCCCTCGCCGGCCAATTCGCCCGGTTCAGTGACCGAGCCACCGCGAAAAATTGTGACCGCCTCCACTCCGGCAGAGCGTGCATTCCGGCGACCGAATCCCGGCGACATTAAACTCAACGACCCCACAAAAGTATGAACATCACTCGACGCATCCACTTGAATCCTCAATCCAAGGGAAATCTCGGTAAAAGTTTTGAAGCCGAGTTCCGCACCGCCTGGCTCGACCGGCTCGGCATCCCGTGGAATGGCTCAGACCTCGACGACCGCCACCATACGTTTGCCAGTCGGCATCCCGGCGCAGTTCAGTCGTATCAACTCGGCAATGAGCACGAGAGCAAGACCGCGCTGCTTAAACTGTTTCGACGGGTGCTCAAGGACGCCGCGCCCGTCCATGTCATTGACACCCGCGCCCAGGCCGATGCGCTCATCCTCGGCGCGATGGATGAACTGCAAGTCCTCGACATCTGTGCCGACCACGGTGTGCGGCTGACATTCTTCCTGTTTCCCACCGATGACACCGAGAGCATGACCAACGCCGGGCGGCTCTTTCTCTACGCCGGCGACCGCGTGGATTATGTGATCATTCACAACCCGGCCAAAGCGCGCGGCGATTTGTTCAAAGGCTCGCAACTGGAAAGCCAACTGACTGATTTTGGCGCAAAGGCCATCACGTTGCCGACCATCACCCCGACGACTTTGCTCGCGGCGGAGAAGGCCGAATCAGTTGCCAGACGCGGCCTGAGCTTCGCCGAACTGTCCAACCCCGACGCGAAATTCTTGGAACGCTTACTGGCAGGCGAAATCCAATGGGCGATGCAACGGATGTTTCGGCAGTATAACGCGATTGCCGATCTGTTGCTGCCGACCGAGTTGGTTTCGCAGGAAAAGCCCGTTGCGAGAGCGAACGAAAGTCCAAAAGCAGAGCCGCAACCACAACTCAACTTCGAGGAATGACGTATGGACCGGACTGAATTCGATGTTCTATGCGAGGGAGCAAGTGCAGAAGAAACCCGACTCTTGTCGAAACTGCTGGCCGAATGGTGCGATGGCGATGAACGCTCGTTTCCCGTTCATCTTGCCCTGCTCACGAGGGTGCAGTGGCGGGCGGCTGCCAGCGTGCCCCGGTCAATTGACCAGTCACGGGAAATCTTGGAGCGGACATTCAGCGAGCACCGGCAGCACATCGTTGGCCTCGTGAAAAGTTTCGAGCAAGCGACCGAAGCAAAGTTGCAAGCCTTGGAGAAATCTCAGACCGCACAAGCACGGCAGGCCGGAGAGTCCGTGGAAACATTGCGCTCGCAACTTGCCGAAGTCAGAGCTGTGGCCAGATTGATGGAAGGCGACTTGCGGACGGGTGCGGAGGAATGGCATCGGGCGCATCAGCAGTTCGAGACGGAACGCCGCGAACTCGACACTGCCCTGGCGGCGATGAACCAATACTGGGACATCCAGCAATTGGTTTTCACAGGATTGTTGTTACTGGCCGCGTGTGGCATCGGCCTTTTGATTGGTCATTTCGTCTGGCGCTGACTTCACCGTTTCGGCACCGCCGGAAACCCGCTGGAACCAGCGCACGCTCCGCGCCGTGATCGCACCCCGCCGCCCGTGCGTTCACTCTGCTCCGCGCGTGTTCGTTCCGGCTTGAGAATCGCGCAGTCGCGTGGCGCTTCCGTCTGAAGCTTGGCGTCGTCGCAGCGCGGCTTTACTATTTCGTTCCGGCTTCTCCGCTCACTGCCGCCAACTTCAAACCAAAGCCTGACGTATGATGCGGTGTGAGAAGTTTGTCACTGTTCCTATACGAGCTTGTAAAACCAACGAGGAAAGCTATGACGCGCTGCGCGCTTTGGGTTTAGTGTGCCAAACTCAGGTCCTGCCAACCTTTGACCCATCGCTATAAGCCATGAAGTAAAGCACCGGCACGGCCATACGACTGATTAGCAAGGAGGCGATTTCACCCGCCATCAAGGCTATGGCCAGGCCCTGGAAGATTGGGTCGGCGAGGATGACTGACGCCCCGACGACCACCGCCAGCGCCGTCAGGAGCATTGGGCGGAAACGCACGGCACCAGCGTCCACCACCGCTTCCGAGAGCGGCATGCCTTCTGCCACCCGCTGCTCGATGAAATCCACGAGGATGATGGAATTGCGGACCACGATGCCCGCGCCGGCCATGAAGCCGATCATCGAGGTCGCCGTGAAGAACGCACCCATCAAGCCATGCGCGGGCAGGATGCCCACCAGAGAAAACGGAATCGCCACCATCACAATCAACGGCGTGAGGAATGATCGAAACCAGCCGACCATCAGGATGAAGATTAACACCAGCACCGCAGCGAACGCCGTGCCGAGGTCGCGAAATACTTCGATGGTGATATGCCACTCGCCATCCCATTTCATCGAAGGCGCGTCATCGGTGAAGGGCTGACTGGCATTGTAGATTTTGAGCGGCGCGCCGGTGCCGCCGAACTCCCGCGTGTCGAGCGCCTGCAATGCTTTGTTCATGTTCAAAATCGCGTAAACCGGGCTTTCCACGACCCCGGCCACGTCTCCGATGACGTAGGTGACTGGCATCAGGTTCTTGTGGTAAATGCTCTTTTCCACGCTGGCCTGCTCGACCTTGACCAGTTCGCGCAAGGGCACGAGCGGCGAGGCAGGATTGGCGGTTGAGCGAACACGCAACGCGAGCAACTCGTCCGGCGTGGTGCGACTGGCGCGCGGTAGTTGCAGAAGAATATCAACGTCCTCCTTGTCGCGCGGGACGTGCAGCAAATCCACCGGCACGCCGCCTACCGCAATCCGGAGCGTTTCGGAAATGGTTTCCGCGCTGATGCCATTCAGCGCCGCCTTTTCCTTATCAATCACAAACCGCGCTTTCGGCTGATCGGCCTCGATATACCAATCCGTGTCCACGACTCCGGGCGTGCTTTTGAAGACCTTGATAACTTGGTTCGCCAGCGCGAGGCGACTCGCTTCGTTCGGGCCGTAAATCTCCGCGACCAGGGTTTGCAATACGGGCGGGCCGGGCGGCACTTCAGCCACGGCGACACGCGCGCCGTATTTTGAGGCAATTTCCGTGACGCGCGGACGGACGCGCTTGGCGATGTCGTGGCTTTGCGCCTTTCGCTCTCCCTTCGAGACCAGGTTGATTTGCACGTCGGCGATGTTCGCTCCCCGGCGCATGAAATAATGGCGCACCAGTCCATTGAAATTGAACGGTGACGAGACGCCCGCGTAAATCTCATAGTCCGTCACCTCCGGTTCGACGCGGACAGCGGCGGCGATTTCGTGTGCGCACTGCGTGGTGTCTTCCAACGCGCTGCCTTCGGGCATGTTGAGGATGATCTGGAATTCACTCTTGTTGTCGAACGGCAGCATCTTGACCTTCACCCAGCCAATGCCCATCAACGCCATCGCCCCCAGGAGCAGGCCGACGATGCTCGCGAGAAAAAGATAACGCCATTTCCGTTGCGCAATCATCGGTCCCATGACACGGCGATAAAGCTTCGTGAAGAAATCTTCCTCGTGTTCAAATCGAGAATGTGGATCGGTGTCCTTGCTGACACTCGCCGTTCCCTCGGTCAGCGTGGAATACTTTTTGCCCCAGCGCAGGATACGAATCGAAGCCCACGGTGTCACAATGAAGGCAATCGCCAGCGAGAAAAACATGGCCGCGCCGGACCCGACCGGGATGGGCCGCATGTAAGGCCCCATGAGCCCGCCAACAAAGCCCATCGGCAACACCGCCGCAATCACGGCGAAGGTCGCGAGAATGGTGGGGTTGCCGACTTCATTCACCGCTTCCACCGCGATGACCGACCAATTGCGGCCTTTGTTCTGCGGCAGGTGGAAATGCCGCACGATGTTCTCGACCACCACGATGGCGTCATCCACCAGAATGCCGATGGAAAAAATCAGCGCAAACAGCGTGATGCGATTTAGCGTGTAGCCGTAGAGATAAAAGACGAGCAACGTCAGCGCCAGTGTGGAGGGAATGGCGATGGCCACAATGCCCGACTCGCGCCACCCCAGCGTCAGCAGAATCAGCAACGACACGCCAACCACCGCAATGCCCATGTGCAGCAGCAGTTCGTTCGATTTCTCCGCCGCCGTCTCGCCGTAGTTGCGCGTGATGGAAATCTGCACATCGTTCGGAATGGTGCGGCCCTTGAGCGCCTCAATTTTTTGCAACACTTGATGCGCGACTGAAATCGCGTTTGCGCCGGGCCGCTTGGCAATACTCAACGTGACGGCGGGTTGTTCCCCGGCGTTCGCGGCTTCGGCCATGCCCGCCCCGAAGAAAACGTATTGCGACGGTTCTTCCGCGCCGTCCTTGATTTCCGCGACCTCGCGCAGGTAAACCGGTTTGCCGTCAAAGACTCCGACGACAACATCGCCCGCGTCCTGCGCCGTGGACAGGAAACCGCCGGTCTCGACAATCACTTCGCGGTTGTTGCTGGTCAGTCCGCCCGCGATGGTCTGCCGGTTGGCTTGGATGAGCATCGGCACGATTTCCGCCGCGCTGAGATTGCGCGAGGCTAACCGCGAGGGATCAAGCAACACACGCAGTTGTCTTTTCGCGCCGCCGATGATCGTGGTTTCGGCGACGAGTGGAACTTGCTTCACCGCGTCGTCCACCTGCGCCACGAGCCGCCGCAAGGTGAGATGATCGTAGTGTGCGCTGTGAAAGGTCAGCGCCAGAATCGGCACGTCATCAATGGACTTCGGCTTGATGAGGGGCGGCGAAACCCCATGCGGGATGCGGTCGAAGTTCGACTGCAACTTCTGGTTCAGCTTCACCAGACTTTTCTCCACGTCCTCGCCGACTTTGAACCGCACGATGGCCAGGCTCTCTCCGGGGCGCGAAGTGGAATAGATGTATTCGACGCCGGGAATTTCCCAGAGCAGCTTCTCCATTGGCCGCGTCGCGCGTTCCTCGACTTCCTTCGCGGTCGAACCCGGCATCGCGACCAGCACATCAATCATCGGCACTTTGATCTGCGGCTCTTCCTCGCGCGGCAGCATGATGATTGCGGCTGCGCCGAGCAGCACGGACGTGATGACGACCAACGGGGTCAGCTTCGAATCAATAAACGCCCGCGCAATGCGCCCGGCTAAACCCATCTCAGACTTCGGACTTGGGGTGATGGGCTTCACTTCGCCTCCACGGGTTGGCCATCGGTCAACAATGCTGCGCCTTCGATGACCACAGCGTCGCTCGCATGGAGACCGGAAAGGATTTCGATTTCATCGCCAATCCGTTTGCCCGTCTTCACGAGATGCAACTGCGCGTGCTGGTTCTCAACCACGAAGGCGATTTCCAATTGGCCGCGCTCTACAATTGCCGATACCGGCACTCGCAAAGAACTGTTCTCCCCAACCGGCACGAGCAGCCGCGCGAATTGGCCCGAACTCAAGCCCGGCTGTGTTGCCAAATCCACCTTGACCCGAAAAGTGCGGCTGACCGGATCGGCGCTCGGGGCGATTTCACTGACCGTGCCGGTCAACTCTCCGGCAACGCCGTCCACGCGCGCGGCGAGACGGGCATCCCGCTGAACACGGGAGGCGATGGCCTGGGGCACATCCGCTTCCAGTTGCAGCGCCGACGGGTCTTCGATGGAAATCAGAGGTTTTCCCGGCGCAGCGAGGTCGCCCAGGTCGGCCCACTTCTTTGTCACCACGCCGTCGAACGGCGCGACCACTTCCACATAGCTCATCATCGCCTTCGCTTCGGCTGCCGCGCCTTTGGCCACGAGTTGTCGCGATTGAGCAGCATCATATTCCGCCCGCGTGACCGCTTGTTGCTCGAACAACACCGACACACGTTTCCAGTCACGCTCCGCTTGTTCCAGTGAAGCTTGGGCCTGCTCAAGGCGAGCGTTGAATTCGGCTGCGTCGAGGCGGGCTACCAGTTCCCCGGCCTTGACCCGCTGCCCCAACACCACCGGCAATTTGTCAATGCGCCCGCTCAACTTCGCTTCGAGCGTCGCGTGAAGCTTTGCCCGCATCGTGCCGACCACTTCCTCTGTCACCGGTCGCGATTTGCTTTCGACCTTCTGCACACGGACTTGCGCGCTTGGGAGGCTGGATGAGTTTTCCTTTGAACTCTCGCGTTTGTGGCCACAACTGGTTAGCGCGAGTGCCGCCAGGAAGGCAGGAAGCAGGACAAGAGTTCGTGCGGACAATCGTTTCATATCATTTGGCAGTCGGCTGGGAATCCAGTTGGGGCAAAGCCAGTGCTTTGCGCAAAGCGGCGACCGCAATGCGCTGGTCGGATTCGGCTTCCGCGCGGCGCACGCGGGCCGCGACCAGCGCAGTCTCGGAATCAATCAACTGCGTCGAGAGCGCGAGTCCTTGCTCAAAGCGGCCACGAGTCAGCTTTGCGCTTTCCGCCGCTTGCTCGATTGTCTTGCTGCTCACGGCGAGACGCTCGTCCGCCGCCTTGAGGTCGAGCCGGGCTTGTTCGACTTCAAAGTCGAGCGCCAGCCGCAGCTTGCGCTGCTCCTCGCGGGCGGATTCGAGATTGGCGTTCGCTTCGCGCGCTTTGGACCGGGTCGCAAAACCGTCCCACAAATCCCACTGCAACATCACGCCAGCGGTGTAGCTTTTGCCATCACCCTGAGTCACCCAGCCGTAATCATAATCAAGGCTGCCGAAGGCGCTGACGCGCGGCTGGTAGCCGCTTTTCGAGCCACGGACTTGGGATTGCGCGGCGCTTTCCCGTTCACGAGCCGCGGCCAGTTCCGGGCGTTGCGTGAAATCTCCCGAGTGCGGCACGCTGACCACGGGAGCGGAATCAGCCACGGTAAATTCGCCATCTTCGATGCCCAGCAGATTGCGCAGCGCGCGTGTGGCCAGAGTGTTGGCATTGCGGGCGCGAACCAAATCTTCGCGCGCTTGCGCCAGCCGGACCTCCACGTCGAGCACGTCTGATTTCAACAGCGTGCCGCCGTCGAGACGCTTGTTCGCGACCGTCAGATTGCTCTCGTAGGAGTTGACCGCCGCTTCCGTGGCGCGAATGAACTCCCGCGTCTTCAACACGGTGAGAAACGCGCGCGACACTTCAAAGCCCAGCGCGTTGCGGACGGCGGCGCTGTCCTGCTTCGCGGCCTCGGAGTTGGCCTTCGCGGCCTTCCGCCCCGCGACATTTCGTCCGCCCGCGTAAAGCGGCACGGTGACGACACCCCGCGCGTTAAGGTTATCCACGTCGGGAACGTCGTTGAAGTTGAGCGATGAGCTGTAAGACCGCTGATTGAGGATGCTGCCGAAAGCCAGCATCGGATTGTCCGTGCGGATGTAGCCGGACTGGACTTGCAGCTTCGGCCAGAAGGCGGAGTTGGCTTGCTCCAATCCTGCCTGTGCTGCGGCGATGCGTTGTTGCGCAATCCGCGCGTCCGGGTTGTGGCCCAGCGCGTAATCCAAGGCGCTTTCAAGTGTCCACGGTTCGGCGGCACGAACGGAAACACTGAACGCCATCGCCGTCAGCAGCGCCAGTGACAGCAACGTGGTGTTCCATGTTCTCATGCCGGGCAGTCCTCTCTGTTTCGTGAATAGGTTCATTCGCTCGCGGTTGAGACCTCAGCCTTGTCCAGGCCGTGACGTTTCTTCATCTCGCGCAGCAGCGCCTGTCCGGTAGCATCACCAGCATCAGGTTCAAAGCCCGCTTCGCGAATCAATTCCTGCAACGAGGCGGCGTCCTCCACGATGACTTTTGAAGGAAGGGAATCGGAGCGTTGCAGTGCATCGGTCACGGTCTCGAAGTGCGCACAGTTTTGACGCACGGCTTCCGGCAGGGCGAGGTAGAGGTAAAAGTGCAGCCACGTTCCCCGTTTCGTCAGCACGAATGAGCACTGGCGCATCGTGCCGTCGTTCGGGTCGCAGCCATCCTGCGTCACCATGAAAGGCCCGCGCCCTTCGACGTGATGGACGAGCTGGCACAGATTCAAAATCTGAAAGTCCTGATGCCGATTGGTGATGGAGTTCGCTGTCTTCATACATTCATGAGCCGCTGCCCGCCTACTCTTTGCCCACCCCGAGCTTCTTCAAGACAATCTCCAACGGACAAAAGCATGTGAACGACGATTGCAGCAGGTTGAAGCCGACGAACGCGGTGAACCAGAGCCAGTATGGGCTGTGATAGTGCGCGAGCACAAGGCTCAGGAGGATGAAAGCCCCGGCGAACCGGCGGATGATCATGTGCATTTTCATAAAGGTGATGTGATTGGTTTGTTCAACGGAAGCTGGTCGCCAGCAGCACGCCGAGCACTGCGCCGTAAATCGTGCTGATGATGGGATTGCTGGTAAGCGGGCAAGTGCCACTCGAACAGCCGACGAACTTGTAGTAGGCAAACCCGAGTCCGCCGCCGACAAGAACTCCGAGGATGATGCGCAGAATCATGGTGCGTTTCATGTTCAAGCGGCGACCGCCGCGTTCGCCGCAGAGTCCAGCCACGCTTTGAACTGGCGTGGGCCGGGAAAGCCCGCGAGCTGATCCACCGGCTCGCCGCCGCGAAACAGCATCAACGTCGGCACGCCGGTGATTTCAAAGGACGATGCCAGCACGGGCGTCGCGTCCACATTCGCCTTGGCGAATTTCAACCGCCCCGCGAATTCGTCGGCAAACTGCTCCAGCAGCGGTGCAATCATTTTGCACGGCCCGCACCACGGCGCGTAAAAATCCACCACCACGGGGAGGGCCGCTTGAAGGACTTCCGTTTCAAAATTGGCTTCGGTCAGTTCTGCGATGTTGTTTTTCATGGCTTCGGCGTTGTTCGTCACTACCAAGACCGAGCCACGAACCTCAAATAGGTTACAGACTGTCTTCCTGTTTCAGGTCAGTAAATCCAGGGGATGAATCGCCGCACACGTTGCTCATAGCGCGCGTAATCCGGGAATTGCTTTCGCAGCCAGCGTTCTTCACGGCGAGCTTTGGCGTCAAAGAACAGCGCCAGCAAAAGCGAAACCGCCAACGCCGGCCAGCTTTGCCAGACCAGCGACCATCCGGCTGAAGCGCAAACGACCGACGTGTAGAGCGGATGGCGTATCAGACGGTAGATCCCATGTTGCACGAATTGCGCGTCCGCGTTTGGCTTTGGAAAGGGCGTCAAGTTTCGACCCAGCGACGCGACGCCCATAACACCAGTCAAAGCACCCGTTGCCAAAAGCAAACCACCACCAAGCAGAAAAAGCCTATCGCTCGATTCGCCGCAACAGACGACGCCCAAAGCAGCCACCGCGAGCAGGAGCACGCTTTGACCCAGCACCCACAACCCACCGCGATGGAAAAACTCTTTGCTCACATCTGGCGTCTTTCTGGCAATGCTTGGCGTGATCAGATTTGCCGACGCCACAACGAGGATTCAGTCGCCTCTCGGCCCGCTCACAATTTGTTGCGCGCGGCCATAAGAGCCGAGGTTGAACACGTTCTGAAAGCCCAAGCCTTTGAACCGCTGTCTCGCAATCCCGCTGCGTCCGCCGCTTAGACAATAGAGCAGCAATACCTGGTTTCTATCGGTCACGCGGCTGGGGAGGCTTTCGCGCAACCCACCCAGCGGAATGTTCACCGCGTTCGGCACATGACCGCTGCTAAATTCCTCCGGCGAACGCACGTCAATCACCAGCGCGCCTTCGGCAAGGTGCTTCCGGGCGATGTTTGGCGACACGAAGGACAGCCGTTTCAGGATGAAGAACGCAACGAGGACGACTCCGACAAAAATCACAGCGGGCCAGTTCATAAATTCAGCAGCGGTGTGCGTTCAAAGCCGGTTATGGTCTGTCGCCGTTTTCCAGGTGCGGAATGATCCCGTCAGGTTGCGCACGCGAAAATCGTTTTGCGACAGGATGCGACAGGCGAAATACGAGCGTTGCCCGCTCTGGCAATGCACGACGATTTCACGGTCGCGCGAAAGTTCGTTCATTCGGGAACGAAGTTCGTCGAGCGGAATATGGATCGAGCCGGGGATAAACCCTTTTGCTCGTTCGTCGGGACGGCGCACGTCAAGCAACACCGTCCGGCTGGGGTCGAGCGTTGCCACTTCATGCCATTGCGCAAGCTCCACGTCGCGCTTCAAGACATTCTGCCCGACCATACCGGCGAGGTTCACCGGGTCTTTGGCCGAACCGAACGGCGGCGCGTAGGCAAGTTCGAGTTCGGCAAGGTTGTCCACCGTCATTCCCGCCATCAGCGCCGTCGCAAGAACGTCTATTCGTTTGTCCACGCCATCACGGCCCACCGCTTGCGCACCGAGCAGTTGGCCGGTGTCAGGCGCGAATAGAATCTTCATCGCAATCGGCTCTGCTCCCGGATAGTAGCCCGCGTGTGAGCCGGGATGCAGATGCATGGCCTGAAACGAAATCCCCGCCTTGCGCAACGACTTCTCGTTTGCGCCCGTGCAACCCGCCGTGAGGTTGAACAGTCGTAAAATGGCCGTGCCCCAAGTGCCTTGGTAACGAGTCGGTCGGTTGAAAATGTTGTCCGCCACGATGCGCCCCTGGCGATTCGCCGGGCCAGCCAACGGGATTATGCCCCACGCTCCGGTAATCCGGTCGCACACTTCCACCGCGTCGCCCACCGCGTAAATCTTCGGATCGCTGGCCTGCATGTGCTCATTGACGCGAATGCCACCGCTGCCTCCGAGTTCAAGCCCGGCGTTCTT
>JAKEEH010000509.1 GCA_022616725.1 Limisphaerales bacterium | reverse complement strand
TAATCACTAATCACTAATCACTAATCACTAATCACTAATCACTAAAGGGCCGGCGGACGCGGTAGAACTTGTGCGGTCTTTCGGAGAGTTTCACGTCGAAGTCCACGTAGTCGAACGACATGGTCGCGACGTTGGTGGTCAGGAGTGGCGTCCAGGAAAGGGGGCTGTTGAGGTTTGTGGCGGCTTCAAGGGTGAAGGGTTGCCCGGGAGTGGCGTCCACGCGGACGGTGAACTGGAGGTTGGTAAGTGTGGGCAATATCACCAGGCCCTCCTCGCGGACGGCCAGGTAAATGCGACCCTCGACGATCGTCACGGAACTGACCCACGGAAGGCCACCCGTTAGGTAACTGGAGACAAAAATCGTGGTGGTCGGGTCGCTCACGTCATAGACGGACAAACCCACATCGCGATCCAGGAGGTAAGCGTAGCGATCCCAAACAGCGACCGTGTGCGAGTAGGTGGGATACTTCCAACCGTCGTCGCCGCCGACCTCGAAGGAGTTGGTGGGGTTGCTCACATCAATGATTTTCAAGCCTGCATCCGAATCCCATTCGGCCACGTAGGCGTAGTTGCCGGACACATCGGCACTCACGACACTGCCGCTATGGAAGGCGCCCAGCAGGACCGGGTTGGCCGGGTTGCTCACGTCGAGCACTTGCAGGTCCCCGTTGACGATGTAGGCATAGTTCCCCCGCACAGCCACGCCGCTGACGCCCCAGGGGTGCTCATAGCTGCCGACTTGGACGCAGTTGCTTGGGTTGCTGACGTCAATGATACGAAGGCCCCGCTGGCCATCGGCATACCCGCCAGAGGTATCGGCGACGTAGGCGTAGTTGCCTGCGACGGTGACGTCCTCGGCGTAACCGGGCGTATCGAAACCGCCCACGCGCGTGACATTTGCCGGATCGTTGACGTCGAGGACTTGCAAACCGTCCCAACCATCCGCGACGTAGGCGTAACTGCCCGCGACCGCGACGTCCAGGGCCGTCCCGCTGGTTGCAAAGCCGCCCACGCGCGCGGGATGCGCGGGGTCACGCACGTCAATGATCTGCAAGCCGGAACCGCCGTCGGCGAGGTAAGCGTAATTGCCGGAGACGGCGACGCCGTTGGCGCTGGCGCTGGTTCTGTAATCGCCAACGCCGACGCAGTTGGCGGGATCGCTCACGTTGATGGCGCGAACACCCCTGACACCATCGGCGACAAAGGCGTGGTTGCCCGATACGGCGACGGCCACGGCTGTGCCACTGGTGTCCAGTCCGCCCACGCGCACACAATTGGTGGGATTGCTCACATCGATGACCTGCAGGCCTTCACGGTAGTCGGCGACATACGCGTAATTGCCTGCGACGGTCACACCAAAGGAATGGCCCGTGGTGTCGAAGCCGCCGACGCGCACGGAATTAGTCGGGTTGCTGATATTGATCACACGCAATCCATCACCCGCACTTGCCACATAGGCGTAATTGCCGGACACCGCCACGTCGGCGGCATATCCGGAGCCGGCGGCGACACCCACGCGGACGGGATTGGCGGGATTGCTCACATTAACGACGTGCAAGCCGCCGTAGGCGTTCGCCACATAGGCGTGGTTGCCTGAAACGGCGACGCGCATAGGTTGCCAGAGGATCTCAACGCCGCCGAGGCGCACCGGGTTGGCAGGGTTGCTGATGTCGATGACGTGCAGACCCGCGCCGGTGACGTAGGCGTAGTTGCCCGATACGGCCACCCCGCTACTGCTGAGGTTGAGGCGGCCCACGCGTGTTGGATTGGCGGGATTACTTACGTCGATGACCTGCAAGCCTGCGGCGCCGTCGGCCAGATAGACGTAGTTGCCCGATACGGCGAGGCCCTGGGAAGTTCCGCTGCTGATCCAGCGGCCAACGGGGACGCCATTGCTGGGATTGCTGACGTCAAACACCGCCAGGCCAGCTTCATAAAGGGCGACGTAGGCGTAGTTGCCTACCACTTTAACATCGACGGCGTCGCCGCCGAATCGCGGGGAGCCGGGCCATTTGCCCGCGAGGAGGGGTTGGATGTTCGGTTGCGCGGCGTGAGTCGCCACCAAACCGATGGCGAGGCAAAAGGCGACTGTCCCGGCAGATGCGATGAATTTCATACGATCGCGTCCAAGGTTAACGTGACCCACGTGCAGTTCTTTCATCATTTACGCCTGATGACCGGCCATGACGTCGGCAGGTTGACGACACCGCTCTCTTTTTTCTGGATTCCTTCTTTCGTGGTTTCATAAGAGTCCGCATTGGTTTCCATCCTGACCAAAGTATACTCGATACTCGTCCGTTGGACATTGGTCATTCAGGTAACTCTCGCCCTCGCCCCTCGCATTCGGCCCCTGCCATCAAAAAAGTGAACCTTTTTCTTCTCCCCCGGGATTAACGGGCAGACAAATGCATCACGAGCCAATCCTATGAGACTCAAGCACACACTCGCTGTTTTCGCCATGACCGCCCTGCCTCTGTCCGGAGGGGGAGCGAATTTCCGCACCGATATCAATCCGGCGCTGCTTTACCATCAGGCGTTTCTGTTGGCCCCGGACTTGTCGCAAGACGACCGCACCTTTCTCTTCGTCACCCAATGGCGAAGCCAGGCGCCAGACCCCCGCTGTGTGAACCTCATCACGAAGTACGACAATATGTTCAAGCTGATTCGCCAGGCGGCGCACGCGCAAGTGCCCTGCGACTGGGGGTTGGACATTACTGATGGCCCGGAGGCGTTGCTGCCGGGCCTGGCCCGCGCCAAAAACGCGGCGCAAGTGGTTTGGTTGCGAGCTCGTCAGCATTTGATCGACGGCAAACAGGAAGCTGCCCGCGATGAATTGCTCGCCGTTATCGTGATGGCTCGTAACACCTCGCGAGACGGCGTTTTGATTTCCGCGCTCGTCCAGATAGCCATTGAGAATATTGTTACCTCCTTCATCGCCGAGAATTTCTATCGCTTCACGCCCCAGACCTTGCAGGAACTAGCGGCGGGACTCGAGGCCACGCCGGCGCGTGGTCCTGTCCGGCAATGCATGGCAGTCGAGAAATATTCCTTTTGCGACTGGCTGATCCGGAAAATACAGGAGTTTGATGCCACGAGCGGCGGCAATCATCCGGTCTTGCACGCCAAACTTCGCGAAATGTGGGGCAAAAGCCTGTTCGATCCGGAGGACAAGGATCGCGCTTTTCTAGACCAGTTCCTCCAGGCCACCGACGGCACCGCCAATGGCCTGATCACTTACGTGAGGCAACTCGAACCGCTCTACGCCGAAGCCACGGAAATCCTCGGTTTGCCCTGGGCGGAGTTCCAGGTCCGCCAGCCCGAATTTGCGAAAAAGGTCGAGGGCCATCCAAACCTTCTCGCCGCAAAGTTCTTTCCCGCGCTCGAGAAGGCCCGCGAACGCGAGTTTGCGATCCTGGCCAAGCTGGCGATGCTGCAGGCCGCGATCCGTCACAAACTCGGCGGGGAGGCCGCATTCAAAGCTCTCCCCGATCCCTTTGGTGATGGACCGTTTGGTTTTGAACGCTTTGTCCTCGATGGCATCGATCGCGGCTTCAAGCTCACCTCGAAGCTCAATTGCCGGGACCACATCGCAGGCCTGATCCTGATCGAGACGCCAGGACCTGCGGTGCGCGTGGACAGCAAGTACATCGGCCAGATGATTCCATGAGCGGAAGCAAAGGGCTCGCAAACGGCTCGAACTGGAGTTAAATAGAAAGCGTGTTCAGCCTGAATCCCGCCTTAAACGCCATCAAGCTGGAGGATTCAACCGACCTGTTATCCCGCGTCCAGCAGGGTGATGCCGAGGCGTTCTGCGACTTGTGCCGGGTTTACGATGGACGCCTTCTGCGCCAGGCGATGGCTCTCTGCCAGGATGCAAGCCTTGCGGAGGATCTTGCGCAGGAAACACTGATCGCAGCCTGGAAATCGATCCGCCGTTACAACGGGCGCTGCCGCTTCTTCACCTGGCTGTGCAGCATCATGTTGCATCGCTATCGCAAGCTGCTGCGCCGCAAACGGCCCGCCGCGCTCACGAAGGAAACCGAAGACTCGCTGCTCAACGTGGCGGACGCCGCCGCCTCTCCGGCCACGCTGAACGAAATGAAAGAGCAAGCCGCCTTTCTCCAAAAGTGCCTTGACAATCTGCCGCACAAACAGCGGCAGATCGTTTACCTCCGTTTTTATGTGGAGAATTCGCTGGAGGAAATCGCCCTCGCGGTTGGTTGCAGTGTCGGCACCGTCAAATCGCGCCTCTTTAAGGCCCTGGAAAACCTGCGCAAAATGCGCGCGTTGAAAACATTGAACGTCGAATGAACGCCTGTCGAAAATTTCGCAAACGGATCGCGTTGTCGCGAGCGGACGAGTCCAATGATGCCACCTTGGTCGGCCATTTAACAGAGTGCGCCGCCTGTCGCGCCTACGCCGCGGAGATTTCCGCTTTGTGTGACGCGCACAAAACAAGGGCAGCGGCGTTGCCGGAAATCGATGCCCCTGCTCGCCTCCGCCAGAAGGTCGCGTCCGCGATTAACGAAGCGAGCAGCACTCCCTGGCTCTACGCATCCCTGCGCAAAGCGCTTGCCGGTGCTGCCGCGGCGGCTCTCGCCCTTCTGATCTTCACCTTCTGGAACAAGCAGCAGCAAGCGCCAACGCCCGTTGAACCCGCATCAAGCGTGCTCACAGATAACACTACGGAAATTAAACCCTCCTATGCGGCCTACCGAAACGCCTTCTCCGCCGACGAATTGGAGATGGCACTCGATCGATATTCCAGCGCTGGAGCCGACGATGAGATCTACCGCGTCGGAACGGCCTTCCTGAACTCGCAGTGAGATCACTGGCCCCTCGGTCCTCCGTCTTCTGTCTTCGCACTCGTCCGTCATCATTCGTCATTCCGCGCCACGGTCGGCCTCGATTCTCGTCCCTCGTCCCTTTTTTTCCCCTTCACAGCTTCCCCCACAACGCAAGCTGGGTTATGCTGGCGGCGTGGTTAGTAACAGATTCCCCGGGCACGTTCTTCTTCAGTTCATTTCATTCCTGATTATCGGAAAGCTGTTGATGAGCGCGGCTCTGGCGCAGAGCGGCGCTTCCTACACGGTTGAGCGGCGCACCGACACGATCGGAATTGACGGCAATCTCAATGAGGCTTCGTGGCAGAATGCCGCTGACACCACAGTGTTCACGTTGTGGGACGGCAGTCCCGCGCCGGAATCGCTGCAAACTGTCGCGAGGATGCTGTGGGACGATCAATACCTGTACATCGCTTTCAGCGCCAAAGACCCGGACGTCTATGCGACCTATACCCTGCGAGATGCCCGGCTGTGGGAGCAGGATAACTTCGAGGTGTTTGTGACGGTGCCGGGCACGACGGGGTATGTTGAGGCCGAAGGCAGCCCGCAGGGAACGATTTGGGACGGTGTCTTCACCAACGTGTTCCAGGGCCCCGGTGGCAGTTATAATATGGCCGCTCTCCAGGTAGCCGCGCGCGTCAGCGGGACGCTGAATAATTCCTCAGACCAGGACAGCGGGTTCACGGGCGAGATGCGGCTACCCTTTGCGGATATCTATCAGGGAATTCCGGGCGGGCGTCCGACGAACGGCACACAATTGCGAATGAACCTGAATCGCATCAACTGGAACACGCCGACCACACAGGGCGGCCCCGGTGCGGCGGGCAGCGATACCTATTACGCATGGTCACCGGTGCCTGGAACGAGCGTTTCTTTTCATCGCCCCGACAAATTCGGGACGGTCACCTTCTCGACCAATTCGGTCCGCGCGCCCGTGTGGATGTTTACGGCGCCGATGGTTTCCGGTTCAACACTGGTGCTGAGCGGCGCAGGGCATCCGGGCGGAACATATCGGGTTCTCGTTTCTACGAACCTGGCGTTGCCGATAACGAACTGGACGCGGACGGCAACGAACTCATTTGATGCAATGACGGGAGAGTTCAGGTTCACGAATACCATTGGCAATTCACAATTGTTTTATCGCCTTCAGTCGCTGTGACGGGACTCGCTTCGCGGAATGACGAATGAATTGAGATCCGATGACCCAATGTCCAATGCCCAAGGACAACCTGATTCTGATTACTGATTCCCGAGTACCGGGGATTACACCGAACGGGTAATATCGCTCAGCCCAGGGTCTGGAGATTTCGGGCCCCAACAATCTCCTTCGGTGGGGAGCGCGACCGTCCCGGTTTCCGTTTGGTGTCCAGGCTTTAGCCTGCTTCCCCCCGACTGGAAGACCTCGTTGTTCGCATATTTGGAATTCCTCTCGGCCCTTTCGAAATCTCAAATCCTCAAATCTGAAATTGGCTCGTTCTTTCAGCCTTTTTCGCCTTCAGCCTTGGGCCTTCGCCTCTCGTCCTCTGGCCTTACGAAACGTGCAAGAGAATTTGTATCGCCAAACCGACTCCCAGGATGATCCATCCGGTTATTGTTCCGATACCAACGTAGTTTGACACAACGCAACCGGTTCCGAAGGCGATTGCCAGGGCCAGCCAGCTTGTCGATGTACACCAGCAACTGACCGCTGCTTTCGTCTTCTTTAGGTTAACGATATCGGCCCCAGAAGGGGAACTCGCGTTCGGTCTTTGGGACATAACACGGCATCTTTTGCGACGGGAAGTCGGCGAATTGAATCTGTGGGAAGCCGGTCTTCATCGGAAGCTAAATTATCATCAGAGCTTGATATTCGAGAAGCTCGACCTTGTGGACCTGGGGCGCCGTTACGTTCCAGCTTCCGTTCGCAGCGTTCAACCAAGTCTTATTTTCGTTTTGGAAAAGCGCGACAAGGAACAGTCCGAGCAACAAGTGGAAGGAGAGCAATCTGTTCGAAATATCCTCAAACGAGTTTTGCGCAGTGGACCCTTTCACAGATCCCATTTCTGGACGAGAACGACCGAAGAAATCGACCGGTTAAATGCAGCTGCGGACAAATTAGTTGATTCTCTTGATCACCATGATTTTCCGAGAATCGTTCATATGACCGGGAAAACGCCATTTGGACTGAAGCCATCGGTCGTAAAGCGATGGCTCGGAAAAGCGCATTGATATCGTATGTCGAGATTGTGTCGGTCTGTCGGGGTTCAGACCTGAAGAAAGTACACTCCAAATCTCTCAGCCTGTTCGCAAAAACGAATACTGATTACTGATCGCCTGATTACTCACTTTCACGGCCGATCAGATCCCTGAATGCGACCGCTCTCGTTCACTCCTGGCTTCCTAGAGTCCCGCGATCATCCGCCGGCAAAGACCGGACGAAAACCAGCCTCCGTCAGAATGCGAGCTACTTCCTCACGCTTGTCGCCTTGAATTTCGATCTGCCCATCCTTCACGGTGCCACCCACTCCACACGCCTTCTGCATTTCCCTGGCCAGCTTCTCCTTCTCGGGCAGTCCGATGCCAACGAAATTCTTCACCACGGTCACCGTCTTGCCACCGCGTCCTGCTTTCTGTCGAATGATGTCCACTCGACCTCTGGATTTGCGAGGCGGCTCCGTTCGATCCGCTTCGCTTGATTTACCAGGCGGAAGTCCTGCGCTGTTCAAATCCGCGAAGGGCTTGTTGAAATCGGTCATCTCCTTAAAATCTCTATTCCACCCGTTAAATTTTTACAAGCGATGCTGTGCGGCATACCCTCGGGAGAACACTTCAGCAAGCCCTTTCGAATCCAATATGGGTTGGCTACTTTGCTCCCGCAGCCCAACGAGTATTTGCGCTTCTCGATAAACTGCAGGCGATCACTGAGGTCATGGCATTCCCGCATACTTCGTCACAAAACACCTCAACCATTCTTAGCTTGCGTTCCCGCCATGCCACGGTCCTCGTTCCTTCCTGGCTTCTTTCACTCGTGGCTTCCTAAGAGCCGGGTTCGTTTCGTTCTGAACAAAATTACACTCCGAATTTCTCAGCCTCTTTCACAAAATCTGATTACCCATCAGTTCACCGCTGCTCGACATTAGTCATTAGTCATTTCCCACTGGCCCGAAAAGGGGTCGCAAAAGGGGTCGAAAAGGGTCCTGTATAAAGTACACTTCTTAATGAGTTGAATTTGCCCTCAGGTTTTCCGATTCTCAACTAGAATTTAGTACGGAGCGTGGGGCCCAGGCCATGCCGGTGTTGCTTACGCCGCGCTCAATAATTTCTCATTTATTTAGTTATAAATATAAAGTTCTTGCTTTTGACGTTAACCTGTGATATAATTACCACATGAGATGGAAAACTAATATCGGCAGGTTGGCGGCCCAATCGGAACGCGCGGCGGTTCCGCTGCCGCCGGCGGCGAGCCGATCACCGGAATTGAATTGAACATTTTTGAACAAAACTGAACATTTTTGAACACGCACCTGTGAAATTCGTTAGGAAAATGAAGAAATTGAACAAAATTGAACACCTGTGGGGGTGGGTGGGGTGTGTTCATTCGCGCACGGGACTGACCGCGATCTGTCCCGTCGCACCCCTGAGATCCGTGGTTGCTTTCCGCCGACCGGTGTCCAAAACCGGAAAAAACCGGACGAAAACCGGACAAGTGCCGATATAACAACCTCTACACCAACAACTTACAACTATGCCCCTCTTCTGCGATTCGACAATTCGACGCTCATCAACGGGCCAGAACTCGAGAAAACGGGACGTTTCGGGACGCGGGTTGGAAAGAACGGTACGGAGGCTGTTAAAAACAATCTTTACTTCGGACGAAACCGCGCTACCGTGAGCGAAAATCAGAATCGATCAGGATGATTATGCGTGTGACCCTTTCTCTGGCGTGTTTGGCGTTGGCAGCGGTCTTTTGCGGTTGCGCGGGGCCGGAACGAAAGTTTGGCCGTGGCTTCAATAATGTCGTCGAATTCGCCCGTGGTGGCGAAATGCGCCGTTCCCTGGAACAGCATGCCCTATGGGAAGGTCCCGACGTGGCTTACACCACCGGGTTTGTTCGCGGCTTCAATCGCAGTCTTACGCGGACTGCCATCGGAGCCTACGAAATGATCACAGCCCCATTGCCCCCTTACGGCCCGTTGCTGGACTCACCCGACCGCATCTATCCGGATTTCACCGTGCGTAACAAGAAATACCCGTGGGGCGGCATGGTCCTGCCGGAGGTCGCGCCCTATCCCGACGTGTACAAACCAGCGATTCTCTCCGACTCGGTCTTTGCGACCGATACGGCCCTTGGCTTTAGAGGAGGCGATGTCGCCCCAATCGTCCCCGGCAGCCGGTTCAATATTTTCGACAATTAGCAAGGTTCACCACAGAGACACTGAGACACAAAGAAGTGAGATTTTCCTGTGCCTCTCTGTGGCTCTGTGCCTCCGTGGTGAGACCCGCGATTTGGCTGCGGCCATGACGCTGGAGAAAGAATCGCCCTGCAAAGTCAATCTGCTGCTTAACGTTCTTGGCAAACGGCCGGATGGATTCCACGAGTTGGAGACGTTGATGCATCCGGTGCGGCTGTTCGACCGGCTGACTTTTGCGCGGGCCGGCGATTCCGTGCAACTCACCTGCTCAGAAGCTTCCCTACCCACGGACGAACGGAACCTCGCGCTCCGGGCAGCGAGAGCGTTTCTCGAGACGGCCCAAATCTCAGAGGGCGTCAGGGTCCACCTTGAAAAGAAGATCCCTCTGGCGGCCGGATTGGGCGGTGGAAGCAGCAACGCAGCCTGTACGCTCCTGGGGCTGAATGAGTTGTTCGGGTATGCGCTTTCAGCCCACCAACTTCACGCTGTTGCGGCGACCCTCGGCTCCGACGTGCCGTTCTTCCTGCAGGAAAAACCGGCCATTGCGACCGGGCGCGGCGAAACAATTCGTCCCCTGGAACCCTTTCTCGCGTTGCAGGGCGCTGCTTTCCTACTGATTCATCCCGGCTTCGGTGTCTCGACAGCGTGGGCATATGCGGAACTGGCCAATTTTCCCGAAGCACTCACCGGAAAACGCGGACGGGCAGAGCATCTCGCAGATTTGCTGAAGGCGGGAGACCTGCCCGCGGCGACGCCGGAATTTTATAATTCGCTCGAAGCGCCCGTGCTCAAAAAATTCCCCCTGCTCGCGATCTTCAAGGACTTCCTGCAAGACGACGGGGCCGCCGTCGCGCTCATGTCGGGCAGCGGTTCCACGATTTTTGGGGTTTATCGCACGCCTTCCGACGCGAAAAATATCGAGCGGCGTGTCCGGGCGAAGTTCGATCCTTGCTGGACAATCGTCGTACCGGTTTAGGCAAGTGACTTGAGTTCTCTCATTCCTCGACGTAAACCACCCGCCGGCGCGGACGCAAAGGCGCGAGATCCAGAAACAACGCCAAAACCATCCCGATGATGGGAATGGCGTCCCATTGCCCCCCAAACCAGTTATGCACGGCGGAATACCAGAGCAGGCTGGTCGGCAGGAAAACGAAACCGAGCACAGGCAAAAGCCAGTTCGTGAAAATCCCCTGGAACCAATTTGTCAAGAGCCACAGCGCAACTATCGTCACCCGCGGCAACAGGATACCCCCCAGTATTATGAGCAATGGCATACCTTGCGAATTTTAGTTCGCCATGAATAGGGTAAGGCGCGACAAGGATGATTTCCATTAGGTCCAGCCCCCAGAAAGGGGTAGGATTCAAGCACACAGTCATCCCACAGCAGGCATAATTTGACGGTTTCTCTGCGACTTTTCGAGGGATTTCATGGGTTGGTTTGCCAATGGGTTTAAGAATCTTTCAACGC
>JAKEEH010000091.1 GCA_022616725.1 Limisphaerales bacterium | reverse complement strand
TTGTCTACCAACTGACGAACCCCAAGCTCCACCAGCTCGCGGTCCACCGATACTTGCGGTAATCCCGGATCGACGTAGACCTCTACTGACCGATCATCGAGTCGCGGTTTCATTTGCATCATAACGGAGCTGACAATATCGGATAGGGATGTAGGGGCTCTCGTCAGCTTGATTCTGCCGGCCTCAATACGCGAAACCTGAATCGCATCCGTCACAAGATTGGTCAGATGATCCGTCTCTTCATCGATAATGGTTAGCAATTCGTGCTGCTGCTCAGTCGCTGTGGTGGGCTTCGAAAGCAGCGCTGTCGAGGCTGCCTTGATCGACGTGAGAGGGGTCTTGAACTCGTGAGCGAGAGCGTCGAGAATGCTGGACTTGAATTCCTCGCTCCTGCGCGCCGCCCGAGCTTGGTTCGCCATCTCCTGGGCGGCCGCTTTCTCCAAAGCGATGGCGACCAGGTTCGCAATCGCCTCCAGAGCCGCTATCCCAACATCTCCGCGCACCGCAAGCACTCCGACAGGCCTGGCCCCCAAGCGGACCAGCGTCGCACGGGCTCCATCGGCGAGGTCGGTTGGTTCCTGAATGGAATCGAGTTGCTCGGTTGAGACGGTCAGGTCCTCGGGTCCGGAGGAAAACCTCTTGCGCGACCGCAGGTCAAACAACAATACCCCGCTGAATGCGAACGTGTCGGCGATCTGGTGCGCAATCAGGCCGCCGAGAGGACGCTCCCCGGTGTCGAGCAGTACAGCACGGCTTAGTGCGTACAGACGCTCCACTTCGCGCCTCTGCTCAATGGCCGCCGCGGCTTGTCGCTGCACGCGATTCGAGAGCTCGCTTGCGATTACCGCTGTGATCAAAAAAGCCAGCAGAGCGATCCAGTTTTGAGGATCCGCGATAGTGAAAGTCCCGAATGGGGGCAGGAAGAAGAAGTTGAAGCACAATGTGGCGGCCGCCGCGACAAAAATGGACTGAAACAGGCCCCACGCTGTGGCGATGACCAGCACGAACAGCAGGTACACCAGGCTCGCTGTTGTTGCATTCACAGGCAGAGCTTTGCAGACGAAGGTGATGCCGCCGACGCCTGCCGCGCCCGCGAACGCTCGCGCCAGGTTGCTCATTAGGTGACGCCATCGTGGCCGCACGCTTGGATTCTAGAACAGCCCGACGTAACGGTCCACAGCGTTTATGAATAGTTGATGGTTTGTTTATGGGTTGTTTATGCCGCTGTCCCTATTCTTAGATTGACATGTCTTCAGCCCATGTGGGGCAGGCTTCAGCCCGCCAAAGTGAATGGCATTGCAGCCAGAGGGCGAGAAAAGGGGACTGAATGCTGGACCTCTTCTACATAGCTGCTTGCGGGCTATTCTTAGTAGCCTGCTGGGGATTGACGAAAGCTTGCGAGAAGCTCTGAGGAGATAACGATGGATTACATTCTGGCTGGCCTGGCTTCCATCTTGCTGTTCGGGTATTTACTCTACGCTTTGCTCCGCCCGGAGCGCTTTTAGGAGAACGGCGTCATGACTTCAATGGGACTTCTGCAGATTGGGCTGTATTTTCTCGTCCTGCTGCTTCTGACGAAGCCTCTTGGCGCTTTCATGGCCCGCGTATACAATGGCGAGCGAACTTTCCTGCATCCGCTGTTCCGGCCGCTGGAGCGAATGATATACAAGCTCAGCGGCGTCAGTGAAGACGTCGAGCAGCGCTGGACGCAATATGCGGGCGCCTTGCTCGCGTTCAGCTTCGTCAGCTTCTTGTTCGTGTACCTATTGCAGCGCCTCCAGGGTTGGCTTCCTCTCAACCCCGTGGGCTTCGGGGCCAAGCAGGCCACGCCTGACCTTTCCTTCAACACCGCTGTCAGCTTCATGACAAACACGAACTGGCAGGCCTACGGAGGCGAGGTGACGCTGAGCTACCTTTCCCAGATGGCGGCGTTGACAGTCCAGAATTTTGTATCGGCCGGCGCCGGAATTGCCGTCGCCATTGCACTGACACGGGGCTTCGCTCGGCGGCAGATGGGAACAATCGGCAATTTCTGGGTCGATCTGACACGGGGAACCCTCTACATCCTGCTGCCGCTGTCTTTGATCGGCGCGCTATTCCTGTGCTCTCAAGGCGTTGTGCAGAACTTCTCTCCCTATCAGGAGGTGACCACGCTCGAGGGCGGTAAGCAGACCATTCCCGGTGGTCCGGCGGCTTCCCAGATCTCGATCAAGCAACTGGGCACTAATGGCGGCGGATTCTTTAACAGTAATTCGTCGCACCCCTTCGAGAACCCCACCCCGTCTTCAAATTTCCTTCAGACTCTCTATATCCTGCTTATCCCAGCGGCCCTGACTTATACCTTTGGAGTGATGGTCAAGGACACCAGGCAAGGCTGGGCGATGTTCGCCGCCATGAGCCTGCTGTTTTTCGCGGGTTTGGCCCTCTGCTACTCGTCTGAGCAAGCCGGCAATCCGATCCTCGCCGGGTTGGGGGTCCAGACGGAGCCGACGGATTCCCAGTCAGGCGGCAACATGGAAGGAAAAGAAGTTCGCCACGGCATCGCCAGTTCGGCGCTCTGGGCTGTAGCGACCACGGCCGCCAGCAACGGCAGTGTTAATAGCATGCACGACAGCTACACGCCGCTTGGCGGCCTGGCGCTGCTGTTCAACATAGAGTCCGGTGAGGTGATCTTCGGCGGAGTCGGCGCCGGCCTGTATGGAATGCTTCTCTTCGCTATTCTGGCCGTCTTTATCGCCGGGCTTATGGTAGGCCGCACGCCGGAATATCTGGGCAAGAAGATCGAAAGTGAGGAAGTCAAAATGGCGATGCTTGCGTTGATCGCGTGTGCGGCCAGCATCCTCGTGTTCACCGCTGTGAGCTCGATTGTCGAGTTCCCGAAGGATAGTTATTGGAACCCTCCGGGGGCCGGAACAGCCAACCTGAACAACGGCGGCCCGCACGGCCTCGCCGAGATTCTCTATGCTTACTCGAGCGGCGCCGGAAACAACGGCAGCGCTTTTGCCGGCATGAACGTCAACACGCCCTGGTATAACTTGACCATCGGCCTGGCAATGCTGATCGGACGTTTTCTAATCATCATTCCGATGCTTGCGGTCGCCGGCAGCCTCGCAGCGAAGAAGCTTGTGCCGGCGACGAGCGGCACACTGCCGACTCACGGTCCGCTATTCGTTGGGCTACTGGCGGGAACCGTGGTCGTCGTCGGAGCCCTGACGTTCTTCCCTGTGCTCTCGCTCACGCCAATTGTGGAGCACTTTCTCATGCATCAGGGGAAGGTTTTTTAGGAGCACATTCATGCCGGCAACTATTGCACCGCCGATCAAGCCTGCTCGCACGGATCCAACGACGCTGCTGCCGGTTCACATGAAGCGGTCGCGACCCCTGTTCGATCGGCAGATTCTGGGCCGGGCAGTCAGGGATTCGTTCATTAAACTGAATCCGATCACCTTGCTCCGCAATCCGGTCATTTTCGTGGTGGAAATGGGTGCGGCCCTGGTGACGCTGTTCCTCATAAGAGGATTGCTTCAGGGCACGGCGAATATCGGCTTCGAGCTTCAGATCTCGCTCTGGCTTTGGTTCACGGTTCTCTTTGCCAATTTCGCGGAGGCTATAGCTGAGGCGCGCGGTAAAGCGCAAGCGGACACGCTGCGCAAGACGAAGACTGATGCAGTGGCCAAACGTGTGTCGGCGAACGGCCGCATTGAAGAGGTCTCGGCGTCGAAACTGCGCGCCGGTGACATCGTGGTTTGCGAAGCCGGCGATCTGATTCCCGGAGACGGTGAGGTCATTGAAGGCATTGCCACCGTTGATGAGTCGGTCATCACCGGTGAATCGGCGCCCGTCATTAGGGAATCCGGCGGCGACCGGAGCGCGGTGACCGGCGGCACTAAAGTTCTTTCGGACCAAATCCGCATCCGGATCACTTCAAATCCGGGCGAAACATTCCTTGATCGCATGATCGCCCTGGTTGAAGGCGCAGAACGTCAGAAAACGCCGAACGAAATCGCTCTCAACATTCTGATCGCCGGCCTGACGCTGATCTTTCTGCTCGCGGTCGTCACACTGCAGCCCTACGCGATCTATAGCGTTGCTGCGGCGCGTGCAGGTTTGACCCCGACGGTCGCGGTACTAATTTCGCTGCTCGTCTGCCTCATTCCCACGACCATCGGCGGACTTCTGTCCGCGATCGGTATCGCCGGCATGGATCGCGTGATGCAACACAACGTGCTTGCCATGAGCGGGCGCGCGGTGGAGGCGTCCGGCGACGTGAACACCCTGCTGCTCGACAAGACGGGCACCGTCACGATGGGCAATCGTCAAGCGGTGGAGTTTATTCCGGTGAACGGCGAGCCTATGCAAGACCTGGTCGACGCTGCACAGTTGTCGAGCCTGGCGGACGAGACGCCGGAAGGCCGCTCGGTCGTCGTGCTTGCGAAGGAGAAGCACAACCTCCGCGGCAGAGACGTCAGCCATCACAACGCAAATTTCATTCCCTTCAGTGCTTACTCTCGAATGAGCGGCGTGGACTACGATGGAAGGCAATTCCGAAAGGGCGCCTCCGACGCGATCGCCAATTTCGTCCGCGAGCGGGGCGGTGTGATCCCCGCCCAGTTCACTGAGATCTCCGATCGCATCGCCCGATCTGGCGGAACACCGCTCGCGGTTTCCGAAGGCTCGCGCATGCTCGGATTCATTCACCTGAAAGACATAGTCAAAGGCGGCATGAAGGAGCGGATTTCCCAGTTGCGTGCAATGGGCGTTCGTTCCGTCATGATTACTGGCGACAATCCGTTGACAGCCGCCGCCATCGCGGATGAGGCCGGCGTAGACGATTTTCTCGCGCAGGCGACGCCGGCTGACAAGCTCGCATACATCAAAAAGGAACAGACTGCAGGCCGGTTGGTCGCGATGACCGGTGACGGTACTAATGATGCGCCAGCGCTGGCCCAAGCCGACGTTGGTCTGGCTATGAACACCGGCACCGTGGCGGCGAAAGAAGCCGGCAACATGGTCGACCTGGACAGCAATCCGACTAAGCTCATTGAAGTTGTAGCAATCGGCAAACAGCTTCTGATTACCCGGGGAGCTTTGACCACGTTCTCCATCGCCAACGACATCGCCAAGTACTTCGCCATCATCCCAGCCATGTTCATGGTCACCTACCCGGCTCTCGGCAAACTGAACATCATGGGCTTGGCGAACCCCCAAAGTGCAATGCTGGCGGCGGTCATCTTTAACGCGCTGATCATCATCGCGCTTGTTCCGCTGGCCTTGCGTGGGGTCCGATACACGCCGCAAACCGCCGCCTCTCTGCTGCGGCGCAACCTTTTGATCTACGGTATCGGCGGCGTCATCGCGCCGTTCCCGGGGATCTGGATCATTGATCGGATTCTCGTTCTGCTTGGCCTGGCTTAAGGAGACCTGCTATGTGGCAGCAACTGACGCCCGCACTTCGGATGATGATCATCTTCACAGTATTAACGGGTCTGGTGTACCCAGGTGTCATCACTGGGCTCGCGCAACTGATCTTTTCGCGCCAGGCCAACGGCAGCCTCGTATCTCGAAATGCCCGGATCGTCGGGTCCGAGCTCCTGGGTCAAAGCTTCACGAAACCGGAGTACTTTCATGGGAGACCCTCGGCGGCTGGGGACATTAACGAAAACGACGCCAGCGCATCGGGCGGGTCCAATCTCGGTCCAACGAGTCAGAAACTCATCGATCGCGTAAGGGCAAGTGTGGCGGACATCCGCAAGAGCAACCCGGACGCTACCGGCGCGCTGCCGGGGGATTCCGTCACTGCATGGGGCAGCGGCCTCGTTCCTCACATCAGTCCGGCGACGGCGGAACTGCTGGTGGCGCGTGTAGCGCGCGCACGGGCCGCGTCGCCGGACGCCATCCGCCAATTCGTCCAACAGCACACGGAACGCCGCGATTTCGGTGTGCTCGGTGAGCCTCGAGTCAACGTGCTGGCTCTGAATTTGGCGCTGGATGAGCGTCTGCCGGTTAAACACTAACTTGCGTGCGAGCACGTTTAACCGTATTCGCGGCTGCCTTAATCGGCTCGAACGCCGCGCGCGCACAAAATTGTCAATTAGGAAGCGGAACGCCTCCTCTACCCTCACATCCAGGCATATCTCGTCCACTCGCTGTCAACCCAAAACCTATGATCTGTGACGCCGGCCCTCTCGGCAGAGTGTACATAACAGGCGTCGCCAGTGGTCTCGGCC
>JAKEEH010000508.1 GCA_022616725.1 Limisphaerales bacterium | reverse complement strand
TCCGAAGCCCAGCATGATCTCTTTTTGCGCCAAAAGCAATCCATAGAATCAGCGCCATCGGCCTCAATAGCCGAACTCGCCGAAGCCCGAATTTCCGGTCGCATGCGCACCAATGGCTCTCCACTACACATACGTCAGCCGCGGGCCAGTTCTTTCAAATACCCTCAACAACAGGCAAAGTGGAAGCTACATAAAGGCGGAACGACGATTAGATGGCGCAAGGATCGGTTTTGAACGTAGTCAGGCCGTGGGGAGCTCCGCATCATTCGGCCGGCTTTGACCGCTCACTGTTGAAAAAGTGTTGGACCGAGCCGCATTCAGGGAGTAAAAGGGTATTCAGCGAATTCCCAGGAGCACCATTGTGCCCTCACCCCGCCTCTCCCTGACGGGAGAGGGCAGGGGGAGGGCGTTTGCGGGATACGCATTGACTTATGAGCACCGAGGCAACGGGACAGCCGCCGGACATACCCGACTACCATCTGTTGCGCTGTATCGGTGACGGCAGCTTCGGCGAGGTCTGGCTCGCCAGGAGCGTTACGGGTGCCTTTCGCGCCGTCAAAGTCATCCGCCGCAACAAATTCGACACCAATCGTCCGTTCGACCGTGAGTTCAACGGGGTTCGGAACTATGAGCCTCTGTCGCGCGCCCACCCGGGACTGGTGGCGATTCTGCATGTCGGGCGGAAGGAGAACGAAGGCTGGTTTTATTACGTGATGGAGCTGGCCGACGACGTTCAGCGCGGCCAGGAGATCGATCCGCAGGTTTACTGCCCCAGAACCCTGTCCGAGCACCTTCGGGCGCGCAGACCACTGCCGCTGCGCGAGGGCTATTCGCTGGCCATAAGCCTGATCGACGGGCTCGGTTATTTGCACGCGCACGGACTCGTGCACCGCGACATCAAGCCTGCGAATATTATTTTCGTAAACGGCGTGCCAAAGTATGCCGATGTCGGCCTTGTCAAGAAAATTGGCGAGCTCACAAGCGAGGGTGGGGGGACGCTGGGCTATTTTCCGCCCGAGGGGCCCGGGACTCCCCAGGCCGACCTTTATAGCTTGGGCAAGGTTCTCTACGAGATCCTCATGGGCAAGTCGTGCCATTGCTTTCCCGAATTACCTACCGAGATTGGGACGACCAGCGATACGCCGACTTTATTCCGACTCAACGAAGTGATCCTGAAGGCATGCGAAAAGAATTGCCTCCACCGCTTCCGTTCAGCGCTGGACCTGCGGGTCGCGCTGATGAAAGCCGTTGGCGAACGCGTTGAAACGATCAAAGAAGAAGAGCCGTCTCCTGCATCCGCGCGACGACAGCATGCGGGGGAGCGGAGTCCTCCGCATGCCACATCGGCCGAAGCCGGAACTTCACACCGCAAAACGTCAAAAGTCGTCATTGTTTCGCACTCAAAGATTGAGCCGGACTCCACAGTCCTTGATCTGTTGCGAAACCGCCTGCGCGGACTCGGATTCCACGTTTTCGTCGATGAACATCTAGCCATTGGAATGGAATGGGCCCGCGACATCGAACGCGCCGTCCGGGAGGCCGACGCTGTTATCGCCCTCCTCTCGCCGCGCTCGATCGAAAATGAAATGATCGCGTATCAGGTCGAAACCGCCTGGCAGGCGTCCGAACAACAGGACGGAAGACCTTGCCTGATGCCGGTGCGGCTCGGGCTGCGTGAGGCGCTCCCGGGCACGTTATCGCGCATTTTAGGCCCGCTGCGCCACTTTATTTGGGAATCCGCACAGGATAACGAACGGCTGGTCGCCGAGATGGTCAGGGCGCTCGAAGGGACTCCAACCATCGCCCAGGCCGCGCGCGCCCAGTCGCTCGAATCGGTTGGCGGCGCCGTGCCGCTGGATTCCCGCTTCTATGTCGTGCGTCCCACCGACCGCGAGTTTCAGTGTGCCATCAGCCGGGGTGATAGTGTCGTCCTCGTAAAAGGCGCGCGACAGATGGGCAAGACGTCTCTGCTCGCCCGCGGATTGCAAACGGCCCGGGAATCGGGCGCTCGAGTCGCCTTGACCGATTTTCAAAAGCTTAATAGCGAAGATATCGCCTCCATCGACGCTTTCTTTCTTGCCCTTGGAGAGTTCCTCGCGGATCAGCTTGGAATGTCCAACCTGCCGGAAAGCGCATGGGACAAGCGCCGCAGCGCCAACACAAATTTTGAGCGCTATATGCGGCGGGAGGTGCTGGACAAGATTCCCGGTCATTTGGTCTGGGGACTCGACGAAGTGGACCGGCTGTTTACGACCACTTTTGGAAGCGAAGTATTCGGGCTGCTTCGTTCCTGGCACAATGAGCGCGCGCTTGACCCAGGCGGTCCATGGTCTCGGCTGACGCTCGCGATGGCCTACGCCACGGAGGCGCACCTTTTTATTACCGACGTGAATCAATCGCCGTTCAATGTCGGCACGCGGCTTGCCTTGAGCGATTTTACCGTCGAGCAAGTCCGCGACTTGAACGTCCGTTACGGCCGGGTGCTGAGCAGCGACGCTGAATTGGCCCGGCTCTGTTCGTTGCTTGGCGGCCAGCCTTACCTGGTGCGTCGGGCCTTCCATGAACTGGCCTCAGGCCATGTCTCGCTGGACGAGTTAATCGCGCAGGCTGACCATGACGAAGGAATTTTCGGCGATCATCTGCGGCGCATTCTCGTGCTGCTGGCCAAGGATGCGGAATTGCTGGGTACCGTGCGCGGCATTCTTCGGGGTCAACCGTGCTCCGGCCTCACGAGCTTTTACCGCCTGCGCAGCGCCGGTCTCCTGGCGGGCGAAAGCCCGGATGAGGCACACTTGCGCTGCCCCATTTACGCCGCCTACCTCAAGCGGCACTTGCTCTGATTTCGCGTGCAAGTCGCGGCATCTTTTTACGGTGCCAGGCGCACACGATATGCGCGAAGGAGCAGTGGCGGATCCGCTGACAAGTCGTCCTCGTAGATTTCTTCACCGGAGATGGCGATGCGCGGCCAATTTGTCCCCATGAAATCGGCGAAGCTCCCGATCTGGTCATCCGCGTGTTCGAGTTGATACGCGCGACCCGGCACGGATTTCCACGAGACGCGAAAGAAAGTCGAGTCAATCGGCGTCAGGCTCAGTCGCAAGACCGAATTCCGGTCGCGCGGGTCGGTGCCAGCAATTTGCTCCTGCCCGTTGGTGTGGCCGTCTTCGTCGGGATCAGCGCCGGCGCCGTGCATTCCGCTGTCCGAATTTGGATTCAGGCCGTATGCGATTTCCCAATTGTCCAGCAAGCCGTCACCATCCGTATCGAGGGTTGGCGGGTAGGCGAGACGAACCCGAATCGCACCCAGGATTACAGGGTCTTTGCCGGAACCGGTCAGGCTCGTGCCGAGTGCGGCAGTGTCCAATTGCCGGGTCTGCGCGCTGGCGTCGAAATCTGGACCCGCGGCAATCGCGGCGACCCTGATAATATCGCCTGGCTGCGCTTCGCCCAGCGCGCCAAACGGGATCGCCACTTCAATGAAATCCGCGCTGGTGTCGTTGGCGACGGAATTAGTTTCCGGCGAGCGATTGAATTGTTGCAGCCGCGCGTCTGCGATCGGGGTCAGATCCGAATTCAACCGAAACACACCTTGCCCTATTGCCAGCGGCAGATTCGCCCGCGCAAACGCCGGGTCTGTGCTATCCGCGAATTCGTCCCCGAGAATGCAACCGATGGTGGGCGCGAAGCCTGAAAATGAAAGATTTTCGAGGCAGTCCAAACCGTCGGCACCCTGCACCGCCGGGTCTATCACCCCGTTGCCGAGACCGGCCATGCTCGTGACGCCCGTCAGATGAGGCGATTCCACGAAAAGAAAAATGTTGTTATCGCGATAAAACATCGCATTGCGAAATCCAAGGTAAAGATTCGTCGAGTCGTTGTTGACGTAGAATTCGCCCAGATTCGCAAATTGCCCGTGCCGGGGAAGAACCCGTTCGCCCGCGAAGTCGAACGCCTGACCCCGAATATTGCCGTCGCTGTTATTGGCTGGCTCCGTTTCCAGCACCGGTGTCTGCCATGTCGAATTATAAATGATGTCGGCCGGCAGCGCGCGGTTGACGACAAATCCATCAATGTACGTGCCGCGCGTGCTGAGAGCGGCGACGGTCAGCACGTCGCCCTCGATCGTCACCTTAAGACAATGGTGAATCGGACGGTGTTGCGCGGTGGCGATATTTCGCGTGGTCAGGTTATAAAGTGAGCTGTGTCCGCCGCCCCCGGTCACGACGTTATGCACTCCGTTGCTGGGGGCGAACTTCTCGAAATTGTGGTCGTGCCCGGCAAAAATGAGCTGAACACCGTAGGTCACCGCGGCCGGCAGCAAGAGTTCTATGAC
>JAKEEH010000507.1 GCA_022616725.1 Limisphaerales bacterium | reverse complement strand
TGCAAATCTTCCCCCCCATTGAAGAAATCAAGAAGGCGGTTCTCGCGCACATCGAACATCAGTGCGTTGATCGTGAAATCACGACGCGCCGCGGCGTCGCGTAAACCAATGTGAGGATCAAGCTCGATCTCAAAACCTTTATGCCCCGGCGCGATCTTCGAGTCACGTCGCGGAACCGTGAAGTCATAAATGGGTCCGCTTGCAACTGTGAGCTTAACCACCCCGAAAGAGCGGCCCACGAGATCGGTCTTGCCCCAGCGTGAGAGTGCGGAGGCGAGTTGCTCGTAGGAAATGCCGAAAACCTCAACATCGAAATCCTGTTGCGGCAATCCCAGCAACGCGTCCCGGACGCAGCCGCCGACGAGATAAGCGCGGCGCAATTCCGGCGTCTCGCGCAGCACGCGTGCAAGTTCTTCCGGGACGGGGATCATCAAATCTGATTGCTCTCAATTCACCACAGAGGCACGGAGACACAGAGGATTTACGATTTCCGATTTGCGATTTACGATTTTGTCAATCGGCAATCGGCAATCTGGGGCGGGGTTGGCCAGTCTGTCAAGGGTTGGTTCAATTTTTGCAACTTTCGAACTGTTAAATCGCTAAAAACGCCTACGTCTTCAACTGTATCGCCCTCGGGCCGTTCGGCTGGCTTTGACTTTTCGCTGATTCTGCGTGATAATCAACCATTCCACGCCATGACCGGGTTTTATGAAGAGATCGTCCGGGGCGAGAGTCTCAAGCGCTTGCCGCCCGGACGCCGCCATGAACTGATTTGTGAGAAGCTGCATGAAATTGTCGGCCGATCAATGGTTGCCAGCTCGCGACTGCTGCCTCCGCGCTCAATTATCGAGCTGGTCCCTGGAACCCTGCTCCGCCCGGACCTGGTTGTTGTCACGGCCCTAACCCACAAGCCATGGCTGATCGCTGAGGTGGTCGATTCGACCGATCACGGCTCAGACACCGTCACGAAGAAAATGGTGTATGAGGAGACCGGGTTGCCGCGCCTTTGGATGGTGGATCCGCGTTATAATAATGTTGAGGTGTACCACGGCACCCCTTATGGGCTGTCGCTTAGACATATGCTCGCCGGACGGCAGGTGCTGACCGAGAAGTTGCTCCCGGAGTTGCAGTTACCGCTCACGGAGCTTTTCGGTTTATGAGAATGCCTCGGTTAGGGCGGTCCTGAGACGGGCTTCAATGAGTTTGTGCCGCTCCGGCCAAACGATTTTTTGGCCGTCGGTCTCGGAGACATAAAACGTGTCGATAGCCGCGCCTTTTTCTGTCGTGATTTTTGCCAGCGAGATGTCCACCTGAAGTTCGCTTAGTACCTGCGAAATCACGTAAAGCAAACCCAGGTGATCTTCGGTTTCGATTTCGAGGACGGTTCGATTGGCAGACGTGTCATTGTCGAACCGAATCCGTGTGGGAATGCGCTCGCCCTCCACCGACTGGTAGGGCGGGCGCACCGCTTTCTGTCTGGCGATGAGGCCGCGAAAATCGAGCGACTCCTGAAGCAAGGCGCGGCTCAGGATGCTCTCAAACGCTTCCCGCTCTGCTTTGTTGACGAGGCTCCCGGTGCGGGCGTCGGTGACAAAAAATGTGTCAAGGACAATGCCGTCCACACGGGTGAAAATTTGCGCGCTCAGGATGTTAATGCCGGCTGCGGCGAGCGACCCCGCGATTTTCATAAAAAGTCCCGCCCGGTCCCAGGTGCAGATTTTCAGGCTGGTATATCCGCGGTCGGGCTCATTGCGCCAGTCGCTGACCGGCTCGAGGGCGCGTTCTTCCTCGCCCACCTGGTTGTGCATGAAGCGATGGGCGAGCGAAAGGTCCTGAATAATCTCGCGCGCGGGATGTATTTCGAAGTAGCGGACCGGGAGCGTGCAGAAATGAGCGCGCGCTTCCTCTTCGCTCAAGTTGCGCGGCAGGGCCTCGATCACCTCCTGGGCCAGCAGCTCGCGTTGTTTCTCTTCTGCCCGGATGAAAACGGTCGCGCCGGAAATAACCTCCATTGCCTTGTGATAGAGCTCCCAGAGGAGCGCGTCCTTGAAGCCGTTCCAGAGCTTATCGCTCGTGGCCAGTGAGTCGGCGAAGGTGTGCAGCGTTAACATGCGAAGATTTTCCGGCGTCTGCATGCGCGCAGCGAAATGGCGAATCACGTCCGGGTCTTCCAGGTCGCGGCGCTGGGAGACCATGGCCATGGTCAGATGCTCCTCGATGATCAGCCGGAGAGAATGTGTCGTCGCACCATCGAGGCCCAGGCGCTTGGCGACGCGCACCGCCAGTTGGCCGCCGATCTCTGCATGTTTGCCGGTATCGAACGCTTTGCCGGCGTCGTGCAGGAGCAGTGCCAAATACAAGACAAATGGCCGCTCCAACTTCTGAAGAATTTCGGCGTACTTGTTATGAGGCGGAGCGGTGGCTTCCCAAATTCTGTCAAGTTGTTCCAGGCACATAAGGGTGTGCTCATCCGCGGCATACTGATGATAAAATTCATGCTGCACCAGGCAGGTCAGCTTGCCGAATTCAGGGATGTATTTGCCCAGAAAGCCGACATCGTGCATCCGCCGCAAGACCGGCGCGACATTGCCGCGCTGGTTAAGGATTTCGAGGAAAGTTTCGCGAACGTGCTCATCGTAAAGAAATGTGCGATTTACCAGCGAAAGCTCATGGCGCATCAGTGTGGCCAGATCCGGGTGCAGCTTCAACCCGCGTTGCTGCGCATGAAGGAAAACGCGCATGAGCCGGCGGGGCTGATCCTTGAACACGCGGTTGGTCGCAGCGCGGATCTGGCCTTCGACGAATCGAAATCCATCCGCGATCTGCTCAGGCGGCTTTCCGAAGGGATTGCGAATGAGCTTCGCGATGGACGGCAGGCGTTTGGCTTTTGGCAGCAGGGAGAGACGTTCCTCGAGCGTGCGGGTGATCAGGTAGATATTGCGTGAATGATTGTAGAGCTCGCGCATGAAATGTTGCAGCCGCTTGCTGGGCGAACGTTCGGTATAGCCGAGGTGGGTCGCGACTGTGGGCTGCAAGGCTTTGGAGAGCACATCGACGGCGCGGTTGGTTTGATAGTGCAGTTCGTTGCGAACGCTGAGCAGGAAATCGTAAGCCGTCTCAAGTTGCTTGCGTTCGCTCGCTGAAATCAGCTCCTTTTGCTCCATCTCTTCGAGCGTCCGGGTGCGGAATTTGAAAAACGCCATCCAGTGCAGGTTTTGGTAATCGCGCAAACCGCCGCAGCCATTCTTGATGTTGGGTTCCTGCATCGTGGCGGAGTTGCCGAATTTTTCGTGGCGCGCAGCCTGGTCCTGGACGCGTTCGGCGATGTATTCGTCCTCGTGGCCGTTAACGCATCGGGCCACAATCGTTTTTTGAAATTTCTCAACCAGCTTGTCGTCACCGACAACGTAGCGCGCCTCGATCAGCGATGTCTTGGCTTGCATGTCGCCATTGGCGACCTGCACCGATTCGCCGATGGTGCGGACGGAATGGCCCACCTTGAAGCCGAGGTCCCACAGCGGATAGAGAATGTTGTCCATCAGCTTGGCCAAATACGGGAGTGGCTTCAAACCGGCCACCACCTGACCGGCATGCAGGAACATGATGTCGATATCGCTATGCGGATTGAGCTCGCCGCGTCCATAGCCCCCAAGCCCAATCAATGCCAACGGCGGAAACTCCCGTTGGGCCTGGGCTGAGAGGCTGCTCTTTGCCGCCGTCCAGAGATAGCGCAGCAAGACATCGACCAGCGCGGCGCGGCCATGGCAAACTTCGCGGCCCGTCGCACCGGCGCGGTGCAGCATTTTGAGCCGATGCGACTCGACCTTGAGAAAACGCTTGAAGCGGTTCAACTCCTGGCCGGGGACGACTCCCGGCGGCAGGGCAATCCGCGACGCGGCGTTACTCTCAATTTTTTCGACAAGGCTCGGCATGCCGGACGCAAGTTAGGACGCCCCATGACTGTTCGCAAGGATGGCCAAGCCAG
>JAKEEH010000506.1 GCA_022616725.1 Limisphaerales bacterium | reverse complement strand
GTCGGGGAGTCAGTGGAACAACAATCAGACATGAATCACTTTTCGTTTGGCAATGGGCGCAAACCAAGAGCAATCGCCTCTTTCAAAACGGGTATCTGATCTTTGTCGAGATATGATCCAGCGACCTGTTGCAATCCAGCTTCCGATTTCAGGAGAGCATTCTGATCTTGTTTTGTCGTGTCGTCCGTGAAGCGCCCCTTAAGGGCATCGGCCAGGGCACGCTGGAGTGCTTCGGCTTTCTCTTTTGGTAACGCAGCCTTGGCCTCTACTCGTCGAACCAATCGCGCCGCGATAATGCCTGCCTCTTCTTCGCTAAGGCGGTCTTCGGCCTCACCGGCGCGCGCTCGCCGCTAACGGCCGCGTCGCCTCTGCAATCATCGCCTCAAACACCGGTAGGCTGCGCGCGCCCACGAATCGTCGGCGCACATATCCATCGGCATCCACGATGACCGTCGTGGGTAGCTCACCGCCGTTGAAGCGACCGCCGGCCCTGTTGTGCTCATCCAGCAGAATCGTGTAGTTGATTCCGCGCGTCTTGACGGTCCGGGCGACCTTCTCGCGCACGCGCTTGAGTGCCGCTGCGTTCGGCTCGTCGTCGTCATGATGGCCGTTGCTGTGGTTCTGCTCCTCAACCGCAGCATGAGCACCGATGTGGCCGTGACTGTCAGGAACATAGTCCAAAGATACGCCGAGGATAGCAAGTCGCCCGCCGTGGCGCTTCTGCAACTCAATCAACTCCGGCATCTCGCTCACGCAGGCGGTGCACCAGGTCGTCCAGAAGTTGATCAACACCACTTTGCCGCGAAAATCGGACAGCCGCACCCGGCGGCCATCGAGTGTGTTCAGATTGAAGTCAGCCGCCGGCACAGGCGTCATCGCCGCCCGCACTTCGAGAGGGACTTCAAGTTCAACGGGGTTGAATTCAGCTTGGTGCTTCGACCACCATCCCTTCGCGCGTTCCGCACCGGCCTTGGCCGTCGCATGACTGCCCTCGCGGAACTCGTTAAGCCCCGTTATTTCGTTCTGGACCGGCGCGGTGTCTCCAAGTTTCACGTCGAAGTCCTGCCCGGACCATTTCTCAAGCAGCTTCAGACTCATCGTGAGAAAAAATGGGTCGCCGTCATCCAGCAAAGGGACGATCAACGGGACGCCCACTTCGGCAGGCGCGTGTTTAAAATACTGCAAGCCCAGCATTCGTACCTGCGGATCGCAGTCCGCGATTTGCGCGGAGGCCAACGCGGTCAACGCCGGATCTTTCCAGTCTTGAAGCCCGGCGAGAGCGGCTTCACGCACATTCATGTCCGGGTCCAGCGCCGCTGAACGAAGGATGGTTCGCAATTCCAAGGAAGCTTCGTCCTTCGGCACAACGCGCGGCGATTGGCGGATCGCCACTTGCCGATGGACGATCTTGCCCGAGTTCCACGCGGCCAACGTGGCGGCGACTGGATTAGGAGCGTTCTGAATCATTTCTTCAACGGCTTCAGGCGGCGGCGCATCGTTCATCAGGATCGCTTTCTCGGCGAGGCGGCTTCGCAGTGGCTTGCCGAAGAACCAGAGCGCCAACGCGACCAGAAGACCCGCGCAAAGGACGAACTTGCGCAGGCGATGCTTCCGTTGAGGCGCCGAGGTTGACGACGCGGAATCAACTTGTGGCTTTCATAAGCTGAGTTTCGCTACGGAATCGATTTCACCCGGAAGAACTCGCTGCCATTGGTGGATTGTGGGATGCGGAACTCGAACACGCCCGGTGCGCGATTGGATGCCGTCAAGGAGGATTCAGTCCAGGAAGCGGCCGGTTCAAACGTTGACCGTGATTCCAGGCGATGGCTTGCGAATGGAAATGACGAAGAGAATTCCAGCACGAAGTTCGTGTCGGATTTCGCGAGGCCCGTGATTTCAATTTGCGCGGCGCTGAAGCTCCCGAAGTTCGGCGTGCCAGCAAACCAGTTTGTCGTGCGCGTGTCCGCGATAGTGAAGGGTTGCGCCGCAAGTCCACTTTGCGGCGTGGGCACGAAGGCGCTGGTGCTCGGCCAGATACCGGCGGCCACGGCCACGCTGGTTCGCCCGATGCTCGCCGAGCTCCCGTATTTCAATCCCGTGATAATCGAAGTGGGACTGGCGAAATTCCCGTCGCGGTAGAGCCACAGGTCGCTGGCCGAGGAATTCAGCCCGCCAACCGTAAAGACTTTCGACTCGCCGGGACCGAACGAAGTGCCAGGGGGAATGGTCGTGCCATAATTGAACAGATGGCAAAAGGGCAGGCTGCCAGCTGTAGTGAACGAATTAGTTCCGACGTGTGTGACTTCGACTTGGCCTGTTGCCGGGTTCACTTCCGTAATCCTCAAATCGTTAACACCAGCCACGGCGATTGACACGAAAGTGACGACGCCGAGAACCGCGACCGTTGCTGCACGTGACCGTCGAGTAATTCCACGCCACAAGTGCCGAACGCACGGTCGCAGTCCGCGCCCTGCGGCGCAATGCGTCCACGTTTTCCGTGATGCGAGTGCGACCAAACGTCGAGCTTTGAAAAACAGTATCGGCACTGGCTGAGGCGACATTTCCGCAAATCGCACCCGCAGGGCTTTTCGCGGCGAGTTCTCGGAGGTTGGTCTCACGGAATCCATACCGAGGTTTCGGGATAAAACGCCTGCTAGGCAAACCAATACACCATCACGTATGGCACAGGTTCCCCACTGTCCGCTCGGACGACGCTCGGCTGCCTGCTGGCAGGATCGTAAGCAATCCGCACTTCCTGTCCGCCGACCGAATCGCTGATGACTAGGTTTGGCGGCAAGCCAGTCACCGGATAAGCTTTCGATTGAGCGCCGAGAATAATCCCCATCACCCATTCCTTGCTCGCAAGCTCATTGCGATGCTGAGGAACCGGAAAGCTCGGTGCCGGATTTCGCTCGTACCCCTCGTAAGGGCGCTGCGTGTAGTCGCGCCGGTGTCCCGTATCCGTCGAGAGCACCGCGCCTTGCGGGTATTTTGACCGCCACGCCGCCCAGGTAAGATGCTCGC
>JAKEEH010000505.1 GCA_022616725.1 Limisphaerales bacterium | reverse complement strand
GGCCGGAGCGCCAATCCAGCGAACTCCGCGCGGATGGAGGATGAAACGCTTGCGGTTGACGAGGTAACTGTCACTGGCGAGCGCGTGGCGATCCGTCTCCACCGCCTCGTCAGGATCCATCTCGCCGACGCCGTAAGCAAAAGCGCCTGCACCAAAGATGTAGGTGGTGTAAGCGGGCGAGTTGGCTCCCGCGACCTTCGAGCAGCCGTCGTCCACGAAGAAGCGCCGTCCATGAAAGACCTCGATGGCGGGCTTTCCTTCACGGTTAAATCGCTAAATCGGTGGCCAGGGTGGTTTCAGGTGCTTCGCCAAAAAGCGATACACGTCGGCGCGCGATTCCCGTGCCAGTTTTGTGTCCAGGCGATTGAAATGGTGCCCGCCAGGGGCGTTGGTATAAATCCTCGATTCGAAGGGCCGGCCCGCGGCGCGCAATGCTTCGAGCATGCGCTCGATTTCGATGACGCGCACGTCCTCGTCATTGGTATTGCCGTGAATGAGCAGCGGGATCCGCAGTTTGGCCGCGTGCGCGATCGGGGATCGGCGCCGGTATTCCTCCTGGTTTTCGGCGACACTCTGGCCAATGTGAAACGGCGCGGAGAACAGCTTTTCGTAGTCCGTGTCGCGGTAGCTCAATCGGGTGACCAGGTCGGTAACCGGCACTCCCGCATAGACCGCCTGATAGGCATTGGAATATTTGAATGCATTCATCAGCGCAACCAACCCGCCGTGGCTCCAGCCGATAATCCCAACGCGTTTTGAATCAACTTCAGGACGGTTCTCTGTCATCCAATTGCGTCCTGCGAACACGTCCTCGACCTCAAGTCCGCCGTAATCGATTTGACGCCAGAAATCGCCGCCGTACCCGGAGCTGCCGCGATAATCCGGGGCGATGACGGCGTAGCCCTGCTCGACCAGCTCGCGAACGATCACGGCCTCCTCGTCGGTGGTCACATTGCCGTGAATCTCGCCGTGCGCAAAGACGATCAGCGGGTAGTGGCGCGCGCGTTTTTTCGGCAGGAACGTATGCGCGCTAATGATTACGTCGTTGGTTCCGCCCGGCTTGTTTGTTCCGGGATTCGGCGGACCGGTGTATCGCACCTTGTCGATTCGCGCGATGTCGCCGAGGCGGTGAAACCACTGGAGATCGTTCAAGCCTCGCATCAGCCTCGATTCCATGAAGCCGAGGGACTGCTCGACGGCTTCAATTCTTTGGGCAATCGGATCGCCGGGCTCTTGCGCTGCAGCCGGCTCGATGGCCAATCCCAGGCTCAAAGCGGCAAGGGCACAGAGCGCTTTCATGTGGTCAGGGCGGCGTTTCACCGGTATCAGGCGGCGGCATTTTGCTGCCCAGCCGAAGATCGTGCCAGATCGCTGTGATTTGTTGCTCGGCATCGCCGTCGAGAATCTCTGTTAAAGGACTCCGTCCGTCTTCGAAATAGACTGGCATTTTGGTTTGCGGGTCAATCGCAAGCGGGTTGCGCATCCAGTGGCGGTAATAGTCGGGCAGGAGCCTCTCGTATGCATGCACGAAATTGATGCCCTCGCTGTCAAACACGTCGGCAGCCGCGAGCGCACCCACCCCATGGCATGCGACGCAAGAAAAGCCGCCGTCTTTGCCCACCAGTTTCCGGCCCAATTGAGCGAGTTGATCATTGACGGGGGGCTCGGGAGGAGTGCGCGGCGGGTATCCATGAAGCGCGGCCATGCCAGCGGCCAGCCACTGCGCGCGGGCTTTGAAGCCCGGCATGCGCGCGGCCAGCCAGGGTTCGCCTCGCGGATGGGTCTCCGCTCGCGGCTTGTACGGGATTTCGCCCGCGATGAATTTCCCGGCCCATTCCGGCTTCAGCTTGCCGCCCAGAATGTCCATTGGCGGGAAACCCTCGAATTGGCCGTGGCAACCGGCGCAGTTCAGCAGCCGCGTTTGGCGTTCGGCGAACTCCACGGGCGCGTGCCGGAAGAGCGAGTCTAGACCGCGCGCGCCGAACGCTCGCAAATCCGCGCGCTCTGTCGGCGTGAGACGGTATTGAGGCGACCTTTCGGGTGGGACTTCCGCCATGCAGCCGCGGGTCCAGTTGTCAGGCCATGCAACGGATGGTTGAAGGGTTGAAGGGTTGGATGGCTTCACCGTGCCCTCTCCCGCCGGGCGGGAGAGGGTGAGAGGCGCGGCGTGGCAATTCAGGCAGCCGCTGTTTTGCACGAGCATTTTGCCTTTTTCGATGATCGCCGGAGCCGTCGTCGCGGTTGTGTCCGACTGCCTTTCGGTCCCTTTCATCAGGAACTCCGATAGTTCCCTTGCTTCGGCCTGCGTGAGCCGGAAATTTGGCATCCGCGTCCAGGCGTAGTAAGCCTCAGGCTGGCGCAAGAACTCTTCGAGCTTTCCGGGCGGGAATTTCGCCGCGATGTGTGTCAAGGAGATCTTGTTTGTCGGTGGCGATTGGGCCGACGCGTCCGTTTCACCGGCTGTATGGCAGGCAGTACAGTGCAATCGTTCGAACAGGGGTTCGTCGGAGGGTTGAAGGGTGGCGGCGGTAGAGGGTGTTAATGAGAGAGGGTTCAGTTTCACGTCGCCGCCGGCCGTCAGCGTTGCCAGATACGCGCCAGCGGCTTCGGCGTTTTCCTTCGCACTGGCGCCGCGAAACACCTGGGGCATGTGCGCGGACGGGCGCTCCGCTTTTGGATCGAGAATCCAGCGCACGAGCCAGTCCTTTTTGCGCCGCGCCCCGATGCCGTCGAATGACGGCGCATCCATCGAGAGTTCCGGGATCGCGTCCCTCACCCCGCCCTCTGCCGCTGGGCGGGAGGGGGTATGGCAGCGCCCGCAGCGGTATTCCAAAAACAACTCGCGTCCGCGGCGGAGTTGCGCGCCTTTTTCAAGTTCGCCGCTGGATGGATGTGTCAGGAGACTCAGCGGGATCGGAGCCGTATTCGTGCCTTTTTCCGTCCAAGTCAGGCGCACGAATGCATCCCCCCGTTCCGGACTCTTGAAGGCCGCTTTGAGCTTGTTCGGGCCTTTGTTGAGCTGGACCAATTTGCTCAGCGGAATGGACGGTGCGGCGCCATCGAGCACCACGGCGCCATTGATTTCCAGTTTGAGCGCGCCGCTGAGTTCGGCAGCGAAGGCGTATTCGCTTCGAAGATCGGCGTTCAGATACCCTTCCCAGGTGGCGGTGAACGGGCCGTCGGGCACAAAGGGGGTCGGACTTTTGCCCGCTTCGACGTGGAGCGCGACGTTCGGCAACGTGGTGGTATCCACGGCGTTGCCACTGCGAAATGTGACGATCAACCCGGCAGGCTCCGCGGCCCCAGCCAGCCACGCGATCAAGATCGAGATTGAACCAGCGGTTCCTTTCATGCTTCAGACCGCCGCGTATTTAATGAAGCAACACGCGCGGTGTAAAGAAACGGTGCCAGATCGCCCGGCTACGCCGGGTGAACGCAGCGAAAAAAGGTCGGGCTTACCACCGTCAGGCAGCCGGCGGGGATGCCGGCTGGAGCGACCGAGACGGTCGCGCTCCCCAATTCGACGACGTCGGCACGCAAAGGGCACGTCACGTCCCTTGTTGCAAGCGGAGGCATTCTTCGGTAGCTTTGGCCTATGACATTGACGGAAAAGATTCTTGCGCGCGCGGCGGGTAAACCCAAAGTGCAGGCAGGAGAGAATATCTGGGTTAGATCCGATATTCTGATGACTCACGACGTGTGCGGGCCCGGCACCATCGGTGTGTTCAAACGGGAATTTGGCAAGAATGCCAAAGTCTGGGATCGCAATAAGGTTGTGATTATCCCGGACCATTACATTTTTACTTCGGATTCGAAGTCCAACCGCAACGTCGATATCCTGCGCGAGTTCGTCAAAGAACAGCAGCTTCCTTACTTTTACGACGTAATCGACGACCCGGAAGGGCATTGGGTGTTTGATGCCAGCAAGGGCATGCTCAAACGGCAGTATGGATCGCACTACGCCGGCGTTTGCCACACGGCACTGCCGCAGAAGGGCCACACGCGCCCCGGGGAAATCCTTTTTGGCACCGACTCGCACACCTGCATGGCGGGCGCTTTTAATGAGTTCGCCACGGGCATTGGCAACACGGACGCGGGCTTTGTGATGGGCACGGGCAAACTGTTGATCAAAGTTCCTGAAACCATGCATTTCCGGCTTGAAGGCCAGTTGCAGCCGGGCGTAATGGCGAAGGACGTGATTCTGCACTGCATTGGGGAAATCGGTTTTGACGGGGCGACCTATCGCGCAATGCAATTTGACGGGCCGGCCGTGGCCAACCTGTCCATCGACGACCGCATGACCATTGCCAACATGGCGATCGAGGCGGGCGGCAAGAACGGCATTTTCGAATGTGACACCCAGACTCGCGCCCACGTCGATTACCGGTGCAAACTCAACGGGACGAAATCGACTTACGAACCCGTAGAACGGGACAAGGACGAAAACTTTGCTTACGAGTTGACAGTCGATCTATCAAAGCTGGAGCCCACGGTGGCGTGCCATCCCGATCCGGGGCAGCGGAAGAAAGCCAAAGAGTTGAACCACATCAGGCTCGACCGGGCCTACATCGGCTCGTGCACAGGCGGCAAAACGAGCGATTTCCTGGAGTTTGCCCGCGTCTTGCGGAACAAACGCGTCGCCATTGACACTTTTGGGGTGCCTGCCACGCCTGAAATCGTCCACGACCTGCAGACGGTGCGCTGGGGCGAGAAGACGGTGTGGGAAATCCTCGTCGATGCCGGCGTGCAGATGACCGAGAATGCCGGATGCGCGGCCTGCCTCGGCGGCCCGGTGGACACGTTTGGCCGGATGAACACGCCAATGAAGTGCATCAGCGCCACCAACCGCAATTTCCCCGGCCGCATGGGGCACAAGGAGTCGCAAGTCTTTTTGGCTTCGCCGATGACCGTCGCCGCCAGCGCCCTGACCGGCAAAATCACCGACCCGAGGGAATTCCTTTCCGAGTTGCAGGGTTGAAAAGTTGAAGGGTTAAAGAGTTAAAAAGCGTGCGGAATTGAGTTAATCCTGAAATGCTTGAAGCGTTAAAGCGTGAAAAAGTTGAGATGCCTCAACGATTCAACGATTTAACGATTCAACGACTCGACTCTTCCCCGGCCGACGTCTGGTGCGAGCGGACCATCCTTGGACTGGTCCTGGGGATTCTCGTCTTTTCGCCATTAGCCACGGGGGCCGTGCGGCCACAGGATTTCGTTATAGTCCAATGGCTGGTTCTGGGGGTGCTGGCCGTTTGGGCGGTGCGCCTCTGCATCAGCCCTCGCCGCAGTTTAACCTGGCCGCCGATGTGCTGGGCGGTGGTGGCTTTCCTGGCTTACGCCCTTGGTCGATACGCGACCGCCGAGATCGAATACCTGGCGCGGCAAGAAGTCATCAAAGTGTTTGTCTATGGGTGTCTGTTCCTCGCGATCCTGAACAATTTGCGCCGCGCGGAGAACGTCCAAATCATCGTCGCTACGCTAATCCTTCTCGGCATGGGCATCGGGCTCTATGCCTTAGTGCAGTTTCTCACCGACTCGAACTCGGTTTGGCACTTCCTGCGTCCGGACAACTATCGCAAACGCGGCTCGGGCACCTTCATTTGCCCTAACAACCTGGCCGGATACCTGGAGATGCTGTTCCCTTTGGCGCTCGCCTACACCATCTACCGAACTAATCCCACGGAGGAGACGGGGAAGTCGCAGGTCGCTGTTCAACGATTCGATGGCTCGACGATTCAACGACTCGTTCGTCGCCGGGGGGGAGGTTACTTGCGGAAGATATTTGTCGGTTACGCGTGCCTGGCCATCTTCGTCGGGATTATCGTGAGCGTCTCGCGAGGCGGCTGGCTCGCCACAGGGGTGGCAATCTCGTTCCTGCTGCTCTGGCTGGCGCTCAAAGCCGGTTACCGGTTGCAAGCGCTTGGAATTCTGGCCGTGCTGGGCATCACCACTGCGGTATTCCTTACCAGGGCGGATCTGTCGTTCAACCGGCACAATCAAATGAAGTTCGAGTCGCAAACGGCTGACCTGCGGATCAGGATTTGGAAATCCGCCTGGAAAATGTGGCAGGATCACCTGGTGTGGGGGGTCGGTCCCGCGCATTTCGATTATCGGTACCGTCAGTATCGCCAGGCCGACACCCAGACCCAAAATCGGCCCGACAGGGTCCATAATGATTATCTGAACACCCTGGTCGATTGGGGGATTGTCGGTGGCGTGATTGTCGCCTCAGCATGGGCGTTGTTCTTTTCGGGCGTGATTCGAAACTGGAGGTCCCTTGAACGCTTGAACCCCGCATTCCTCCTCGGCGCGTCGGTCGGTCTGGCGGCGGTCCTCGTACATTCCTTCTTCGATTTCAACATGCACATCCCCGCCAATGCCATCCTCGCGCTCACGCTCGTGGCTCTTTTGGCCGGCCATTTCAACTCTTCAACTCTTCAACCCTTCAACTCTTCAACTCTGCTGCGAATCGGAGTCATCTTACTCCTTCTTGGCGCCATCGGTGCGCTCGGCTATCAAACCTGGCGAGGCACCCGCGAACAGCGCTGGCTTACCGCAGCCGAGAATCACCCCCACTATTCCACTGCCCGCCTTGCCGCATGGGAACAGGCCTTTGCGGTTGAGCCAAAAAATTTTGAGACGGCCTACAACATCGGCGAGACCCTGCGGCTGCAAAGCTGGCACGGCGCCGAAGGCTACGAACACCTCACGGCCCAGGCGATGGAGTGGTTTGCCAAAGCTTCGGCCTTAAACCCGCGCGACCCGTACAGCCCCATGCGCTACGGCATGTGTCTGCACTGGCTGCGCCGCCACGACGAAGCGGCGCCCTACTTCCACCGAGCCATCCAACTCGACCCCAACAGCTATTACGTCACCGCGCATATGGGCTGGCATCATATCCAACTCCGCGAATGGGATCGCGCGAAATTCTGGATGGAAGAGTCTTTTCGCCTCCTGTGGGATGGCAATAACATCGCCCGGACCTATTATCCAATCAT
>JAKEEH010000504.1 GCA_022616725.1 Limisphaerales bacterium | reverse complement strand
GCGCCACTTAAATTTCAGTCCATCCGACGGGAACCTCTGCGCAATCCCGCTTTCGCGCCAGACTCCGTCGCGCTGCGGTCCAAGCCATTGGGGCCAATCATCGGCACAGCAAACCAAAGCGATGAGGCATAAAAATCCAACAATGGAAGTTCTGAACATGCGCAGGGTTATAGGCAGAAGTCCCAAAGACCAAAAGCCAAAGTTGTGTTGGCCTCCTCCGTAGGTGCTGCTGATCTGCGACATTTTCCCAGTCTCGGCGCGAGCAACGCGAAGACAGGATTCGACCGATTTTTGACTGCCGATTTCGCGATTGTTTTCAGCCCGCGAATAGGGATATTGTTCAGACGGAAGCCCCTAATATGCCGTCAGCTTTTCGAGCGGGTGACATGCCGAAAACCGGAGCAGGGTTTTGCACCACACATTGGACACTGGTGTTGACGGCGGCCCGGGCTGACGACGGCACGGCTGCCCGGGACGCGCTCGCCCACTTGTGTTCCATCTATTGGTATCCGCTCTATGCATTCTGCCGGCGGCAGGGACGGCAACCTCATGATGCGGAGGATTTGACTCAGGAGTTTTTCGCCCGGCTGCTGGGAAGGAAAGGGCTGGCTTCAGTGCGGCCGGAGCATGGACGGTTTCGTTCCTTCCTTTTGGCCTCCCTCAAGAACTTCCTCGCGAACGAACGGGAACGCGCGCACGCGCAACGCCGGGGCGGGCGTCGCCCGCTCATCTCGCTGGATGGCGCCGATGCAGAGACCCGCTACGCTCTGGAACCCGCCGACGGCCTGACGCCCGAAATGGTATTTGAACGGCGCTGGGCCTTCGCCGTGTTGGAGCGGACAATGAGTGCCTTGCGCCGCGAGTACGCTGGCGAGGAGAAGAGCGAATTGTTCGACCAACTGGAAGGATTCCTTCCGGGCGGACATGGGACTGCGTCGAGGGCGGAGCTTGCGGCGAAACGCGGAGTCAGTGTGGGAGCGATCGACGTGGCAATTCACCGATTGCGCCATCGCTTCGGCGCGCTCCTGCGGGAGCAGGTTTCGGAGACGGTCTCCTCGGAGGCGGAAGTGAAGGAGGAGATTCGGCATCTGATCTCAATTCTGGGTCATTGAGAGCATTTTTTCCGTAAGGTTTTCGGGCAATTCTGTTTTCTACAGATAGGAAATGAGTGGCGGCGGCCAGTGCAGCGAGTGCGGGAAGGCTATTCCAGCCGACAGCCCGGGGGGATACTGCGGCCAATGCCTGCTGGGACTGGGACTGGAAACGGAGAACGGAGAAAAGAAGCCGGAAGGTGGAGAACTGAAGCCAGAAGGTCCGGGCCCACCGTCACCAGGCGGCCAGAGCAAAGACAGTCTTACTGCGCCATTGACCGAAAAGCCGGGCGATCGGATTGGCCGATATCGGTTGCTCCAGGAGATCGGCCACGGCGGCTGCGGGGTGGTCTATATGGCAGAGCAGGAGGCGCCAATTCGCCGCAAGGTTGCGCTCAAGGTCATCAAGCTGGGCATGGATACTCGGCAGGTCGTGGCGCGCTTCGAGGCCGAGCGCCAGGCGCTGGCCCTGATGGACCATCCGAACATCGCCAAAGTGCTGGATGCCGGCGCCACCGACGCGGGCAGGCCCTACTTCGTGATGGAGTTGGTCGGAGGCATCAAAATCACTGATTACTGCGATCAGAACAATCTCACCACGCGTCAGCGTCTGGATTTGTTCATCGAGGTCTGCAGCGCGATCCAGCACGCGCACCAGAAAGGAATCATCCACCGCGACATCAAGCCATCGAACGTACTGGTCGCAACGCAGGATGGCGTTCCAATTCCCAAGGTGATCGATTTTGGCATTGCCAAGGCCACGCAGGGACGCTTGACAGATCAAACTCTGTTCACTGCATTCGAACAGTTTCTCGGCACGCCGGCGTATATGAGTCCGGAGCAGACACAATTGGGCGGACTGGACATTGATACGCGCAGCGACATCTACAGTTTGGGAGTGCTGCTCTACGAACTCCTCACTGGCCGGACACCATTTGACACGAAGGACTTGCTGAAGGCAGGTCTGGACGAAATGCGTCGCACGATTCGCGAAGTCGAACCGGTCAAACCGAGTACGCGGTTGACGCAAGAACGCGTAGCACACTTGGCTGGTTCGGGTAAATCCGAAATCCAAAATCCAAAATCCAAAATCGACAAGGATCTGGATTGGATCGTGATGAAGTGCCTGGAGAAGGACCGCGCACGGCGTTACGAGACGGCCAACGGACTGGCTCGCGACATCGAGCGTCACTTGAGCGATGAACCGGTGTTGGCCAGCCCGCCCAGTAATCTCTACCGATTTCAGAAAGCAATTCGACGGAACAAGACAGCTTTCACTGCCGCCGCTGCTGTCGCTGTTATGTTGGTGACAGGAGTTGCGGTGAGCACCTGGCAGGCGATTCGCGCTACGCTGGCAGAACGGGAGCAAAGCCGATTACGCCAGCAAGCACAAAATGCGCAAGCCAATGAAGCACGCGAGCGCGAGCAGGCGCAAACGGAAGCCGCCAAGAGCCAGCAGGTGGCGAAGTTCCTCAAGGACATGCTCTCCGGCGTCGGCCCGGCGAAGGCTGCGGGCCGGGACACGACCGTGCTTCAAGAGATCCTCGACGAAACTGCCGAGCGTGTCGCCAAGGATTTGGAAGTCCAGCCACTGGTTGTGGCCGAGCTCCAAGCTACGATTGGCGACGTTTATCAGTCGCTGACCGAGTTTGAAAAGGCTGAGCGCATGTACCGCGAGTCTTTGGGGCTGTACAAGGAATTCCTTAGGGATGGCGACGAGCAAGTAGTCGTTTCGCTTCACCGTCTGGTCCTTACGCTCAGCGCGATGGGCAAGTTTCCCGACGCCGAGGCGCTCTCTCGAGAGGAGCTAGCCATCGCCCGTAAGCTTGCGCCGATTGACCCCGCTGGCCTTGCGACGGCACTGGGGGACTTGTCGGGCGTTCTCGAGACCCAGGGTAAGTACGAGGAGGCTGAATTACTTACGCTGGAAGCGTTGACTTTGAAGCGGAAGCGCTACGGAGATCACAGCAGACAAGTGGCTTGGTCACTACGCACATTAGGCTCACTTCGCAGGAGGCAGGGACGATGGGCCGAGGCTGAGGAACTCGTGAGCGAGTCGTTAGCGATTATGCGAAAGGTTGGCAGTATGCCTGACGTGGCCTGGACCTTATACGCGCTGTCCCGAGTCCTTGTCGATTCGGGCGAGTTTGCCAAAGCCGAAGGGGCGCTGAAAGAACAGTTGACCATTGAGCGGCGCATTTATCAGGGAACAAGTGCTGATATCAGGAACACTCTTATGAACCTGACTCAGCCTCTCGTCGGGCAGGGAAAACTGTCTGAGGCCGAACAAAATATCCGCGAGGCCATCGCCATCCAGAACAAGCGTCCGGAGAGTGAAAGGGCGGATCCTAACTTAAACTTCTGGTTCGGCTCGGTGTTGCAACAAATCGGGAAGGTCGATGAAGCGGAACAGTGGTATCGCCAGACCCTTTTGCTCGAATCGACCTCTGCTCCCCAAATGCCGCCACACAAATACGGTTTAATGGTCCATAACCTGGTGACGTTGCTCACACTACAGAACAGATTTCCTGAGATTGAGGACTCTTATGGGGAGTGGCTGCAAAATGTGCACACCCGACTGGCTCCCGAACATCTCAGTTTGGCTACCCTGCTCGCGGACCTCACTTTCGCCATGCTGGTCCGCGAGAAATTCGTCGCTGGCGAGTCGATGGCTCGTGAGTGCCTAGCCATTCGCGAAAAGAAGCTTCCAGATGGCTGGCAAACTTATCACGCGCGAAGTCTGTTGGGCAGTTGTCTGCTCGGTCAAAAGAAATACACGGAAGCGGAGCCTTTGCTGTTGTCCGGCTATGAGGGAATGAAGCAACGCGAGGTCAAAATGCGGCTCGACGTTCTGAATCCTGCTGAAAGCAAACCGCGCCTCAAGGAACTCGTCCAGAACCTTATGCAACTCTACGAAGCCCAGGGCCAATCTGAACGGGCCGCTGAATGGCGGAAGCAGCTCGAAGAGTTCCAGGAAGCCACAGTCGAAAAACAGTCTTCAGCTCCCGCAGCCCATTAGCAGTCTCTAGCAACTCCTTGGTTGCAATTCCTCTTGCGTACATAGGGCGTAAGGTTTCTCCGCTTTTCCTGTTGTAAGGGAGTAACGGCAAAGACCCGAAACGACGAAAACAACATCAACACCAACCAGCCTATGAAAACAATTATGCCACTACCCGAAGTAGCCACGCCCAACCGCCGTGCCTTCCTGAAGGGACTCGGGATGCTGGGGGCTGGCTCCGTGATTTGCAGTCAGCCCGCGGTCGCCGCTTCCGCGAAGTACGCCCACCGCTTTCAACTGTTTGCGGAAGGAACAGTGACTGATTTCAGCCTCGTTTGGCCAACGCCGCAGGTGCCGCCCTTGCCGGCAGGAACCGTATTGCGCGTCCGAGTCGAATTTCCCATCCGCGGGCACGACCTCCTCGAATGGCACACATTTCTTGCGCCTCAGAATTCGCCTAATCAGTCACTGGCCGTGCTGACATTGTTCCACATGCGACTTGACAGGATCGGTCTGTCCGAAACGCCAGCTCCTCACTTCGGGCTCTTTGGGCAGATCATCGACAATCCGGTTGTGGACAACCCGAATCATTCGCCTTTCGGGGATCTGACCGGGCGAGTTGCGATGGGCTATGCCCAGTTCGATGCACCGGGTGATAATACGACGTTCACGATGTTGGGAGGCGCCGCCGCCGGCGACCACGCCACGGCAATCCGGAGCGCCACCGGCTCGCTGCATATCGATGGCACCTGGCAGTCGTTCTAACCCGAGTTTGCGACGAACAGGTCTGTGTCCCGTAGTACACAATGAAAGATTCGTCGGC
>JAKEEH010000090.1 GCA_022616725.1 Limisphaerales bacterium | reverse complement strand
TTTTTTTGCCGCAAGAAAAGAGCCGGGAGAGTGCCACCGGGTCCTTGAGGACGGTTATCACCTACCGGCTCTGTCGAGGTGATGAGGGCATTCCCACTGTCACCTGCAGCGGTCAAACTAGGTAGTGATTGGTCTTGCGACGCCCGAGCCTCACCACCAGCGATGTCCTCTCCACTTAAAAGCAGCCCGGGCGACAACTATCCCACGCGTTCAGTTTTCTCAGCATATCCGGGGCCAGCCTTTGCGCTGGCCTGAAACAGTTTTGTGGCGCCGCCAACCGCCCAGCCGCATACTCTGCGGTCGCAAAGTTCAGAATGGATACGGCGATATTCACACGCATTGCTCCGCCGCAGAAACTGCGTCAGATTGCCTGGCTTGCCCTGGCCCTTGGCGCGAGCGCGATAGCCGTGGCCTTGCAGGTGGCGATCGGTCCGGCGCTGGATCGCGCAGCGTTTCTGTTGCCGTTTATCGCCGTCTGCATCGGCGCGTGGTTCGGGGGGGCATGGTGCGGAATACTTACGGGGATTCTTGGGGCGGTGCTGATCGATCTTTTTGTTTTTCCACCGCTGAATCAACTCTCCCTTGCGACAAACGAGGTCGTCCCATTGTTCGGGTTTTTGGCCTCGTCGGTGGTTTCAAGCATAGTCCTGGGCCGTTTGAAAGGCGCCGCGGCTAATCTGCGCCGCAAGGAGGAAGAACTGAGCGACCTGGTGGAGAATGCGAATCTCGGTATCAGTTGGATGGGCGCCGACGGCACGATCCTCTGGGCCAACGCCGCGGAACTGGCCCTGTTGGGTTACCCGCCCGAGGAGTATCTGGGGCGCTCCATTCGCGAATTCCACGTCGATCCGCCGGGTGAAATCCTCGCCAGCCTGAACGACGGTCCCGGGTTTGTGAACCGCGAAGTCCGCCTCCGGGCGCGCGACGGATCGATCAAGACGGCTTTACTGGATGCCAGCGTGCTGCGCCACGATGGCCGCTTCGTCCACGCGCGTTGCTTTACCCGTGACATTACTGAACGCAAGGCAGCCGAGAAAGCCCTCCAGGAGAGTGAAGCCAAGTTCCGCACCCTCTTCGAGAAATCCCTCGATGCCATTGGTGTCTCCCGCCGCGGCGTTCACGTCTTCGTAAACCCCGGTTATCTCAGGCTTTTCGGGTACGAAATGCCGGCGGACCTGTTGGGCCGGCCTGTTCTGGATGTGCTGGCGCCGGCATCCCGCGCTATGGTCGCCGAACGCATCGAACGCCGCGCTCGCGGCGAAACCGTGCCGACGCAATATGAAGTCCGCGCCCTCGACCGCAAGGGACACGAATTCGATGCCGAAGTGAACGTTTCAACCTTCGATCTCAACGGCAGTCCGCATACCCTGGTCATCGTTCGTGACGTTTCGGAGCGGAAAAAAGCCGAACGCGAACTCAGCGCCCGCGCGCGGCAGCAGGAGATCGTCGCCGCCTTCGGTCAAAAAGCGTTATCCGGTTCGTTGCTTTCGCTTTACCAGCATGCCGTCGTCATGGTCCAGCACACGCTCGATGTGTCGCACGTCGCCTATTTCGACGTGCTGAGCGGGGGACGCGAACTGCGTTTGCGGGCGGGCGCTGGATGGCCCCCCGAGATCCTTGGCGCCCGTCTGGATGCCAGCATGCGTTACCATCCCGGCTACGTTCTGTCCTGCAAAGGCCCGGTAATCGTGCGCAGCTTCGCCTCTGAACAACGGTTTGCGCCGCCGACGCTCTTTGTCGAGCGCGGGATCAACAGCGGAGTCTCCATTTCAATTCAAGGCAAGGATTCCTGTTTCGGCGTCTTATCGGCGCTGCACCGGGCCGAACGCGATTTCGGCGCCAATGAAATCCACTTCCTGCAAGCGGTGGCGTATATCCTTGCCGCCGCCGTTGACCGGCAGAACGCTGAAGCAGCTTTGGTCGAACGTGAAACGTTGCTGCGTCGCGTCCTCGACGCCAACCCCAGCATCATCCTCGTCAAGGATCGCGATGGCGCCATTCTGCTGGCAAATGAAGCTCTCTCCGCGGGCTACGGAGTGGCGCTGGACCAGATCGTCGGCCATTCCCACCTGGAACTTCACCGGCGCTTGAAGATGAGCGCGAGGGAGGTCGCCCAATGGCTGGCGGACGATCGCGAAGTGATCGACACCGGCACGCCCAGGGACGTCGTCGAACCATTCACTCATCGCGATGGATCTGCCCATTGGTACACGACGCGCAAGTTGCCGCTGACGTTAGGCGCAGACCGCAAATGCGTACTGATCGTATCCGTCGATGTCACTGAACAGAAGAAAGCGGCCGATGAAGTGCGCAAACTCAATGCTGAACTGGAGCTGCGCGTGCGCGAACGGACCGCCGAACTGGCCGAAGCCAACCGCGAACTCGAGGCCTTTTCGTACTCTGTTTCGCACGACCTGCGCGCTCCGCTGCGAGCCATTGGGGGTTTTGCGCACATCATTCGGGAGGAGCACCACAAGCAATTGGACTCCGAAGCGGCGAAGCTTTTCGACGTTATCTGTCTCAATACACAGCGCATGGCTGACTTGATCGACAACTTATTGCGCTTTTCGCGCTTGAGCCGCACGGAGCTGCACCGGGCTCGGATCGACATGGCTTCACTGGCGCAAAGCGTGGCCGACGATTTGAAACATCTCGAGCCCGGCCGCGAGCTGCGTGTTGCGATTGGCGATCTTCCCGAAGCTACCGGCGATCCCGCTCTGGTGCGCCAGGTTCTCGTCAATCTGATCTCCAACGCGTTCAAATTTACCCGCCGCCGCCACGCCACGGCGGACATCGAAGTGGGCGCTTCGCGCCAGGAGGCAGGCACGATCTATTTCGTGCGCGACAATGGCGTCGGATTCGACACGCGCTACGCTGATAAGCTTTTCCAGGTGTTTCA
>JAKEEH010000503.1 GCA_022616725.1 Limisphaerales bacterium | reverse complement strand
ATCGCCCCGCCTGCGTCGACCAGATGCGCGAAAAAGAACCATTCACCGGGAGGCGGCTCCTTTTCCCTTTTCCACCATAGATCGATACGCACACCCGCGCCTTCCCGCTCCAGATAGAGCGCCTCGATATGAAAAAGTCCGCCGAATCCGACCCTCGAAGCATCAGGGCGCCGCCCGGCAAGCCGCGCCTGTATTTCGTTATCGCTCCGCCAGGTCTGCGGGTTAGCGGCCAAGAATTCCGGATGCCATCGCCGGCTGCCCTTCAACACCTCCAGGGCGGCTTCCAATCGCCCATGGTCGACGACGCGGAGTAGGCACAAGCGGTCGGTCTCTCCGAAGACCTGCACCCCTTCCTTCGCACCGATGCCGGAAAACCATGCCTCGAATAAGTGCTGCTGGGCGCTGTAGCTGTCCACCGAGGGGATCGTGAGCCGCCGTTCGCGCTCGCGCGCGTCTCTAACGAACGGGGAGAGAATGAAATCAGCCGCGCGGATCTCTTCCAACCTGAATGTCGTCGGGCGTTGCCAGTCGAATGGGCGCTTGACCCGGATGTTCGGGAGATTGGAATGGGCCAGTTGCTCAAATTCCCAGAGGCTTTCGATGACGCCCGTATCGCCGGAACTGGCCGCGTAGAGGGTCGTTACCCGGCCCTCCTGCCTCACCGCATCGAGCACCGTGCGCCCAAGTACAACATCCGGGCCCGCAGGATTGGCAGCCAGATTGACCCCGGAAATCCGCTGCCAGACAGCGGACGGATCGGACTGCGCCAGCAGAATCGCGCCATTCAAGGGCAGCAAGAGCAGCAGGGCTCGCACGACATTTCGCGCCCGCTGCGACGCTGCCTCAAGCGCGAGAAACGTCAGCGGCAGGATGCTCATCACCGCCATTAACGCAAAGGGATAGAAATACCGCACCTGGGAACCGCCGGTCTTGATCCACCAGAACCAGAAACCTACGCCAAGGCCGACGATCGCCGTAAGCAGGCCGCCAACAGCCAGCACCCGGTCTTCTCCGGCCAGCGCTCCTTTGCGCGAACGGAGACGGCCGAGCCCGGCTAGCACCGCAGCGACCAGTGCGATGACAGAGGCGTAGCCGAAGCTGGTGTGGATCATCGAATGCAGCAAAGACGGCGTGACGGACAGCCAACTGTCTGTCATCACCTTGAGCACCCGATCCCCGAATGCCACGTTCTCCGCCGAGAAATAGCTCGAGCGGAACCCGGCGAGGAGCACCGGGCCGCACAGGGCACCGAAGACGAATGCGCCAGTGCCGAGTGTCCGCCAACCGGGCAGCCGGAATTCCCCTCCGGAACGCGCAGCCCAGAGACGAGCAAGCACGATCACGAACCACGTGCACATGACCGTTACAACGATCAACGCGCCGGCCGGTTTGGTGAGAAAGCAGAGGCTCGCCAGAAGCGCGGCCACCGCCGTCCACCCCCACGAGACTCCGGCCGCACCGAGGATTGCGGCCGAGCAAGCGAGCGCCGCCGTTCCGGCCAAGAAGCAGTCGGTAAGGCCCCAGTATCCAGGCGAGGCGGAAGCGCTCGACCACTCGAAGTGGTAGAACATCGGCAGCGCGCAGAGGAAGAGCGCGACACAAGCGACATCCCAGCGGCGCGTAGCGGAGCGCCGCAACGTCCCCGCGATCACGAACACGGCGGCGGCCAGAAAAACGATGCCGAGAAAAACCGAACGAAATAGGAAACCCTCGGGTGATTCTACAAACCCGAACGGATACGACATCAGCACCGTGCCGGGTGGACGAAACGTGGGGTCGATACCAAGCGGGTTCACCCAGTTGCCCTGGGCAACACTCGCCCACACGTTCTTAGCCTTGAGCCAGTAGGTGATCGCGTCGTATATTAAGGGCTGCCCGCTCGCCTGGACGTGCTGCCATATTGCCCAGCCCACGAACGCGAGCCAGAGTATGACCGCCGATGCGGGCAGCCAGCGACGAAGATCAACTGGAGCTTGCATGGCGTGGAGGGCGGCCGACCCCAGCCCCACCTGGGGTCGTGATGCGGAGCGCATGGTTCATCGCCGCTTTCTCCACTGCGAACGAAGGCTTTACGCGAGGACGGTAAAACACGCGCACTCGTTGGCTTCAGCGAGGAGGCTGCGGCACAAATTAGCCCCAAGAAATCCGGCCCCGCCGAGGACTAGACATTTCAGCTTATGCCGCCTTTCTTTGGACGTAGGACGACAATATCTTGAAAGGAATGTAGCGCACCGTGGCGGTAATCGACGATATCAAACCAACGGCCCCAATGATCCCTCACGTACCGCTCCGGGATGAAGGTGATGCCATACTCAAACGGGTCGGTGACGATTCTTCTGGCCCCCGTTGAGGCGGCGTCGACAGTCGTAGTCAAATGGCCTTGCTGAAGAATAAACGCGTGTTTGCCATCAGCAAACTCATCGCGTGCACGCCGAAACGCGCTTTCGTCCATTGCCAGCATGGTGCGAATCGTCGGCTCGTTGACCGCGCGAGACAGCGCTCTTTGACCATGCACCGTCAAAAAAAGATGCGCTTGCGGACTACTCAACCGCGCTAGTTCGGCTAAAAACTGATCCTGACTGGCTTCATTCAAATGGGTAAATATGGAAATCGAGATGATCGCGTCGAACTGTCCGTCTTCATAGGGCGTCGGCGGACGTACTGACGAAAGCTTTGATTCCATGAAGCTGAGATTTTGCGCCACCCATTCGACGTGCCGGCGATCGATATCGCAGCCGTGAACCGACCCCGGATAGCCCTTGAACAAACGGGCCAGACGACCGCAGCCGCAGCCGAAATCAAGCAGACTTTTATACGCAGACAACGGTGCCGGCGATGCCTGCGACAGCGCAAGGTAAAAGTCCGCGCCATGGCTGGCAAAGTCCTCTTCACTGACGAGGCCGGATACGTTTTGCATCAGCGCGGGCGGTGGAAACGGACTGACATGTGCGCGCAAGCCAGGCTCCTGAAACGCGCCAACGCGATTGAGCCAAACCCAATCATCGACCGGCAGACGGCACCCCATCTCAAAGTCCATCCCGCTTTCTCGCCCTGTTATCATTCCTCACCCCTCAGCCGTCATCGATGCTTCATATATTTCCAACACCTCCCGCGTCATGGCGGCCGTCGTTTTTTGATAGTGAGTCGACGCAAACAATGCGCGTGCTTTATCAGGACGATCAACGATTCTATGCATCACTTTGATCAAGTCTTGCACGTTGCCGCGGTCGAACACATAACCATTAACACCTTCATCGACGAACTCGGTCATGCCCGCGACGTCCGAGACGATGACGGGCGTATGACTGGCCAACGCGTTCAACAAGACCAGCGGACTATTCTCGTACCAGCGCGAGGGAATTACCAGAATGTCGATTTCGTCAAAGACGACTGGCAAGTAGTCCTTGGGAAAGGTGCCGCGAAATTGCACTGCACATCCGGACGCCTTGAGGCGCAACTCTGCCATGAAGCTGGGGTCCTGATCGTCCGGTCCAAAAATGTGCAACTCGCAACTGCCTGAAGGTTGCTGGCGAAAGGCGTCGATCAGGATGTCAGTGCCTTTATGCGGCGCAAGCTGCCCGACAAAACCGAATCTGAGCGGCGCGTCGGAAGGCGGTATTGCTTTAGGTCCGCGGGGAAAATCAATCCCAAAACGAATGTTGCTGATAGGCACCTGCAAACCGTTGGCAATGTAGGCATCTCGGAGAAAATGCGTCGGCGCAATAACCGCTCGGTAGGACGCGTAGCACTCGGCCAAAATATCCGGCCGACGCGCAATGTCTTGCACAGTACTGGCCAGCGCACCGGTGCGATATCCAGGGACACGCTGCAACGCGTACATGGCGTGAGCAGTAAACGAACACCACGCTGGCTTCGCCAATAACCTGCTGAGCCTTCCTGCACCCTTGCTGTTTCCGCTCGCCTTTACATGGCAGGAAAGACAATTGGTTCGTCGCCGATTCGGACCGCGGCACAACGAGCCGTCGGCAGCCTCAAGTTTGTTGTTGTAGCAAAAACCGAAGAAATCGGTCAGCGTCGCCACGGTCGGAATGGTTAGTTCGCGCGCTACTTCCAACAGCACCGCTGTGTGATTGATCAAATGAGTGACGTGAACGACATCCGGCTTGATCCTTATAAGAAGCGCACGCAGAACATCGCGGTTGGCAGGTTGGTAATACGTGTCCTTGATGCGAATATTGGGGTTATGGTTCTTATCGATGCAGTGAACCGGAATACCCTGAAACTCGTAATAGCTTGTGACCTGTTCCGTGCCGCGTTCGCCGGGGAAGATAGCCGAAACAACAACAGCCTCATGGCCCATTTCGAGCAAATTGCGGGCGAGATCGAAGGTGTAGGTTTCCGTGCCGTAGAAGTGATCGGGGAAAAAGCAGTGTACGAACAGCGCGATGCGCATTAACCTACCGTCAACAGTTGCTCGTACAGAGCCCGATATTCTCTGACCATCGCGTCGACCGACAGCTTCTCTGCGCGTTGCCGGTTTTCTCTACCTATCCGCAGGCGTCTCTCGCGATCATCGAGGAGCTCAATAATGATTTGCGCCAAACGCGCGCTGTCGCCGGGTGGTGCCAGCAGCTCCGCGTTGCCGATGATTTCGTGCAGCGCTCCGACGTCGTAACCCACAACCGGAATACCCATGTTCATTGCGAATGGCGAAACCTGGCCAAAGCTTTCCTTCCATACCGGTGCGACGAACACGCTCATCCAGCGGTAATAAGCCGGAAGGTCGGCGTAGGCGACATAGCCGGTAAAATCAAAGCAGTCGGCTACTCCAGCCGCCGAAGCAGCCTCTTTGTACGGCTGTAGATAAGTGCCCCCGCCGACAATCACGATCTTTGTCTGCGGCCTCGCCTGGGCCACTTTGATAAATGGCGCGATCGCGTGCTCGTTCAGCTTGTCCCGCTCCAACCGATAGACCATTCCGATGCAGTCGTCAGGAGGGGCATTCTCTGCGGCAAACAGGCTGAAGTCACTGCCCGGATAGATTGTCGACTGTTTGTTACTCTCGACGCCAAACGTTGTGCGCACGTAATCACTGACGAAAACATAGTGATTGATTCTGTCCGATAGCCAAGGTTCGACTGGCGTATTAACGTTTTCGATGATTTTGCAACCGTACTGTTCAGCCGCTTTGAAAACGTGGTCGTACCAGGGCTTGTCGGTTTCGCCCCAATAGTGCACGTGCATCAACGATGGCCTGTAACGTTGCATATAATCGATGATCGGCAGTTGTGAGTTGAGGCGGCGAAACTGCTCAATGGCTATTCCGTCGTAGGCCGGCGGACTGGGAATAAAGCTGGTGATGACCCGCTGTTCGTATGCATTGCCAAGGTGCTCGATCAGATCGAACACCAGTCGCGAAGATCCGCCAAGCATGAAATTGGCGATGGCATGGACCACGCGCGGCCGCTTGTCGTTTGGCGGCTGAAGTGGCGTAACCGTATAAGAGGGAACGGGCGTTGCCCGCGTGTCTTGCAGCGCGATTTCGCGCAGTCTGGCGACCAGTGGAGCCGCCATGCGCCTCACCGTTGAGGGTGCGATGAGTCCGGCGGTCAGATAGACGATCTTGCCGACTTTTCGCATCGACCACGGATCGGCTAATAGTGCGTTCCGCAAACGGAAAAGCTTGGAACGTCTGAAAACTTTCAACTTCTGGTCTCGCGCAGCGAGTTGCTTGCTCAGATGAGTATTCTCACGCTCCTTCGCGGCGAGATTCTGGTCGAGCGCCAGAATTGCCGCTTCATTCTCCACCAACGAAGCCT
>JAKEEH010000502.1 GCA_022616725.1 Limisphaerales bacterium | reverse complement strand
TACGCCCGTGAGCGTGCGATCGGGTGCCACAAACATCCAGGAGCAGGGCACCCAAACGTGTCCTTTCGCGCCAATGCTGCAGTCTATCGCCAGCGATGGTTCGTCTGCCACGGTGGCCTTGCGCAGTTGGCACGGTCAGCCGGTCGTAATCGAAACCTCCACCGATCTTCAGAACTGGGCACCGATTTACACAAACGCAATGGCTCTACCCCGTTTTGAATACCGGCACGGAAATGCGATGGAGGGCTGGCGATTCGAAGACGCCTCGCAAGACTACGGCCCCCCTTGTGGGGTCGGCTGGGATCCACAAGCCATGGCGGACCCGCGTCGTTTCTACCGTGCGGTTCAACCGTGAGATTTCCGTTCGAGTGAGCGGAAGGCGGGTTTTGGCGCTGAAACTGTGTGTGCGCCAAGACCCGCTCAGTCAGCGCCGTTGAGCGACATGCGGCATGTTTTCCGTGGATCAGATCTCCGAGACATGCTTTGGGATATTGCCCAATCGGTCGAGCGAATACCGCAAGGCTGAAAAGGAGGATGGAGGAAACCGGGGAGCAGGGAACTGTGAGCTTTTTGAGGGAGGACGTAGCGCGGCGGATTTTCTGTCAGTTATCGTGCGTTCAGATACCGCTGGAGTTCGCCTTTGGGAATGAGGATGTGGCGGATTCCTGGGAGCTTGCGAAGTACCTTGCGACGAACAAGGCGACGGACTGTTTCTTCGCAGACACCCAGTTCAGTTGCGCTATTTTTCACGTCGAGGGTTTGGCGTTCGGTGGTTGCTGTTGCATTCATACTCTTTGTTTCACGAGACGACAGGCTACGACTCACAGCGACTTCTTTGGTGTAGAAGATACACAAAGGAACCTTCTGCCGCGCGGCGTGAATTGGTCTTCAAAGCGTCCACTGAGAGCGATTGGTGAGCTTAGAACGCCGACGTTCCGATTCGTCGCAGGATCTGCGGAGCAAATGTGCTAAGATTGCAATCCTCCGCCGTTGTTGAGAATATTTGGACGGTAACTCCAAAGAAACTCCGTGAGAATCGCCCGGCTAACCTTGAAGAATTTCCGCTCTTTTGGCGCGGAAGCGATCACCGTAGACTTCGATGCCCTTACGGGGCTCATCGGTGCCAACGGTGCTGGAAAAAGCGCCGTCCTTCTCGCGCTCGCCAGACTGTTCGGCATCTCGCAAACCGACCGACGTCTCCGGCAAGAGGATTTCCACATTCCGCACAACTCCGATCCCGGCGAAATTGCCAGTGTTGAGTTGATGATCGAAGCGCGGCTTGAGTTTCCAGAGCTGTTCGGAGCCGAGGAAGGCACTTCGATTCCTGCGTGCTTCAATCACATGGTTTTGGGTGAGCAGGACAGTCTGTTCTGCCGAGTGCGATTAGAGGGAGCATGGACGCGGAGTAATCTCGCTGAAGGCGACATCGACGAGAAAGCGTACTGGATCACGACTGATGCCGACGAGGTGAAGGACGAGCACAAGCGTCCCATGCAGGCGTACGAACGGAGTATGATCCACGTGCTGTACGTCCCCGCGTTCCGTGACGCCTCAAAACAGTTGACGCAGGCATCCGGCTCGCTTGTTTACCGGGTTCTCCACGCCATCGAGTGGTCGGATATGGTGAAACAATCAGTTGAGCAATCGGCACAGGCCATTCGCGATTCCATGCAAGGTGAGCAGTCAATCCAGCACCTGCACCAATCTCTCGGCAAAGCGTGGCGGAAGCTCCAAGACCTCCCTGCATTCAGGAATGTCGCTTTCCAGCCTGTGGGAGGTGCATTGGATGAATTGCTGAAGCGCGTCGAAGTGGTATTCAGTCCCGGTGCCGCTGGTCGCGAGTATTCGATTGACTGGCTGAGCGAAGGACTAAAGTCCTTGTTTTACTTTTCTCTCGTCGCTTCTGTGTTCCAAATCGAAGAAGCAGTCAAAGGAAGGCAGCTTGCGACAGCAAATGCTGTCGCGGGCGAGCAGGGCGAGGAGCTTTCCGGTGACGCCGACCCGCTGGACGCGTTCTCTGCCGAACGGCTTCGTCCACCCGCTCTCACTGTGTTCGCTGTTGAAGAACCGGAGAATCACCTTGCCCCGCACTATCTCGGCAGAATCATCGAACTTTTGCAGGGAATCGCGAGTTCCGGTTCAGGGCAAGTGGTTCTGACGAGTCATTCACCGGCGATAATGTCCCGGCTCGATCCAGAGCACGTTCGCTATCTTCGTCTCGACGCCGGTACACTGGAAACTCGCGTCAGAAAGATCGTTCTTCCAGCAGCAGCGGATGAAGCATTCAAGTACGTGAAGGAAGCAGTGCGAGCGTACCCGGAACTCTATTTCGCGCGGCTGGTTGTTCTCGGCGAAGGTGACAGCGAAGAAATCGTAATCCCGCACGCCGCCAGAGCGTCGGGCGTTGCGATTGATACCAATTTGATTTCGGTCGTGCCTCTTGGCGGACGACACGTGAATCATTTATGGAAGCTGCTACACGGCCTCGACATCCCTCACCTCACGTTACTCGACCTCGACCGTGAGCGAGTTGGCGGCGGATGGAGCCGCATTCATTACGCCTGTTCTGAGTTGATAAAGGTCGGTGTCCCGCGTGAAAAAGTTCTTTCCATCGGCGACGGCAAAGGCGGAACGAAGATCATGGCTGACGATGAATTTGCTAAAATGCCAGGATTGACGGATCACAAGACTATTCCTGGTTGGGCAAACATGCTCGAAACACACGGCGTATTCTTTTCCGCTCCGCTCGACCTCGATTTCCTGATGCTTCGCGCATTTCCTACCCAGTATCAGGCCGCAGGAGGTGGTTCGCCACGCATACCAAACGAGCAGGCGAAATTGGCGGAGCGTGTTCGACAGGCGACGGCTGTCGTTTTGAAAGAAGACGGAGGTGACGGCTCGACATACTCGGAAGACGAAAAGCAGGCGTTCATCTGGTATTCGTACCTGTTTCTTGGCAAGGGCAAGCCCACGACTCATCTGCTTGCACTGAATCGCTTGAAGCCCGCCGAACTCGTGAAGGGAATGCCACCGGTTCTCGCGCGTTTGATTAAGGCAATCCAAGCCCATCTACCGGCCCAAAATGAGCCGATTGCTTAAACCATCGGAATGGAAGCCAGAAGGCATTCGCAGCCTGGAACCTGCCGCGGAGAGAACAGTAAGAAGCCTAACGAACACACT